>NZ_JADFUD010000036.1:0-79680 GCF_054820065.1 Bradyrhizobium sp. UFLA06-06
AGTGATAGAGGTTCATGGTGCCGCGCGAATACAGCACGTCCTTCGGCGTCGAGCCGAGCGACGGGCCGGAGCTCGAGAAATACTCGACGCCCTTGATGCTGCGCTGGATCGCGCGCTGCACCTCGGACTGCACCCGCTCGGAGATCGAGGCGAAATCAAAGGGGGTGGGAGCATTCATTTGCTGCCTCCCTCCGCTGGCGGCTGCTTGGTGCGCGGTGGCCGCGGCGTTGCGCCGTGGCCGTCGTCCGGCGCCAGCGAATTGTGGTGCACCTGCTGCAGCAGCGTCTTGATCTCGTTGAGCTGGTTCTCCATCGATTGCAGGCGCTCGGCCATGCCGACGAGCTGAGCGCGGCTCGGCAGGTTCATCGCCAGCAGATATTTCTCCATCAGCTCGCCAAGCTGCTTCTGCGCGCCGGCCGCGACGCCGCCGGCCTGGTTCATCGCCTTGGAAAATTCCGGCGAGGTCATGAGCTGGTTGCCGAAGGAGTTGAACCCCTTCTCCATCTCGCCAATCATCGTCTGCCAGATCACGGCAGGGTCGTTGCCCTTGTCGGCCATGCGGCGCTCCTCCACACCAAATCCGAGCGCTTGCCGCGCTTCCATTTGTTTCTGCCATACGACACTGTTGCTGCTGATCGGTCAACTGCGCGGCGCGACCAGCGACGCCGAGGCTCTTCTGCGCTGCGTCAAACCGTGGCATAGAGGTTCCTGACCGCGACACCAGCAGGGGACGCCCGTGACCACGCTCGCCCATCAGCCGCCGCAGATCATCCGCGCCAATGGCATCGACATCTGCTACGAGATTTTTGGCGATGCGAATGCCGAGCCGCTGCTCCTGATCATGGGCCTCGGCGCCCAGATGATCCATTGGGACGACGAGTTCTGCCGCCAACTCGCCGCGCGCGGTTTTCGCGTCATCCGATTCGACAACCGGGATATCGGCAAATCCTCCCGCCTGAGCGGCGGCAAGCGGCTGACCGCGCTCGAACTGCTCAAGCTCCGCTTCCTGAAGATCCCGGTCGCAGCGCCCTACAAGCTGGCCGACATGGCCCGCGACACCATCGGGCTGATGGATGCGCTCGGCATCCGCACCGCGCATCTGGTCGGGGCCTCGATGGGCGGCATGATCGCGCAGGAGGTTGCCATCACCTTCCCCGAGCGCGTGCGCTCGCTGACCTCGATCATGTCGACCACGGGCAATCCAAAGATCCCGGGGCCGACCCGCGAGGCGACCGCGGTGCTGATGGCGCCACCGCCGAAGAGCAAGGAAGAGTATTTCGTCCGCTTCGGGCAGACCTGGAAAGTCCTGCGCAACGGATCGTTTCCCGAGGATGAGGCGCTCGATCCCGAACGCGCGCGGCGCACCTATGAGCGCGGCCTCAATCCCGAGGGCGTCGGCCGCCAGCTCCGCGCCATCCTCGCCTCCGGCAGCCGCAAGGAGCGCCTGCGCGGCGTCAAGGCGCCGACGCTGGTGATCCACGGCACCATCGATCCGCTGGTGCATCCTGAAGGCGGCAAGGACACCGCGGTCTCGATCCCGGGCGCGAAGCTTGTGATGATCGAGGGCATGGGCCACGCCCTGCCGATCCCGATGTGGCCGCAGATCATCGACGCCATCGACAAGCACGCGCATGGCGCGGCGGCGAAGGCGGCGTGAGGCCGGAGCGTTTTCGAGCGAAGTGGATCCCGGTTCGCGTGAAGAAAACGCCCCAAAGCCAGAATCGAGAGCCCCGTCCCGATTCAATCGGAACGGGGCTCCGGTATCTTCCGGTAACCATGTGAGCCAGGAGTGCGTTCTTCCGGGCGTGGCATGGACGCTGTAGAGAGCGCTATCCACCGCTCAGCCACCGGGAGCAACTAGATGAAGACCATCCTCCGGCCACGGACAGCCGTCGCCGCTCTCCTCCTCGCGCTGGCATCTTCATCGGCAATGGCGGCCGCCGGCGAGGCGCAGCAGGAGGCCAACCGCAAGGCGGTGCTGGCGTTCTACGAGAAGGGGCTGAACCAGAAGGACGCCGACGCAGCGCTCGCCTATGTCGGCAACCGCTATGTGCAGCACAATCCCGGCGCGGCCGACGGCCCGGAAGGCTTCCGCAAGTTCATCGGCTTCCTGCGCGAAAAGTTTCCGAACTCGCACAGCGAAATCAAGCGCTCATTCGTCGACGGCGACTACGTGATCCTGCACGTCCACGCCGTGCGCGAGCCCGGCACCCGCGGCAATGCGATCGTCGACATCTTCAAGCTCGAGGACGGCAAGATCGTCGAGCATTGGGACGTGGTGCAGCCAGTTCCGGAAAACCCGGCGAACAGCAACACGATGTTCTGAGGCATCGTGACGGCTTGTGCTCGGCCGCTGGCATGATCAGGCTGGCGAGCGCGCCGGGACGCCGGCTATTGCTTGACCGCGATCCAGATCACGTGGCGGACACCGCGGCCCCGGCCGGTGGCGCGGACGGCAATTTCGTTGACCGCGAACCCGGCCCGGGACAGCGATTTCGGGAACTTGGCATTCGGACCGGACGACCAGACGGCGAGCACGCCGCCGCGGCGCAATGCCGTGTGTGCGATCCTGAGCCCGGAGACATCATACAGCGCGTCATTGGCCGTACGGGTGAGACCTTCAGGCCCGTTATCGACGTCGAGCAAGATGGCATCGAAGCTGAGCGGTTGGCGTTCGATCACGCTGGCAACATCCTCCTCCCGGATGCTCACGCGCGGATCGTTCAGGCTGTCGCCGAAGATCTCCGCCATCGGGCCTCGCGCCCAGGCAACGACAGCCGGCACCAGTTCGGCCACCACGATTCTCGCCTCGGGCCCGAGCACGGCGAGTGCGGCCCGCAGCGTAAAGCCCATGCCGAGACCGCCGATCAGAAAATGCGGCCGTGCGACCTTCTCGATCTTCTTCGCGGCAAGCGTCGCCAGCGCCTCTTCCGAGCCCGACAGGCGGCTGTTCATCAGCTCGTTGGTGCCGAGCATGATCGAGAATTCGCGGCCACGCCGCATCAGACGCAATTCACCCTCGGTGCCGGGAATGCGCGCGGTATCGATCTTTTCCCATGGAATCATGCGGCGGCTTGTAACATGGCCGTCAGGGCGGGCGAAGCTCGCGTCCGGAGAATGCGAAATAGTGACTCACGAATGGCGCAACAAACTCAGTGTCGTCCCTGCTTTCGCAGGGACGACGATGGGGATGCATCACGCTCATCCTAGGTCGCAAGCCTACCCGCCTGCCCAGACGTCGAGCACGTAGCGGTTCCTGGTGCCCATTTCCTCGATCCAGCGCGCGGCGGCGTCAGTGTCGACACCGGTGCGCTCGCGATAGATCGACATCAAGGTCGCCTTGACGTCGGGCTCCATCTTGCCGCCGTCGCCGCAGACGTAGACGATCGCGCCCTTCTGGATCAGCTCCCAGACCCGGTCCTTGTGCGCGGCGACGAGGTGCTGCACATAGGTCTTCGGGCCATCGGCACGTGAGAAGGCGGTGTGGAGTTCACTGACGCCGTCGGCTGCGAACGCCTTCAGCTCATCCGCATAGATGAAGTCCTGCGCGGGGTGCCGGCAGCCGAAGAACAGCAGCGCCGGCCCCAGCGTCGCGCCCTGCGCCCTGCGCGCGGCGCGCTCCTGCAGGAAGCCGCGGAACGGTGCGAGCCCGGTGCCCGGCCCGATCATGATGATCGGCACGGCATTGTCATCGGGCAGGCGGAAGCCCGCCTTGGTCTCCTTGATGGTGGCGTGGACAGTGTCGCCGGCACGGCGGCGCGCCAGATAGTTCGAGCAGATGCCCTTGTAGATGCCGCGGCCGGAACTTGCCGGCGCCTCCACCACGCCCACGGTGACGCTGCAGCGCTGCGCCTCGCCGGCCGGAGACGACGAGATCGAATAATAGCGCGGCGCCAGCAGCGACAGCATTTCGAGATAGAGGTGGAACGGCAGCTCGCAGGCCGGATATTCCTCGAGCAGGTCGAATACCGATTTGCGCTTCGCCAAGACGTCGGTGCGATAGCGCGCGGCCGAGGCATCGTCGTCCCCGACATAGGCCATCAGCTTCGGCTTGGTCACCGGGCAGCGGGTGTGCTCGGCCATGATCTGGATCTGCTTGCGGGTCGCGACCTGCTGCAGCTCGACGAACTCGGTGAGCAGCCGCCCGACCGACACCGCATTGCCGACCGGCAATTGCGCGCGGCGGCCTTCCGAGACCTGCAGGCGGATCTGGTCGGCCGGCAGGAAGCCGAAGCGGCGCGCAACGGAATCGACCAATGTCGGGTCGTTGCGCGGCACCACGCTAAGATGATCGCCGACACGGTATTTCAGACTGGCCGGCAGCTCGACCTCGATATGCCGGGTCGAACGCTCCGACGGATTGGCGCCTGCCTTGGTCTGCAGCTCGCTGTTGGCGAGCACCTTCATCGGCACCGCGCCGCCCTGCGTCACGATGGTGTTGACCGCACCCTGCGCCACCGGCTCGATCGCATAGAGCGGCTCGTCCTCGGCGGTGCGGGTGAAATTCCAGTCGATGCCGAATTCCTTGGTCGCGACCTTGGCCGCCTCCGGGAACCATTTCTGGAACTGGCCGTCGAGATCGCTGCGCGCATCGCCCTCGCCGCGCGGATAGACCGCGCGTGCGCCATGTTTGGTGAGCTGCTCGTCGATGAAACGCGGCACCGACTGGTAGGTCGCCGCCCAATCGCTGTTGCCGCAACCGAACACCGCGTAGCGCACCTTGGCGAAGGCATCCTTCGGCAGGTCGCTATCGAGCCATTTGACGAACTGCGTGGCGTTGTCGGGCGCCGCGCCGTTGTAGGAGGCGCAGATGATCAGCACGCCGCCCTCCTCCGGCAGCTTGCCGACATAGTCGTCCAGCGGACCCAACCGCGTCGCGAAGCCGTTGATCTCCGACAGATCCGCCATGCGGGTCGCCAGTTCTTCGGCCGAGCCGAGATTGGAGCCGTACAGCACCAGCATCGGCGTGTTGTGGCCCGGGCGCGTGGCCGGCGCGCGCGGTGCCTTCGGCGCGGCCGCAACCGCGCCCGTGCCGCCGGCGAACGCGCCGCGGTCCTTGTCGTCGCGCGGCCGCACCTTGATCCTGAAGCCATCCGGCTTGACGGTCAGCGTCTCCTTCAGATGCATCTGATAGCGATGCACGTCGATCAGCTTGAAGCGTTGCAGGATCATCCCGATCGCCAGCGCCGCCTCGTGCATGGCAAAGCCGCGGCCGATGCAGGCGCGCTGGCCGTTGCCGAACGGCTTCCAGGCATTGATCGGGCGCTTGGCCTCCGCCTCGCGGCTGAAATTCTCGGGATCGAACACGTCGGGGTTCGGGCCCCAGACGCTGGGATCGCGGTGCAGCGCCATCACCAGGATGGTGATGAAGGTGTTCTTCTTCAGCTTGTACTTGCCGCCGATCATCTCATCGGCCAAAGGCGCGATGCCGTAGGCCGGCGCCGGCGGCCACAGCCGCAGCGCCTCCTTCAAACATTGCGTGATGTAGGTGAGCTGCGTCACCTGCTGATAGGTCGGCCGCGCGTTGACGTCGGGACCAAGGACGCGATCGACCTCCTCATAGGCCTTCTTCAGCACCTCCGGGTGCTTCAGCAGCGCGTAGATCGTGCACGACAACAGGCCGCTGGTGGTCTCGTGGCCGGCGATCAGGAAGGTGTTGATCTGGTAGCGGATGTTGACGTCGTCGAGCTGCTCGCCGGTGGCGCGGTCGACGCCGGTCATCATCGCCGCCAGCATGTCCTTCTTGTCGTCGGTCGCGGCGGTGTTGCCGCGCCGCTCGGCGATGATCTCGTCGACCATCTTGTTCATGAAGGCGACGTCGTCGGCCAGCGTCTTGCGCCGCTTCTGCATCCACAGACCCTCGAGCGGCAGGCCGCGGGTCATCATGATGGTTTCGAGCGAGCGCACCAGCGATTCCACGAACGGGTGGTAGTCGCGGCGGTAGAACGAGTTGAAGCGGTAGTCGAAGCCGCAGAGGCCGATGGTGTCGAGGGTGAGCGCCGTCATGTCGTGGACGACCTCGATCTCCTCGTCGGCGTTGAGGCGCTCCCATTTCTTGACCAGCTGCTCGGCGATGTCGACCATGCTCGGGTGGTACGATTGCATGGCGCGGTTGCCGAACGGCTGCATCAGGATGTTGTGCGCCTTGCTCCAGTTCGGCTCCCTGGTGTCGGCGGTGAACAGGCCGTCGCCGCCGACCGCGCGCACCCGGCGCAGCGAGCCGCGCACCGCCTTGTCGAAGCGCTTCTCGTCGGAGAGCTCGTCGACCAGATCGTGACCGGACACGATCACGAGCGGCGCGCCCATCATGTCGAGCCAGAAGATCGGTCCCAGCTCCTTGGAGAGCTTGACGAGATGCTGCACCGGCGCGGTCGAGTCCAGCGACAGCATGTTGCCGACCACCGGCTTCGTCGGCGGATGCGGAATCGGACTCAGTCTGTTGCCGGACGCCATGTCGAGATTGCCCCCTGTCACCTATTCGTCATTGCGAGGAGCGAAGCGACGAAGCAATCCATACATCCTCGTATGCGGACCGATGGATTGCTTCGCTTCGCTCGCAATGACGGCGTTGGTGTCCCGTCGTCACCCAAACCGCTTTCTGCGCCATTCGATCAGCTTCGCGCTGACTTCGTCAGGCTTTTCCTGCTGCGTCCAATGGCCGCTGTCCTTGACCAGGTACTTCTCGAGGTCCGGCACCAGCCGCTCCATGCCGTCGGCGGCCGAGGGCGGCAGCACCGCGTCGTTCTCGGCCATGATCATCAGCGACGGCACCCGGACGTGATGGTCCAGCCCGGCCGAGCGCTCCCAGTTGCGGGTGAAATTGCGATACCAGTTGATGCCGCCGGTGAAGCCGGTCTTGGTGAAGGTGTCGACGAACACCTTTTTCTCGTCCGCGGACAGGATCGGCGTGCGCGGATCATGCTTGGCGTCGTAATTCGCGATCATCTGCGGAAACGCCAGATTGAGCCGCGCCGAGGCACCGACGCCGGCGATCGGCTGTTCGGGCGGCGCGTCCGCCGGACGCGGCGCCGGCTTGCGCATGAAGGCGTCGAAGGTCTGCTCGACGCGGCTGCCGAAGATGCGGTCGGGCTCGCGCCCCGGATCCTGGAACTGGACGATGTACATGTGGTCGCCGAAGCGTTGGCGGAACAGCGCGACCGGGTCCATCGGCGCGCGGTCCCAATGCGGCGTGTTGACGCCGACGACGCCGGCGACCCGCGCAGGATGCCTGAGCGGCATCTGCCAGACGACAAAGCCGCCCCAATCGTGACCGGCGAAGATCGCCTTGTCGATCTTGAGATGGTCGAGCAGGCCGACGAGATCGCCGGTCAGGTGCTCCATGTCGTAGGCCTCGACCGGCTCCGGCCGGTCGGTCGCGCCATAGCCGCGCTGATCCGGCGCAATCACCCGGATGCCGGCCTCGCCCAGCGCCTTGATCTGGTGGCGCCAGGAGAACGCCAGTTCAGGCCAGCCGTGGCACAGCACCACCGGCGGCGTGTCGGTCTTGGGGCCTGCTTCATAAAACCCCATGCGGATGCCGTTCGTCTCGGCGAACTGCAGCGGTGGCATCTCAATCATCGGCAGGGATCCTTATTCGGCTGCGCCCTTGATGTCCGCAGGCGGGGGAGCGAACGCCGCCTCGAGTACATCGAACTCGAGCGGCAGCATGTCGCACATCACCTGCACGTGGGGAATGATGTTGGCGCCCACGATGAAGCCGAAATCGAGCTGATCGCGGTAGCTCTGCACGGTGATGTTGAGCGCCACGCCGTGGGTCGAGATCGAGACCGGGAAGATGTGCAGCAGCTCGGCACCCGCCGCATACAGCGTCTGCCGCGGCCCCGGCACGTTCGAGACCGTGATGTTGGTGGCCGGCGGCAGCACGTTGGAGAGGTCGGAGCGGCTGTAGAGCAGCGCCAGGATCTGCACCAGGATCGGCGCCCCCAGCAGCGAGATGTTGGTGACCTGCGGCACCAAGGCGCGCAGCGGATGCGACATCTCCTTGGACCTGGTCGACTGCGCGATGATGGTTTCCAGCCGCTTCCTGGGGTCTTCGATGTCGGTCGCGATCGAGCAGATCATGCCGAACACCTGGTTGTTGGATTCGGCATTGCCCTCCTCGCGCAGCGAGATCGGAACACCTGCCGTCAGCGACTTGTTCGGCAGCGCGCCCTGGCTGATCAGATAGCGCCGCACCACGCCGGAGGCGAGCGCCAGCACGACGTCGTTGAGCTTGCCGCCGGACGCCTTCGCCAGTGCCTTGGCACGCGACAGCGAGATCGAGGTGCCGGCAAAGCTGCGTTCGGACGAGATCGCCTTGTTGAGGATGGTCGGCGGCGAGGCCATCGCCTGCAGGCTCTCGCGCGACCTCGGATCGGCGACCTTGGCGACGACGTCGGACAGGCTCTTCATGACCGTCGGCATCGAGCCGGCGAACTTCACCGCGCTCTCGATCTGGAACATGGCGTTGTCGAACAGGATCGAGCCGAGGTCGCTCTTGCCGGAACGCGGCAGCTCCAGGCTCTTCTGCGCGGCGGCAGCGGCCTCGAACGGCTGGGTCCAGAGCTGCTGATAGGCATCGATCAGATTGGCCGCGATGTCGCGCGGCTCCTGCGCGACTTTCTTCGCGCTCGGCGGCTCGATCTCGCGCGGCACCGGCGTCAGGTCGTAGATCATGCTGGTCAGCGCCGCGCCGGCGCCGCCGTCGATGCAGGCATGGTGCATCTTGGAATAGAGCCCGATCTCGTTGTCCTTCATGCCCTCGAAGACGTAGAACTCCCAGAGCGGGCGGGCGCGGTTCAACAGCTTGGCGTGCATCCAGCCGACGATACGCTCCAGCGTCGCGCGATCGCGCGGCGCCGGCAGGCTGGCGCGGAAGATGTGACGGTCGATGTCGAACTGATCGTCCTCGACCCAGGACGGATGATCGATGTCGAGCGGCGCCTTCTGCAGGCATGCCTTGAGGATCGGCGCGATGTGCAGCCGCGAGGCGATCATCGCCTTGAACTCCTCGAAGAAGTCGCCCTTGTAGCCGTCGGGCAGGCGGAAGATCGCCATGCTGCCGACATGCATCGGCATTTCCGGCGTTTCCAGATAGAGAAACGATGCGTCCAGCGAGGACAGCTTCTTGGCGTCGCTCATGATCTCCTCCCGAGAGCCTACTTACGCGGGCGCCTTGGGCGGCGCTTCTCGTCTTTTGGTCAGGATAGTGCCTGTTCTGCCGGCCCGTAGGCAATGGCAAAGGGGCCCGAGCGGTCAAAATGCCGGAATTCCCCTTCCGGCTGGGCCAGCCGGTCCGCAATCGCCCACAGCGCCGCGGGATTGACGCCGAGGCCGATATGGCTGGCGAAATGCACCTCGATGTTCTCGGCGGTGGCCGACGGCCGCACGCGCGAGGTCCGCCAGTTCACGATGCCATCGGTGCGGGAATAGATCGAGGTTGTCGGCACCGGCATGTCGCCGGCGATCGCGGCGCGGATCTCAGGGATGTCACCCACAGCTTCGCCGGACAACAGCTCATAGAGCCGCGTCGCATTGGTGGCGCGGATGTCGTCGGCGAACGGGCTGCCCAGCGTGATGATGGAGCGCACCAGCTCCGGCATCTGCGACGCCAGGTCGCGCGCATAGACGCCGCCGAGGCTCCAGCCGATGATCGAGACCTTGCGCCCGGACGCCTCATGGACCCGCTTCAGCAGGTCGCGCAGCGCAGCCCGCCTGCTGGAAATCCCGCCGAAATTGCGGCCCATGTTCCAGGCATAGGCGTCGTAGCCGAGCTCCTTCAGATAGCGCCGCATCGGCGCCATCGAAAGGTCGCTGGCGAGGAAGCCCGGCAGCGCGAGCACCGGATGACCATCGCCTCTCGGCGCCCGCATCAGCAAAGGCGACAGCAGCAGGCTCGAATTGAGCTCGAGCACGCCGCGCGCCTCCGCCAGCATCAGGAACAGGCTCGGCGGGCGCAACCGGCGTTCGGTCCCATCAACGCTCCTGTCCATGCCGGCCACTATTTCTTCTTGCTCGCGCCGCCGAAGCCGGCCATCGCCACGAACATGTCCTGGAAGCGCTCGGCGAGCTTGGGATCGAAGGTGAACCAGCTCTGCATCAGCGATTCCGGCGAAATCTTCTCGATGTTCGACAGCATCTGCTGCTGCAGCTTGTCCATGACGGCGGTTTGCATCGGCGCCACATCCGGCAGGCCGAAGAACTGCCGCGCTTCGAGGGGCGTACAATCTATCTCAACGTTGACCTTCATATCCGCCTCCTCAAATGCGCCTTGGCCCGCCATAGTATCGCCGCGACGGGGCGAGTTGCGCAAGCGAGCCGTACCTGCCCCGGGGGGCAGTCGGCCTCAATCATCCGTTATGGTCAACCAAACCGTTTGGAGCCGCTGCTCCAAACTGGTTGGAGCGGCCGGCATAACGCGGCGCGCCCGCGATCATTCCCGGGAGCGACAAGCGGGCACTCCGAAAGTCGAATGTCACGCGTTCGCGCCTGCCGCCTGCTCTTAGATCGCTTCATTGCGCTGCACCCGCGCAAACCGGTTAACCCTTTGGCAAATCGCGCTTGCGCAGCCGGTAAACTCTGGCAACATGGATCGATAATACCAGCCGGACACAGCAGCCGGCGGACAAAAACGGGGACGCGGGATCACATGTCGGTACGTTGGAGTTTTGCGGCGGCTGCCGTCGCATTCGTTGCCTTTGCTTGGCCGGCATCGGCCCAGACGTTGAAGTATGCGAACCAGGGCGAGCTGAAGTCGCTGGATCCCTACACGCTGAAGGAAACCACGACGATCGCGCACCACGCCCACGTCTACGAAGGCCTCACCGCGCGCGACAAGGACCTCAAGATCATTCCGGCCCTGGCGGAAAGCTGGGAGACGCTGAGCCCGACCAAATGGCGCTTCCATCTGCGCAAGGGCGTGAAATTCCACAATGGCGACCCCTTCACCGCCGACGACGTGCTGTTCTCGGCCGAGCGCGTCCGCGCCAAGGGCTCGAATTTCCTCAGCAACGTCCCGGCCGACGCCAAGTTCAGCAAGGTCGACGACTACACCGTCGACGTGACGCTGGACTCGCCCAATCCCATCCTGATCTCGCAGTGGGATAGCTGGTACATCATGGACAAGAAGTGGTCCGAGGAGAACAACTCGGTTGCACCGACGCCGGCCTCCGCAACCACGCCGAGCTACGCGGCGCTGCACGAGAACGGCACCGGCCCCTTCACGATCGAGAGCCACCAGCCAGGCGTGAAGACCGTGTTCAAGGCGTTTGCCGGCTATTGGCGCAAGCCCGAGCATAATCTCAAGGAGATTATCTTCACGCCGATCGGCTCCGACGCCACCCGCGTGGCCGCGCTGCTCTCGGGCGAAGTCGACGTGATCGAACCGGTTCCGCTCCAGGACATCCAGCGCGTCAATTCCAGCGGCGTCGCCACCGTCATGACCGCGCCGGAGATTCGCACCATCTTCATCGGCATGGATACGGCGCGCGACGAGCTGCTGTATTCCAACATCAAGGGCAAGAATCCGTTCAAGGACATCCGCGTCCGCGAAGCATTCTACAAGACCATCGACGTCGATCTGATCAAGACCCGCGTCATGCGCGGCATGTCGACCCCCTCGACGTTGATGATCGCCCCCGAGCTCTATCCGCTGTCGAAGGAATTCACCCGGCCGAAGCTCGATCCCGATGGTGCCAAGAAGCTGCTGGCCGACGCCGGCTATCCGAACGGCTTCGAAGTCACGATGGACTGCCCGAACGACCGCTATGTCAACGACGCCGCGATCTGCCAGGCGGTGGTCGGCATGCTGGCCCGCATCGGCGTCAAGGTGAACCTGCTGGCGCAGCCGAAGGCGCAGTATTTCGCCAAGGTGCTGAAGCCCGGCGGCTACCAGACCTCGTTCTTCATGCTGGGCTGGACGCCCGCGACGTCCGACTCGCACAACGTGCTGCACGACATCCTCGGCTGCCGCGACGATCCGAAGGATGCCACCCGGGGCGAGGCCAATCTCGGCGGCTATTGCAACAAGGAAGTCGACGCGCTCACCGACAAGGTCCTGATCGAGGGCGACACTGCCAAGCGCGACCAGTTGATCAAGCAGGCCTACGACATCGTCATCAAGGATTACGGCTACATTCCGCTGCATCAGCAACCGCTGGTGTGGGGCGTGTCGAAAAAGGTCAAATTGACCCAGCGCGCGGACAACCAGGTGCTGCTCTACTGGGCGACCAAACAGGGTGAATAGTGGCTCTGGCGAATTGGGTCCCGGAAGCGCAGGCTTCCGGGACCGCTCGTTTTCCGGCCGCGCAAAGCCGCGCGCCGAATGTCAAAAGCAGTGAAAGGTAGAGATGCTGGCTTTCACTCTTCGCCGCTTCCTGCAGGCGATCGGCGTGATGCTCGCCGTGGGCGTGATTGCGTTCGCGATGTTCCGCTTCGCCGGCGACCCGGTGAACCAGATCGTCTCGATCGACACCTCGGCCGCGCAGCGCGCTGAAATCCGGCAGTCGCTCGGCCTTGACGATCCCGTGCTGGTGCAGTTCGGCCGCTACTTCATCAATGCGCTGCAGTTCAAGTTCGGCGTGTCCTACCAGTTCCGCCTGCCGGTCTCCTCGCTGCTGGCGGAGCGGCTGCCGGCGACGCTGGAGCTTTCGATCTGCGCGACGCTGTTCGCGATGGTGGCCGGCATCCTGATGGGGGTCTATTCGGCGCTGCGCCGCGACACCGTGCTTGCCAAATTATTCCAGGCGGTATCGCTGATCGGCATTTCGCTGCCGACCTTCCTGATCGGCATCCTCCTGATCTATCTGTTCGCGGTGACCTTGGGCTGGCTGCCCTCGTTCGGCCGCGGCGAGGTGGTGAAGCTCGGCTGGTGGACCACCGGACTGCTCACCGTCTCGGGCCTGAAGGCGCTGATCATGCCGGCGATCACGCTCGGGCTGTTCCAGATGACCCTGATCATGCGGCTGGTGCGCGCCGAAATGCTGGAAGTGTTGCGGACCGACTATATCCGCTTCGCCCGCGCCCGCGGGCTGACCACGCGCGCGATCCATTTCGGCCATGCGCTGAAGAACACCCTGGTTCCGGTGATCACGGTGGCCGGCCTGCAGTTTGGCTCGGTTATTGCTTTCTCGATCATCACCGAAACCGTGTTCCAATGGCCGGGCATGGGACTTCTGTTCGTGCAGGCCGTGCAAAATGTCGATATCCCGATCATGGCCGCGTATCTGTTGATGGTCTCGCTGATCTTCGTCACCATCAATCTCGTGGTCGACATCCTCTACACCGTGGTCGATCCGCGCTTGCGCTCGACCGTCGGCCGCGCGGCGTGAGGGGCTGACCGATGTCCGACGCCGTCGTCCCCCATCGCTCCGAAGGCCACCAGGCACCCGCCGGCTGGTTCAAGCGCGCGCTCGACAGCGACATCTTCTATTCGTTCCGCCGCTCCAGGCTGACGATGGTCGCCGCCGTGATCACGCTGCTGTTCTTTCTGCTCGCAATCTTCGCATCATGGCTCGCGGTGCAGAACCCGTTCGACCCGGCGCAGCTGCAGCTGATCAACTCGCGGATCGCGCCGCTGTGGACCGCCGACGGCCAAAGCCCGTTCCTGCTCGGCACCGACGAGCAGGGCCGCGACGTGCTCTCGGCGATCCTTTACGGCCTGCGCATCTCCCTTGCGGTCGGCTTGGCCGGCGTGGTCTTTGCCGGCGCGCTCGGCATCGCCCTCGGGCTGATCGCAGGCTATTTCGGCGGCGTGGTCGACACCGTGATCATGCGGATCGCCGACGTGCAGCTCACCTTCCCCGCGATCCTGATCGCGCTGCTGGTCAACGGCGTCGCCAAATCGCTGCTCGGCAACCGGCTCGACGAGATGAGCACGCTCGGCGTCCTCATCATCGCGATCGGCCTCAGTTTCTGGGTGCAATATGCCCGCACCGTGCGCGGTTCGGTGATGGTCGAGAAGAACAAGGATTACGTGGCCGCGGCGCAGCTGATCGGCCTGCCGGCGCCGAAGATCATGCTGCGGCACGTGCTGCCGAACACGATGGGCCCGATCCTCGTCATCGCCACCATCAACCTCGCGCTCGCGATCATCACCGAGGCGACGCTGTCATTCCTTGGCGCCGGCATGCCCGACACCATGCCCTCGCTCGGCACCCTGATCCGGATCGGCAACAACTATCTGTTCGCCGGCGAATGGTGGATCGTCGCCTTCCCCGGCATTGCGCTGGCCGGCCTGATCCTCTCCATCAACCTGCTCGGCGACTGGCTGCGCGACGCCCTCAATCCAAAGCTCCGATGACCAAGCCTGTTCTTTCCGTGCGCAATCTCGAGGTGGAATTCGTCACCCGCCGTGCGACCTTGCGCGCCATCAACGGCGTGTCGTTCGACATCGCCAAGGGCGAGGTGCTCGGCGTGGTCGGCGAGTCCGGCGCCGGCAAATCGGTCACGGGGCTAGCCGTGATCGGGCTGATCGATCCGCCCGGCCGCATTTCCGGCGGCGAGATCGAACTATCGGGCACGCGGATCGACCATCTTCCGCCGGAGGAGATCCGCCGCATCAGGGGCAAGCGGATCGGCATGATCTTCCAGGATCCGCTGACCAGCCTCAATCCGCTCTACCGGATCGGCGACCAGATCGTCGAGACCATTCGCACCCACAGCAATCTCAGCGAGAGCGCCGCGCGCAGGCGCGCCATCGATCTGTTGGCCGAGGTCGGCATTCCTGCGCCGGAAAAGCGCATCGACGGCTATCCGCACGAATTCTCCGGCGGCATGCGCCAGCGCGTCGTGATCGCGCTTGCGATCTGCGCCGAGCCCGAACTGATCATCGCCGACGAGCCGACCACCGCGCTCGACGTCTCCGTGCAGGCGCAGATCATCGCGCTGATCAAGCGGCTCGGCCGCGACCACGGCACCGCCGTGATGCTGGTGACCCACGACATGGGCGTGATCGCCGAGACCTGTGACCGCGTGGCGGTGATGTATTCCGGCCGCATCGCCGAGATCGGCCCGGTGCAGGAGGTGGTGCGCAACCCGCTGCATCCCTATGCCAAGGGCCTGATGGGCGCGATCCCGACCCTCGCCGGCGAGGACAAGCGCCTGGTGCAGATCCCCGGCTCGATGCCGCGGCTGTCGGCGATTCCGCCAGGCTGCCCGTTCAATCCGCGCTGCGCGTTTGCCTTCGATCGCTGCCACGTCGAACGCCCCGAGCCGATCCGGCAGGGCACGCAATCCGTCGCCTGCCATCTGTTCGAGCCGGCGAAGGAGACGGCGGCATGAGCGGGACATTGATCGAGGTCAGGAACCTGCGCCGCGTCTTCGACGTCTCCAAGCCGTGGCTCAACCGCGTGATCGAGGGCGGCCATCTCGAATTCCTGAAAGCCGTCGACGGCGTCTCTTTCGACATCAAGCGCGGCGAGACCTTCGCGCTGGTCGGCGAATCCGGTTCCGGCAAGACCACGGTCGCGCGCATGGTGGTCGGCCTGCTGCCGCCGAGTTCGGGCGAGGTCGTCATCGACGGGGTCTCGATGACCGACCCGCGGCAGGGCCAGGCGCGCCGCCGCTTGCGCCGGCGCATCCAGATGGTTTTTCAGGATCCCTATGCGAGCCTCAATCCGCGCTACCGGGTCGCCGCCATCGTCGCCGAGCCGATCCGCGCCTTCGACCTGATCCAGGGCGAGCGCGACATCAAGGCCCGGGTCGGCGAATTGCTCTCGCTGGTCGGCCTGCACCCCGACGACGGCCAAAAATTCCCGCACGAATTTTCCGGCGGCCAGCGCCAGCGCATCGCGATCGCCCGCGCGCTGGCATCCGAGGCCGAGTTCATCGTCTGCGACGAGCCGACCTCAGCGCTCGACGTCTCCGTGCAGGCGCAGATCCTCAATCTGATGCGCGACCTGCAGGACAAGTTCGGCCTCACCTATCTCTTCATCAGCCACAATCTCGCGGTGGTCCGCCACATGGCGAGCCGGATCGGCGTGATGTATCTCGGCCGCATCGTCGAAATCGCCGAGGGTCGGGAATTGTTCGAGAACCCGCGGATGCCCTACACGAAGATGCTGCTCGGCGCGGTTCCGGACCTTGCGATGTCCGGCCGCCAGCGCATCCCGGTGAAGGGCGAGATTCCAAATCCGATCGATCCGCCGCAGGGCTGCTCGTTCAACCCGCGCTGTCCCCTCGCCTTCGATCTCTGCCGCCAGAAGACGCCGGAACTGATCGACGGCGTCGCCTGCCATGCCGTCAACAGTCCCGCCGCCGTTCCGGCATGATCACGCGGATGGGAGCGGCCATGTCCACCAAGCGGTTGGCATACCAGCCGGCCTGTGATCAAGTGCGCCCGCCGAAGAGGTCCAACAACAAACCGACGAACGGTCAATCGCCATGAGCAACATCAACCCCGATCCGTTCACAACGCGGCCCGAGATCGAAGGCACCTTCGGCGTCGTCACCTCGACGCACTGGATCGCCACCGCGGTCGGCATGGCAACGCTGGAGAAAGGCGGCAACGCCTTTGACGCCGGAGTGGCCACCGCCTTCACGCTACAGGTGGTCGAGCCGCATCTGAACGGCCCCGGCGGCGACGTGCCGATCATCGTGCACGACGTCAAGCGCGGCAAGAGCGAGGTGATCTGCGGCCAGGGCCCGGCGCCGGCGAAGGCAACCATCGCGCATTACCGCAGCGAGGGGCTCGAGATGGTGCCCGGCACCGGCCTGCTTGCGGCCTGCGTGCCCGGCACATTCGAATCCTGGACGCTGCTGCTGCGCGACTACGGCACCATGAAGCTGCGCGACGTGCTGGAGCCCGCGATCGCCTACGCCCGCGACGGCTACCCGCTTGTCGAGCGTGCATCGGCCACCATCAAGACCGTCGAACAACTGTTCCGGAAATACTGGACCACATCGGCCGACGTCTATTTGCCTGGTGGCGAGGTGCCGAAGCCCGGCACCATCTTCACCAACAAGAAGCTCGCGGAAACTTACACACGCATCCTCGATGAGGCAGAGAGCGCCGGCAGTGACCGCGTCGCGCAGATCGAGCGCGCGCGGCAGGCCTGGTCGAAGGGCTTCGTCGCCGAGGCGATCGACAAGTTCTGTCGCACCCAGGAGGTGATGGACGTTTCCGGCTCGCCGCATCGCGGCGTGCTGTCGGCCGACGACATGGCACGCTGGCAACCGACCATCGAGGCGCCGCTCACCTATGATTACGGCCGCTACACCGTGCAGAAGGCCGGGGTCTGGAGCCAGGGTCCGGTGATGCTGCAGCAGCTCGCGCTGCTGAAGGGTTTCGAGCTCGACGGGCTCGATCCCGCAGGCCCCGATTTCATCCATCTGCAGATCGAAGCCGCCAAGCTCGCTTATGCCGATCGCGAGACGTTCTACGGCGATCCGAAATTCACCGCGATCCCGATCGAGACGCTGCTGTCCGATGCCTATAACAACGAACGGCGCAAGCTGATCTCAAAAGACAAGGCTTCGCTCGACTTCCGCCCCGGCTCGGTCGAAGGCTTCGGCGGCGTCGTAAAGTTGCGACACGCCGAAGGGCATCGCGAAGCGGTCGGCGCCATGGGCGCGGGCGAGCCGACCGTCGGCCGGTTCGGCGAGGTGCGCGGCGACACCGTGCATTTCGACATCATCGACAAGGCCGGCAAC
Organism: Bradyrhizobium sp. UFLA06-06; assembly: GCF_054820065.1. Lineage (NCBI taxonomy): Bacteria > Pseudomonadati > Pseudomonadota > Alphaproteobacteria > Hyphomicrobiales > Nitrobacteraceae > Bradyrhizobium > Bradyrhizobium sp. UFLA06-06. The sequence goes on from NZ_JADFUD010000036.1 coordinate 17,650, forward strand.
ATGATCTCGGCGACGCCGTCCGGCGGCTGGCTGCAGTCCTCGCCGGTGATTCCCGAGATCGGCTTCTGCCTCGGCAGCCGCGCCCAGATGTTCTGGCTCGAGGAGAACCACCCTGCCTCGCTCGCGCCGGGCAAGCGGCCGCGCACCACGCTCTCGCCGACCATGGCGCTGCGCGACGGCGAGCCGTATCTCTCCTGGGGCTCGCCGGGCGGCGACCAGCAGGACCAGTGGATCACGCAGTTCTTCCTGCGCCATGTCCACGCCAAGCTCAATCTGCAGGAGGCGATCGACGCGCCGGCCTGGCACTCCGAGCATTTCCCGATTTCGTTCTGGCCGCGCACGTCGCGGCCCGGCGTGCTGGTGCTGGAAAACCGCGTGCCGAAATCGACCATCGACGAATTGAAGCGCCGCGGCCATGTGGTTGAGATCGGTCCCGATTGGTCGGAAGGCCGCCTCACCGCGGCCTCGAAGGTCGGTGCCCGCCGCCGCGCCGCCGCCAATCCGCGCGGCATGCAGGGTTACGCCGCAGGCCGCTAAGCACGAAGGTTTGAGATGACCTGGTCGATCATCGCCCGCGACAGCGCCACCGGCCAGCTCGGCATCGCCGTCGCGACGCGGTTCTTCGCGGTCGGCGCGCTGGTGCCGCACATCGCACCCGCAATCGGCGCGGTGGCGACGCAAGCGCTGGTCAATCCCTATTACGGCATCGACGGCCTCGCGCTGTTACGCGGCGGCAACAGCCCGTATGAGGTGATCGCGGCGCTGATTGCGCCCGACAGCGGCCGCGAGAGCCGGCAGGTCCATGTCATGGACGCCAGGGGCCGCATCGCGGCGCATTCCGGCAAGGACTGCATCGACTGGTTCGGCCATATCGCCGGCGACGGGTTCTCGATCGCCGGCAACATGCTGGCCGGACCCGCAGTGCTCGACGAGACCGCGCGCATTTATGCCGAGAACGAGAAGCTGCCGTTCGCGGAACGGCTGATCAAGGCGATGTTCGCCGGCGAAGCGGCCGGCGGCGACAAGCGCGGCAAGCAATCGGCGGCGCTTCTGATCCACGGCGCGGAGGAATGGCCGGCGCTCGACCTGCGCGTCGACGACCACGCCGATCCCCTGCGCGAGCTTGAGCGGCTGGAAGCCGTCAGCCGTGAGCACTGGGTGCCGTTCCGGAGCTTCATGCCGACCCGCGGCAACCCGGCCGGAACCAGCGATCGCGCCACAATCGACGCCGGCATCGCCACGGCAACCACGAGCCGCGAATGACGGCAGGCCCGCTGATCGAGATCGAAGGCCTGCGCGTCACCTTCCAGGGCGATGACGGCCGCAAGACGCATGCCGTCGACAGCGTCGATCTTTCCGTCGCCAAGGGCGCGACGCTCGGCCTCGTCGGCGAGTCCGGCTGCGGCAAGAGCGTGACCTCGCTCGCGATCATGGGGCTGTTGCCGAAGCAATCCGCCGCGGTCTCCGGCGCGATCCGCTTCGACGGCTTCGACCTGCTCGACGTGCCTGATACGACGCTGCGCGACCTGCGCGGCAATCGCCTTGCGATGATCTTCCAGGAGCCGATGACCTCGCTCAACCCGAGCTTCACCATCGGCGACCAGATCACCGAGACCATCTTGCGCCACCGCGGCGGCTCCCGGCGCGCGGCGCGCGAACGCACCATCGAGCTGCTGCGCCGCGTCCATATCCCCTCGCCCGAGAAACGCATCGACGAGTTTCCGCACAAGCTGTCCGGCGGCATGCGCCAACGTGTGATGATCGCGATGGCGCTGGCCTGCGATCCGCAGCTTCTGATCGCCGACGAGCCGACCACCGCGCTCGACGTCACCTTGCAGGCGCAGATCCTCGATCTGATGCGGGACTGTCTCTTATACACATCTGACGCTGCCGACGAACTATGTGTATAAGAGACAGTCCCTACACTGTCGGCCTGCTCGGCTCGATCCCGCGGCTCGACCGCCGCACCAGCCATCTCGCCACCATCGAGGGCATGGTGCCGAATATGGCCAACCCGCCCGCCGGCTGCCGCTTTGCCGCGCGCTGTCCGTTCGTGGAACTTGCCTGCACCCAAGCGCCGCCGCCGCTCGCGATGCTGAGCCCGACCCACGCCTCGCGCTGCATCCGCGCGCCGCTGGAGCGGCTGGTGTCATGACCGCGCTGCTCGAGGTCGAAGGGCTGGTGAAGCATTTCGTCGCCGAACGCTCGCTGATCGGCCGGCCGACCGCCCATGTGAAGGCAGTCGACGGCGTCAGCTTCACGGTCGAGGCCGGCAAGACGCTGGCGCTGGTCGGCGAATCCGGCTGCGGCAAATCCACCGTCAGCCGGCTGGTGCTGCGGCTGATCGAGCCGGATGCCGGACGGATCCGCTTCGAGGGCCGCGACCTCGGCACGCTCAATGCCGGGCAGCTGCGCGCATTCCGCCGCGACGCGCAGCTGATCTTCCAGGACCCCTACGCCTCGCTCAACCCGCGCATGACGGTGAGCCAGATCCTGACCGAGCCGCTGGCGCTGCATAGTCTCGTCCCGGCCGCGGACCGCCGCGCGCGGGTCGAGGAGCTGTTGCGTCTGGTCGGGCTCGAGCCGCGCTTCGCGCGGCGCTATCCGCATGAATTCTCCGGCGGCCAGCGTCAGCGCATCGCGATTGCCCGCGCGCTTGCGGTCGAGCCGAAGCTGATCATCTGCGACGAGCCGGTGTCGGCGCTCGACGTCTCGATCCGTTCCCAGATCCTGAATTTGCTGCGCGACCTGCAGGATCGCCTGAAGCTTGCCTACATCTTCGTCTCGCACGATCTGGCCGTTGTGAAGCACATCGCCGACCGCGTCGCGGTGATGAATCTCGGCACCATCGTCGAGACGGCGGATGCACAAGCGCTGTTCGCCGCGCCGCGCCATCCCTATAGCCGCGCGCTGCTGTCGGCGATCCCGGTGCCGAAGCCGCGCGCCAGGCGCAGCCGCATCGTGCTGGAGGGCGAGCTGCCGAGCGCGCTCAATCCGCCCTCCGGCTGCCGCTTCCATACCCGCTGCCCCTATGTGATCGCGCGCTGCCGCAGCGAAGTGCCGCAGTTGCGCGAAGATGGCACCGGATATGCAACGGCCTGTCACCGAACGGGCGAGCTGCCCGGCGCGGAGGCGATCGTGCCCTCCGATGGCGGGTTCTCGCCGACACTGGAAAAGCTGGTGGCGGCGTTCAATGCGGCGGAAGCCTCGGGGCAGCCCGGGGTTATTTCACAGGGAACAAAGGCGTAGGGAATAAGGGGTTGGCGATGAGATTTTGGCGCTTGGCGGTCCTGATGGCGGCCCTCGTGACCTGGTGCGGAACGAGCGCGCGTGCCGAGACGACACTTCGCATCGGGCTCGCCGAGGACCCCGACATCCTCGATCCTTCAATCGGACGCACCTATGTCGGCCGCATCGTCTTTTCAGCCTTCTGCGACAAGCTGTTCGACATTGACGAGAAGCTGAACATCGTTCCGCAGCTCGCGCTGTCCTACGAGAACTCGGCCGACGGCAAGGAGATGACGATCAAGCTCCGGCCGGGCGTCAAGTTCCACGACGGTGAGCCGTTTGACGCCGAAGCCGCCAAATTCTCGCTGGAGCGCCATCTGACGCTGCCGACCTCGTTTCGCAAACCGGAATTGGCTGCGCTCGACCACGTCGACGTCGTTGATCCCCTGACCATCAAGCTGGTGCTCAAGACGCCCTACTCGCCCCTGATCGCCCAGTTGACCGACCGCGCCGGCATGATGGTTTCGCCGAAGGCGGTGAAGGAAGCGGGCGACAAATTCGGGCTGCATCCAGTCTGCGCCGGACCCTACAAGTTCGTCGAACGCGTGCAGCAGGACCGCATGGTGTTCGAGAAATTCGGGGATTACTGGAACAAGGACAACGTCTTCATCGATCGCATCGTGTTCCTTCCTATCGTCGATGCCACGGTGCGGCTCGCCAATCTGAAATCCGGCGGGCTCGATCTGATCGAGCGCGTGCTCGCCACCGATATCAAGGACGTCCGAGCTGACAAGCGGCTCGTGCTGTCGACCGCACCTGAACTCGGCTATCTCGGCCTCACCATCAACATCGGCAACGACAAGAGCAAGGGGCCGCTCAGCCAGTCGGAAAAGGTGCGCCAGGCGCTCGATCTGTCGATTGACCGCGAGGCGCTCAACCAGGTCGTCTTCAACGGCGAGTTCACGCCGGGCAATCAGTGGGTCAGCCCGACGCATCCTTACTATCAGAAGGCGTTTCCGGTTCGCGGACGCGACATTGCCAAGGCCAAGGCGCTGCTGAAGGAGGCCGGTGTCACGCTGCCCGTCGCCATCGACTACATGGTCCCCAAAGGCGCCGAGAACGAAGCCGTAGCCCAGGTCGTGCAGTCGATGGCGGCCGAAGCAGGCTTTGACATCAAGATCCGCGTGGTCGAATTTGCGACGACTTTCAAGCAGGCCCAGGCCGGCGAATTTCAGGTGTTTCAGATCAACTGGAGCGGCCGGATCGACCCTGACGGCAATTCCTATGTCTTCCTGCACACCAAGGCGCCGCAGAACGATGGCGGCTATTCCAACGCGGAAGCCGACAAGTTGATGGAAGATGCGCGGCTGATCAATGATCCCGCCCAGCGCAAGGCAATCTACGAGAAGATGACTAGGGTCGTGCTCAATGACGAGCCGATCATCTACATCTATCACCGCACACTCCTGATCGCGCACTCCACCAAGGTCGAGGGTTACCGCCAAATGCCGGATGGATTGGTGCGCGTGGTCGGGCTGAAATTGAAATGATCGCCGCAGCGCAGGACACGCGGGGCCTACAATGCTGAACTTCCTCGCCAAGCGGCTGGTTCAGCTGGTCCCGACGCTGTTCTTCGTCTCGCTCCTGATCTTCTCGCTGCAACATTTGCTGCCGGGCGATCCGGCACTCGTCATGGCCGGCGAGGAGCGCGATCCGGCCGTCATCGAACAGATCCGCCAGCAATATCACCTGGATCAACCGATTCCGGTGCAATATGCCTATTGGGTCAAGGGCGTGCTCATGGGCGACCTCGGCGAGTCCCTGCGCAACAAGATGCCGGTGTCGAGCCTGATCGCGCAGAAGCTGCCGGTTACGATGCAAATCGCCGGCATGGCGATCGTGGTCGCCTTCCTGATCGGCATTCCCGCCGGCATCATCTCGGCGGTGAAGATCGGCACTGCGTGGGACTATGGCGCCAATTTATTCGCGCTGTGGGGTATCTCGACGCCAAATTTCTGGCTCGGCATCATGCTGATCTTCCTGTTCTCCGTCGAACTTGGCTGGCTGCCGGCCTCGGGCTACGTGCCGCTCAGCGAAAACTGGCGCGCGAGCCTCGCCGCGTCCGTCATGCCGGCCTTCGTGCTCGGCAATGCGATCGCGGCGATCCTGATGCGGCATACGCGAAGCGCGATGCTGCAGGTGCTGGAGAGCGACTATGTCCGTACCGCGCGGGCGAAGGGCCTGTCCGAGCGCACGGTGATCCTCAAGCATGCGATGCGCAACGCGCTGACACCGATCATCACGCTCGGCGCGCTCGAGCTCGGCACGCTGCTGTCGGGTGCGGTGCTCACCGAGCAGATCTTCTCGATCCCGGGCTTCGGCAAGCTGATCGTCGATGCCGTGTTCAACCGCGACTATGCCGTCGTGCAGGGCGTGGTGCTGACAACGGCGACGATCTACATCACGCTCAATCTGATCGCTGACATCGCCTACATCCTCGTCAACCCGCGGCTGAGGGGCTGATCGGATGACCGACGCTGCACTCGGCCCCCTCGCTCCGCTTGCCGCCGCCGAAACGCTCGAGAGCCCGGCGCGGCGCGCCTGGCGGCGGCTGATCCGGCGCAAGGGTGCCGTGCTCGGCCTCACCGTGATCGCGCTCTTTATCCTGCTCGCCGTGTTCGCGCCGCTGATCGTGCCCTATGATCCGGTCGCGACGAGCTGGTCGCTGGTGCGCAAGGCGCCGTCGGCGCAACACTGGTTCGGCACCGATGAACTCGGCCGCGACGTGTTCGCCCGCGTCGTGTTCGGCGCCCGCGCCTCGCTGCTTGCCGGCGTCATCTCGGTCGGCATCGCGCTTGCGATCGGCGTGCCGCTCGGCCTCGTCGCCGGCTATCGCGGCGGCTTCATCGACGCGCTGATCAGCCGCATCACCGATGCCATGCTGGCCTGCCCGTTCCTGATCCTGGCGATTGCGCTCGCGGCGTTCCTCGGCCCGAGTCTTAGCAATGCCATGATCGCGATCGGCGTCTCGGCGACCCCGATCTTCATCCGCCTGACCCGCGGCCAGGTGATGAGCGTCAAGGTCGAGGATTATGTCGAGGCGGCGCGCGCCATGGGCAATCCGCGCTGGCGGATCGCGCTGGTCCACATCCTGCCCAACATCCTGCCGGCGCTGCTGGTGCAGGCGACGCTGTCGATCGCGGCCGCGATCATCGCCGAGGCCGCGCTGTCGTTCCTCGGCCTCGGCCAGCAGCCGCCGGCGCCGTCCTGGGGCAGCATGCTCAACGCCGCGCAGCGCTTCCTGACCAGCGCGCCCTGGATGGCGGTCTGGCCGGGGCTTGCGATCTTCCTGGTCGTGCTGTCGTTCAATTTGGTCGGCGACGGCCTGCGCGACGCGCTTGATCCGAAGGCGCGGTGACCGGTCGGCCGTATCGAGCGCGCGCCATTCTTCCCCGTCACCCTGAGGAGCGCGGAACGCGCGTCTCGAAGGGTCGACGGCCCGGCTGGTGGCCGTGCATCCTTCGAGGCTCGCTTCGCTCGCACCTCAGGATGACGGGGAGAGTTGCGTGACACCAAGTTCTCGTCATTGCGAGCGAAGCGAAGCAATCCATCATCACCGAGCATGCGGAGCTATGGATTGCTTCGTCGCTTCGCTCCTCGCAATGACGACGGAAGCTAAATCACGACCTCGCGCAACACCCTCCTGCAATCCATCTCGTATTCGAGATCGACCACCGGCGGGCGGCAGAAGTGCCAGGTCAGGCCGGAGCGGGTGGCGCCGCGGCGGACCAGTTCGTCGACGAGCACCGGATGGATGTCGTGCACGGTGTAGGCCTGCACCGCCGTCGTCTCCTGCCAGCCGAAGCTGAACTCCGCCAGACGCCGCTCCATCTCGCTCGCGGTGAAGCGGACCTTCTCGCGCCACGCGCCGGGACTGAGATCGCGATAGCAAACGATGCGGTCGGGATAGCTGGCGGTGCCGCCGCGTGCCTCGGCGCCACCGGCGATCACGAAGGACGGCGACGTCGTCGTGCTCGGCCGCGTGAACGAGAACGCATGGAACGATGGCTCGCCCGGCGGATCGATCTCGGGACAGACATTGCTGCGCGCCACCGGATTGATGGTGCCGTCGAACAGGCCCCATTCGGCGAGCGTCTTGACGTAGTGCTGGTTGAAAGCCCGGAAGCCGTCCTCGGTGAAGGCGGCCGGCGAACGCAATTCGCAGGCGCAGAACGCGGTCAGCGGCCGGCCGGCGTCCCGGATGTAGGCCGCGATCCGCGCAAAGCCTTCCGCGAGCGGCAGCAGGCGATCGAAGCGCACCCGCTCGATCTCATAGCCCGCGTTCGCCTGCGCGCCGCTTGAATATTGGAACACGGCCGGAATGAACCGGTAGTTGCCCGCCGCAAACTCGCTCGCCATGCCTGTTTCCTCCGGATTTCCTGAGGCGAGTATTTTCTGCCCGCCGTCGGCAAAGCCTATCACGGGACAAAGAAAAGGCGGCAGTGGCTTTCGCCAGTGCCGCCTTCTCTGCGAGCATGAGCTTGGAGGGCTCAGGTCGGTTTCAGCGCGCCGCCACGCTGGTCGAGCTCGTAGTCGGCGATCTGCTTGGCGCGATCGGAATGGGCCGCGGCCTGGTGGTCGGTCGCGATCACCGTGTAGACCATCGGCAGCACGAACAGCGTGAACAGCGTGCCGATCGTCATACCGGCCACGACGACAAGCCCGATCGAGAAGCGGCTGGCAGCGCCCGCGCCCGAGGCCGTGAGCAGCGGCAGCAGGCCGGTGACCATGGCCGCCGTCGTCATCAGGATCGGACGCAGGCGGATCCGGGCGGCCATCTCGATCGCCGCGCGGCGGTCGAGTCCCTCGTTGAGCTGCAACTCGTTGGCGAACTCCACCATCAGGATGCCGTGCTTGGTGATCAGTCCGACCAGCGTCAGCAGGCCCACCTGGGTGTAGATGTTCATGGTGGCGACGCCGAAGAACAGCGGGATCAAGGCGCCGACGATCGCCATCGGCACGGAGATCATGATGACGAACGGATCGCGCAGGCTCTCGAACTGCGCCGCCAGCACCAGGAAGATGATGATGATGGCGAACGCGAAGGTGACCAGCAGCTGGTTGCCTTCGTGGACGTATTGCCGGGAGTCGGCCAGGAAGTCGTAGGTGAAGCCGGACGGCAGCTTCTTGGCTTCACCCTGCAGGAACTCCACCGCCTGGCCCATCGAGACGCCGGGCATCGGCACGGCCTGGAAGGTCGACGAGTTGAGCTGGTTGTAGTGGGTCAGCGCATTGGGATCGACGCCGGTCTCGACCGAAACCACGGTCGACAGCCGCACCAGCTGCCCGGTCGCGGTGGGAACGTAGTAATCGTTGAATGCCTCGGGCGCGAGCCGGCTGGCGCGCGGCACCTGCGGGATCACCTGGTAGGAGCGCCCTTCCAGATTGAAGCGGTTGACGTAGTTGCCGCCGAGCAGCGTCGCCAGGGCGCCACCGATCGACTGCATGGTGATGCCGAGGTCGCTCGCCTTGGAGCGATCGACCTTCACCCGGACCACCGGCTGGTTGAAGTCGAGATCGCTGTCGGTGACGATGAACAGGCCGCTCTTGCGCGCCGCATCCTTCAGCTTGCTCATCTGGTCGAACACCTGCTGGAATCCGGCCGTCGAAGAGATCACCATCTGCACCGGCAGACCGCCGGGGCCGCCGGGCAGCGGCGGCAGGCTGAACGCGAACGCGCTGATGCCCTCGATCTTGGACAGCTCGGCCTGAACCAGCGGCTGCAGCGCCTGCGCGCTGCGCTTGCGCTCATCCCACGGCTTGAGCAGCATGCCGGCGAAGCCGCCCTGCGGACCGGTGATGCCGTTCAGGATGAACCGCAGGTCGGTCTCGGGAAACTTCTGGAACTCCTTGTCCATCTTGTCGCCGTAGAAATCGATGTAGTCGATGTTGGCGTATTTCGGCGCCTTGGTCACCGCGAACACGATGCCCTGGTCTTCCTGCGGCGCCAGCTCCTTCTGGATGTGCATGTAGAGGAAGCCGACCAGACCGAGGATGGTCACGGCGAACAGCGCCGTGATCGGGCGGTAGTCGAGCGAACGGTCGAGCTGACGGCCATAGGCCCGCGTCAACGCGCCGAACACGCGATTGACCAGCCTGGCGAACCGCCCCTCGTCCGCGCTCTTGAGGAACACCGAACACATCATCGGCGACAGCGTCAGCGCGATCACGCCTGACACGATCACCGAGCCGGCCAGCGTGAAGGCGAATTCGCGGAACAGCGTGCCGGTCACGCCGCCGAGGAAGCCGATCGGCGCGTACACCGCCGCCAGCGTAATCGTCATGGAGACGACGGGACCGACGATCTCGCGGGCACCCTTTAGCGAAGCCTGCACCGGTGGCAGGCCCTCCTCGAGATGCCGATGGATGTTCTCCACCACCACGATCGCGTCGTCGACCACGAGACCGATCGCCAGCACCATCGCCAGCAGCGTCAGCAGGTTGAAGCTGAAGCCGGCGGCCAGCATCAGGATGCAGACGCCGATCAGCGACAGCGGGATGGTGACGACGGGAATGATCACCGACCGCAGCGAGGCCAGGAACAGGAAGATGACGACGACGACGATCAGCACCGCTTCGGTGAGCGTCTTCTCGACCTCATCGATCGACGATTGAATGAACTTGGTGGAATCGTAGGCCACCTTCATCTTCATCGACGGCGGCAGGTTGCGCTCGAGGTCGGGGAACAGCGCGCGCACGCCCTTCACCAGGGTCAGCGGGTTGCCCTGCGGCGTCGCCTTGATGCCGATGAAGATCGCATGCTCGCCGTTGAAGGCGACGCTGGCGTCCGTGCTTTGCGCCGCGAGCTCCACCGTCGCGATGTCCTCGATGCGCACGAAGCCGCCGTCCTTCGCCTTCACGATCATCCGCTTGAACTGATCGATGTTCTGAAGATCGGTATTGGCTGAGACGTTGGAGACGATGAAGAAGCCTTTGGTCTGGCCGGCGGCGGCCTGGAAGTTGTTGGCGGCGATCGCGGCGGCGACGTCGTTGGGCGACACGCCGCGTCCGGCCATGCGGGTCGGATCGAGCCAGACGCGCATCGCAAAAGTCTGGCCGCCGAGGATGTCGGCCGACGCGACGCCATCGACCGTCGAGAGCACCGGCTGCACGACGCGGGTCAGGTAGTCGGAGATCGACGATCCGGTCAGCTCTTCGCTGGAGAAGCCGAGATACATCACGGCGATGGTGTCACCGGTCGCCTTGGTCACGACCGGATCGAAGGCTTCCTTCGGGATCAGGTATTTGACCGAGTTGACCTTGGCGAGCACCTCGGTCAGCGCCTGGTTCGGATCGTGATTGAGTTTGACGTAAACCTGAATCGTCGAGGTGCCGAGCACCGAATTCGACGTCATGTAGTCGACGCCTTCGGCCGACGCGACGGCCTGCTCGATCGGCGTGGTGATGAAGCCGTTGATCAGCTCGGGCGAGGCACCGGGGTATGACGTGGTGATCGTCACGACGGTGTTCGAAAGATTCGGATATTGCCGGATTGGCAAAACCATCGCCGCGCGCAGGCCGATCAGCAGGATCAGCAGGCTGACGACGACCGACAGCACCGGGCGCTTGATGAAAATATCAGTGAAGGCCATCGCCAACTCGATTCGTGTTCTGCCGTCTTGCGGCAAGATGTGGCGGAGGGCCGATGGCCCTCCGAGTTCGATGAATGAAGATCAGTAGCGCGGCGGTTCGGCCGGAACCGGCGGCGGCGGATCGGTCGAGATCGCAACTGCCATGCCCGACTGCAGCTTGATCTGGCCGACGGCGACGACCTTGTCCCCAGCCTTCAGGCCCTTGAGGATCTCGACCCGGCCCTCGACGCGGTTGCCCGTCTTCACGAAGGTGCGGTCCGCGGTCAGGGTGGTCTTGCCGTCGTCGCCCTTCTTCTCGGTGATCAGGAACACCGAGTCGCCGTACAGCGTGTAGTCGACCGCGGTTTCGGGAATGGTCACGACCGGCGGCTTCCCGGGCAGCACGATCGTGGTGGTCGCGAACATGCCCGGCTTGAGGATGCTGTCCGGATTCTGGATCGTGGCCTGAACCCGGATGTTGCGGGTGTCGGTCGCGATCTGCGGCTCGATGGTCGTGATCTTGCCCTCGAAGGTGCGGCCCGGATAGGCGTCGACCGAGACCCGTACGGCCTGGCCGACCTTGATCTGCGAGCTCTGCTTCTCGGTGACGGTCAGGTTGGCGTACAGCACCGACAGATCGGTCAGCGACACGATCTGGGTGCCGGCCGTCAGGTACTGGCCGACTTCGACCTGGCGCACGCCGAGATCGCCTTCGAACGGTGCGCGCACCAGCTTCTGCGAGATCAGCGCTTCGGTCTTGGCAATGCCCGCCTTGGCCTGGTCGTAAGCCGCCTGCGCGGTGTCGACGGTCGATTGCGGACCGAACTGGCGCGACGCGAGTTGCTTGGCGCGGTCGAGCTGCAGCTCGCCGACGGTCGCCTGCGCCTTGTAGTTGGCGAGGTCGCCCTGCTCCGGTGCGTCGAACAACTGCACCAGCGGCGTGCCGGCCTTTACGTGGCTGCCGGCGGTGAACAGGATCTCGGTGATGCGGCCCGGCACGTCGGTCGTGACGTTGACCTGGTGCACGGCGACGAGATCGCCGACGGCGGTCAGCAGGTTCGGAATCACCTCCGTCTTCGCCTCGACGGCCGACACGTTCGCCGGCGGCGGCTTATTGTTGGCAAAGAACTGCGCGATCATGTGGCTGCGGAAGGCATTGAAGCCGACCAGCGCACCGACGAGCAGGGCCAGCAACAGGCCTACGATGATGAACCAGCGCACCATGCGGACGGGACGCTTGGCTTGCTTCTCCTTGATCGGTTGCCCCGAGATGTGGCTTTCGGTCTGAATATTCATGTCATGCACTTTCTGCAGTTACCGACGGTCCTGCGATCGGCGACGGCTGGCGGCCCAAATGAGTTGAAATTGCGGCTTCGGTAAGTCCGATGCCGCGAAGGATGAATTGGCAAAGCTGGCGCTCGGCCGCGGCGGCATCGCCGTAGGGGAGGCATGGTGTCGCAGGCAGCTGGGTCAGCGCACCCATCAGCACGGTATGGTGCGCAAACCAGAACAGGTTGAGCGGCTCGTCGCCGATCTTCGTGGCCTCGCCGGCGGCGATCGCCCGCTCGAGCGAGGCGGCGAAGGTCGGACCGATCAGCTTGCCGACCTTGTCGTAGAGCAGGCGCGCAAACTCGCCGTCGTCGAGATGGCTCGTCACCATCAGCCGCATCCGCTGCGCCTCTTCCTGGTCCGGCGCATCACGCAGCTGCATGAAGTGACCGACCATGCCTTGCACCAGCTCGACCAGCGTCGCAGTCGAGGGCTCCTGCCCGAGCAGGTGCGCGAGATCGGGATCCGCCTCGCACTCTTCGGCAAGGATCTCGGCATAGAGCGCCGCCTTGGACGGGAAATGCTTGAAAAGCAGCCCTTCCGAAATGGCAGCCGCGGCCGCCACGCTCTTTGTCGTGGTGCCGGCGAAGCCGTTGCGGGCGAAACACCGCTTTGCGGCGCTCAGGATCAACTGACGCCGCAAGTCACTCGTCATGCGTAAGGTAGACATTTGGGTCGTGAGTAATCACTCACTTTACCAAAAGTCAAGGTTCTATTGCACCGCGAAAGCCACTTTAAATAGGAGTGTGGCCGATCGACCCTCTGATGCGGTTCACGAGGTAGGTACCGTCGCGGCTGGACAGCACGCGCTCCAGATTGGCCCCGTCGATCTTGGCGCTGGCGAACCGCGGCCCCGCCGTAACATCTTGCAAAGACGAGGCAAAAGCCTCGACCTCAGCCATCGTGCTGATCGCCCGGCTATCTCCGATTCCGCAGGCTTTGGCAACACCGACCAGGTCGGCAGGCCCGCCGGTGTGGCTGGCCTGGCCGCCGGTCTCGCCATAAGCCTCGTTGTCCAGCACGATGATCGACAGATTTTTGGGCTGCTGCAGGCCGACGGTGGCAAGGCTCCCCATCCCCATCAGCATCTCGCCGTCGCCGGTGATCACGACGACCGGCAGCGTCGGCTGGGCCAGCGCGAGGCCGAGCCCGATCATCACGGCGCCGCCCATGCCGCCCCAGAGATAGAAGTTGCGGTCGTGGTCGCCGGCGGCGGCGATGTCATAGGTCGAGGCGCCGAGGCCGCCGACGGCGAAGGCGCCCTTGCGATCCCTGAGCAGTTCGGAAACGACGGCACGGCGGTCGAGGAGATTGGCTTTGCTCATTTGGTGAAGACCTTTGCCCCGATCAGGCGCTGCGACAGCAGGACGGCGGTGGGCGTGCAGGCGTTATAGGCCTGCGCTGCGCCGGCCTCGACGACTTCGCGGACCTCTTCAGGGTGCGAGGCGCGCAGCACCTTGATCCCGGACAGTTCGAGGATCCCTTGCGTGTTCGAGCCCATCGGCACCTGCCAGGGATTGAACTCGCCCCATTCGCCGCGCATCGTCACCAGCGTGAGGAACGGCAAGCGGAAGATCTGCACCAGCGACAGCATGTTGATGCAATTGCCGACCCCGCTCGACTGCATCAGCAGCACGCCGCGCTGGCCGCCGGCCCAGGCGCCCGCGAGCAGCGCCACGCCCTCCTCCTCGGTGGTCAGCGCAATGCCGCGCATCGAGGACGACCCCAGCACCCGCTCGATCAGCTCTGAATGCCCGGCGTCCGGCACGTAGGGCACCTGACGCACCTCGAAGCGCTGCAATATCGAGAAGATCTCCTCGGGCCAGGAGGCCGCAGTGTCGGCACGGGCATGCATTGGCGTTTCCGGTCTTGTTGTTTGGTCGCGACTGTAGAGGGGCGCGCGCGCTTCATCAAAGCGCAAAACCGCATATGGCTCTGCGATTTACTCGCACCACGCGACGCCGGGCGCGCTGTGCCCGGCGCCTGGCAAATTGTGTTGCGCGGCCGCCGCCCGCGGCTTACGATAGTTGCAAATGAAACTAATTGGGTTGGATGCGCCATGAACGAACACGCGCGCGAGCTGGCTGACGGCTTCGACCTGGAGAAGCTGACGCCGGAGTTCTACGCCGACCCCTACCCGACCTATCGCGCGTTGCGCGAGAACGCGCCGGTCAAGCGGCTGCCGAACGGCTGCTATTTTCTCACCCGCTACGACGACCTCATCGCTGCCTACAAGAACACCAAGGTATTCTCCTCCGACAAGAAGAAGGAGTTCTTGCCGAAATACGGCAACTCGCTGCTCTACGAGCATCACACGACCAGCCTCGTCTTCAACGATCCGCCGGCGCATACCCGCGTGCGGCGGCTGATCATGGGCGCATTGTCGCCGTGGGCGATCGCCGGCATGGAGCCTGACCTGATCGCGCTGGTCGACAGCCTGCTCGACCGGATCGAGACCCGCGACCGCTTCGAGTTGATCGGCGACTTCGCCTCGGCAATTCCGGTCGAGGTGATCGGCAATCTGCTCGACGTGCCGCACGACGAACGCGAGCCGCTGCGCGACTGGTCGCTGGCGATTCTGGGCGCGCTGGAGCCGGTGATCGGCAAGGACGCGTTCGACCGCGGCAACAATGCGGTGAAGGATTTTCTCGCCTATCTCGAAACGCTGGTTGAACGCCGCCGCAAGAAGCCTGGCAATCCGGAACGCGACGTGCTGACAAGGCTGATCCAGGGCGAGGACAATGGCGAGCGGCTGACCGCGAAGGAATTGCTGCACAACTGCATCTTCCTGCTCAACGCCGGCCATGAGACCACGACCAATCTGATCGGCAATGGGTTGGTGACGCTCACCCAAAATCCGGATCAGAAGCAACGGCTGATCGCGCAACCCGAGTTGATCAAGACCGCGGTCGAGGAGATGCTGCGCTACGAAAGCTCGAACCAGCTCGGCAACCGCATGATCGTGGAAGAGACCGAGCTTGGCGGCATCAAGCTGCCGGCGGGCACGCTGGTCACGCTGTGCATCGGCGCCGCCAACCGCGACCCGGCGCAATTCCCCAATCCCGAAGGCTTCGACGTCGCGCGCACGCCGAACCGGCACCTCGCCTTCGGCACCGGCGCGCATCAATGCGCCGGCATGGCGCTGGCGCGGCTCGAAGGCGCCATCGCGATCTCGCGGTTCCTTGAACGCTTCCCGAACTACGCGCTCGACGGCGAGCCGGTGCGCGGCGGGCGGGTGCGCTTCCGCGGCTTCCTCAGCGTGCCCTGCAGCATCAGCGCATAAACTGTCGCCTGCGAATTTGGCCGGCGACACACTTCCCTGTGGAGGAACCGATGCCCAAATCAACTGCAGGCACGATTTGATGTAATCTCTGGTGCGCTGCAGCGGGAGTGACGCATGATGAATGCATCGGTCACTGATTTCCTCGCAACCGAAGCGCAGTTCGGCACCTACAATTATGAGCCGATCGGGGTCGTGCTGTCCCGCGGCGAAGGCGTCTGGGTCTGGGATACCGATGGCAACCGGTATCTCGACTGTCTCTCCGCCTATTCGGCGGTGAGCCAGGGCCACTGCCATCCGAAGATCCTCGCCGCAATGATCGAGCAGGCGCATCGGCTGACGCTGACCTCGCGCGCCTTCCACAACGACCAGCTCGCTCCCTTCTACCGCGAGCTCGCGGAACTGACCGGCTCGCACAAGGTGCTGCCGATGAACAGCGGCGCCGAGGCGGTGGAGAGCGCGATCAAGTCGGTGCGCAAATGGGCCTATGAGGTCAAGGGCGTGCCGGACGGGCAGGCCGAGATCATCGTCTGCGCCAATAATTTCCACGGACGCACGCTCGGCATCGTCGGCTTCTCGACCGACCCCGGTTCGCGCGACCATTTCGGCCCGTTCGCGCCGGGCTTCAAGATCATCCCGTTCGGCGATGCCGCCGCGCTCGAGCAGGCGATCACGCCGAACACCGCGGCCTTCCTGGTCGAGCCGATCCAGGGCGAAGCCGGCGTCGTGATTCCTCCGCCAGGCTATTTCGTCCGCGTGCGCGAGCTGTGCACCGCGCACAATGTAATGCTTGTGCTCGACGAGATTCAGACTGGGCTCGGCCGCACCGGCAAGCTGCTCGCCGAGCAGCACGAAGGGATCGAAGCCGACGTGACGCTGCTCGGCAAGGCGCTGTCGGGCGGCTTCTATCCGGTGTCGGCGGTGCTTTCCAACAACGCCGTGCTCGGCACGTTGCGGCCGGGCCAGCACGGCTCGACCTTCGGCGGCAACCCGCTGGCCTGCGCGGTGGCGCGGGCGGCGCTACGCGTGCTGATCGACGAGGGAATGATCGAGAACGCGTCGCAACAGGGCGCGCGCTTCCTCGCCGGATTGCAGGACATCCGCGCCAACGTCATCCGCGAGGTGCGCGGGCGCGGGCTGATGCTGGCGATCGAGCTGCATCCGGAAGCCGGCGGTGCCCGCCGCTACTGTCTGGCGCTGCAGGCGCGCGGCATCCTCGCCAAGGACACCCACGAGCACACCATCCGGATCGCTCCGCCGTTGGTAATCACGGGCGATCAGGTCGACTGGGCGACGGAGCGGATCGCGGCGGCCCTCACGCAGGATGTCTCCTGACGGTTCCCTGGTCGGAAGACCGTAACGCCGGCCGTAACCACAACGAACGAATCCGACGTCAGTGCGTTAAAGCACTGCGGGCGACTGTTGAAACGAGAGCTACGCTCATGCTTTCCCGTCGCGCTTTGTTTGTTGTCTTTTCGATTGGCAGCTCGATGCTCGTGGCGAACGGCGGCGCGTCCGCCCAGCCACACGGAAAGGGTCCACCGGCGGCAAGGCCGGCTGCACCGGCCGCAATGGCGCGTCCCGCCCCGATGGTACACGCCGCCCCTCCCGCGATGGCCAGGCCGCCCGCAATGGCGAGACCGCCTGCAATGGCGCGGCCACCCGCGATGGCACGACCGGCGGCACCCGCGTTCCACGCCCCGCAGCGACCGGCGATGGCGCCGCGCCCGGCACCGCATTTCGCCGCCCCGTCGGTACGCCAGGCCCCCCATATCGCCGCGCCGCGTGTCGCAACGCCACGCCCCGAATTCCGTCGAGGAGCGCCGCAGCGTCAGGCTCCGCATATCGCGGCGCCATCACGCCCGAGCCCACCGTCGCGCTTGAGCGAGCGGCCGTCGCCGACGGAGCGCGTTCAACAGCGCGCGCAGCAGCATCAGCAAATGATCCAGCAACGCCAGCAGGCGGCGCAGCAGCGGCAGCGTGACGCGTTCTCGCGCCAGACCACCGAGCGGCAAACCCGGATCGATCGCCTGCAGCAACGCGTGCAGCAATTGCAGTCGCAAAAGGTGCAAGGCGCACGCGCGCAACGCGTCCATGACCGTACCCTGCAGGCGCAGAACCGCCTGTTGCAACGCGAGCAGCGTGCGCAGCAAACCGACGTTGCCCGCCAGCAGAGATTGGCGCCGGCAGCGGCAGCGACGGTTGGAGCCGCGGTCGCGACCACGGCCGCGACGCACGCGGCTCAGCGCGAGCGATTTGCCGCGCACTTCCGCGAGCAGGCAGGTGCGCAAGGCCAGGCCGCGCTTGCCGCGCGCGAGAGCGGCTGGGCGCCCCGGCATGCCTGGCGACGCGGCCATCGCGCGGCGTTCGTGGCGTGGCTTGGCCCGGTGTTCTGGCCCTACGCCTATTCGGATATTTTTGACTACACGTTCTGGTCCTATGCCTACGAGCCCGGTTATTGGGCCTATGCCTATGACGACTTCGTCGACACCGTATTCTGGGACACCAACAGTCCCTATTCCGCCTACGCCAGCATCAACCCGGATGACTATCGGGGCGCCGCAGGCCGTAATCGGTCTCGTCCGCGCACCGACATGAGTCCGCAGGCGATCCAGCAGCTGTGCGGAGAACCGGACAAGGGCGTCACGGCCTGGCCGCTTGCCGACATCACGCGTGCGGTACGGCCCAGCGCCGAGCAGCGCACGCTGCTCGACGAGCTGAGGACGGCGGCGACCAGGGCTGCCAATGTCTTCAAGGACTCCTGCACGGACAGCTATGCCATGACGCCAACCGGCCGCTTGCGGTCGATGCAAAACCGCATCAGCGCGACGCTCGAGGCGATCAAGATCGTGCGGCCGGCGCTGGAGAATTTCTACAGCTCGCTCAGCGACGAGCAGCAGGCCCGCTTCAATGCGCTCGGTCCACATGTCGGCGAGCGTTCACCGCAGCAGCAGAGGGCGACCGCGCAAACCGGCAATTGCGGCGATTCGAAATCCGACCTGGCCCGGCTGCCGATCAACCGGATCGCGGCCTCGCTTCATCCGGCGGGCAAGCAAAAGGAAGCGCTCGACCGCCTGAGCGATGCGACCACAAAAGCCATCGCGGATTTGCAGGCGGCCTGTCCGAACGACGTGCCGCTGACGCCGGTCGGCCGGCTGGAGGCGATGCAGCACCGGCTCGAGGCCATGCAAAAGGCCGCGAAGCTGATCGAGCCTGCACTGGATGAGTTCTATACGATGCTGAGCAGCGAGCAGAAAGCCCGCTTCAACACGTTGCAACAGGTCGCGAGCCCCTGAGACGGCCGGCGGGCGATCTGGATCGCCGGGTGCGCCATAGGACGCCTGTCCCCCATCTTGCCTTTGCGGCCGACGCGCAGCAATGTCTGTCACCGGCATCCCGATGCGATGCCGAATGACGGGGCGGGAATGACGCGCGGCTGGATGAACACTGGCGAGCTACGCGAGCGCTGGGGCGATTCCTTATTGACGGTGCTCACTATCCTGCTCGTGGTCATGATTTTCGTGGTCGCGCCGTTGCAGGCGTTGGGCCTGTTCGAATTCCAGATTTTTGAACTCCTGCTCGCGCTGGTCCTGGTCGGCGGCGTCTTCCTGATGTCAGGCAGCGCGGTGGCGGTCGTCACGATGCTGGTCGCGCTCGTCATGATCGTCACGGGCGGAATCCTGAGGTTGCGCTCACCTTCGATTGTCGATCTCAACCTGTTTGCCGGGTCCTGGCTGCTCGTCGGCCTCACCATGGCCGTGACGGTGGCGCGCGCGACGTTTGCGCCCGGCCGCGTCACCTATCACCGTGTGATCGGCGCGGTTCTGCTCTATCTCACGGTCGCCGTGATCTTCGCAGCGCTTTTCACCTTTGTCGGCACGCTGAGGCCCGACGCATTTCCCGGCATGAAGGTGGAAGACAGCCCGACGCTGGCGAGCCGCGTCCTCTATTTCAGCTTCGCCACGCTCACGACGACAGGTTATGGCGACGTCGCTCCGCTGCATCCGATCGCGCGGAGCCTGTGCAATCTCGAGGCGATCTTCGGCCAGCTCTATCCGGCAACGCTGCTGGCGCGGCTGGTCACGCTGGAGATCGAGCACCGCAACGAGGAGTCCTGAGCGCGAAGCGGGCATGCGGCTGCTTGGCGCGGTCTTGGTTCACCTCTCCCCGTTGGGGAGAGGTCGGATTGCGCTTGGCGATGCGAAGCATCGTCCAGTGCAATCCGGGTGAGGGCTCTTGCTCTCTCAATAGACCGCAACCCCTCACCCGATTTGCTGCGCAAATCGACCTCTCCCAAGGGAGAGGTGAACTCTCGACGCCGTTCCAGCTCAACCTAATCTCATCAGGTCCTAGACCACCGTCCGGTGCCGCTCGATGCAGGTTCGCAGCACCTCGTCGAGCGGACGGCCCCACCAGTCATTCGAGAAGATCTCGATCTCCGAATAGCCGGCAAAGCCCTGCGCCTCGACGGCGGCGCGCACCGATCTGATGTCGATGACGCCGTCGCCCATCATGCCGCGGTCGTTGAGGATGTCCTTGGTCGGCACCAGCCAGTCGCAGACGTGGAACGTGAGCAGGCGATCCTGGCCGGCGCGCGCGATCTGGCTCATCAGTTCCGGATCCCACCAGATGTGATAGACGTCGAGCGCGACGCCGATTGCGCCGGTTCTGTCGGGATCGAGGGCGTCGCAGATATCGAGCGCATGCTTGGTGGTGTTCACGCAGGCGCGGTCGGCGGCATAGGCCGGATGCAGCGGCTCGATCGCGAGCGGCAGCTTTGCCTGCTTCGCATAATCCAGCATCTCGGCGATGCCGTCGTGCACCTGTTGGCGCGCGGCCGCGATGTCCTTCGAAGCCGCGCTGCCCGGCCGGGAATATTGCGGCAGGCCGCCGACCACCAGCACGATGCAGGAGGCGCCGAGTGCCGCCGCCTCGTCGACCGCGCGGCGGTTGTCGTCGCGCGCCTCGCTGCAACGCGCGCCATCGGCCGTGAACATGCCGCCGCGGCAATAGCCCGACAGATCGAGCCCGGCATCCTTGATCGCACGGACGGCGCGATCGAGGCCGACGGCTGCGACCTGGTCGCGCCAGGGATCGATGGCGCGGATGCCATGGCGCGCGCAGGCCTCGACGATGGCGAGGAGATCGCCCTGCTTGCGAACGGTCGCCGTGTTCAGCGACAGCCAGCGGTGGTCGTTGGAGAAGTCGCGCATCAGGCGTCGATGCCGCGGGTGGCCAGGATCGTCGTCATCCGGCGCGTCGCGAGCTCCGGATTGGCGAGCAGACCGGCCCTGTCGGCGAGCCGGAACAGCTCGGCAAGATGTAAGGTCGAGCGCGCGCTCTCCTGCCCGCCGACCATGGTGAAATGGTCCTGGTGCCCGTTGAGATAGGCCATGAACACGATGCCGGTCTTGTAGAAGCGCGTCGGCGCCTTGAAGATGTGGCGCGACAACGGCACCGTCGGTCCCAGCACATCGTGGAAGCCGGCCTCGTCACCCGCGGCGAACCGCGACAGCGCGTAGGACGCCGCCGGCGCGATGGCATCGAAGATGCCGAGCAGCGCGTGGGAAAAGCCCTTGTCGTCGCCGGCGATCAGTTCGGCATAGTTGAAGTCGTCGCCGGTATACATCTTGACCCGCGGATCGAGCCGGCGCCGCATGTCGATCTCACGCTGCTTGTCGAGCAGCGAGACCTTGACGCCATCGACCTTGGCCGCATTGGCGTTGATGATCGCAACCGCCGTATCCATCGCCCTTTCGAGATCGGCCGTACCCCAGTAGCCTGATAGCGCCGGATCGAACATGTCGCCGAGCCAATGGATGATTACGGGCTCACGGACCTGCAACAGCACGCGGTTGTAGACCCTGGCGTAGTCATCAGCGCTCTTGCCGAGCTTTGCCAAAGCGCGCGAGGCCATCAGGATGATGCGCCCCCCTGCCTTCTCCACTGCCGCGATCTGCTCCTCATAGGCACGGATCACATCGTCGATCGACCTGGCGTCCTCGACCGCGAGATGGTCGGTGCCGGCGCCGGAGAATACCAGCGCGTTGCCCTTGGCCTTTGCCGCCTTCACCGAGCGCTGGATCAGTTCGAGCGAGGTCGCCCAGTCCAGCCCCATGCCGCGCTGCGCGGTGTCCATGGCTTCGGCGACGCCGAGGCCGAGGTCCCAGACGTGCTCACGGAACGCGATCGTCTTGTCCCAGTCGATCGCGGCCGTCAGCCAGGGATCGACGTCGGCGCTGGGATCGGCGACCACATGGGCGGCCGAGAACGCGACGCGGTTCAGCGTGCCCTCGAGCTTCGCCGGAAAGGTCCGCGACGCCGCGAGGCGATAGGTCTCGAGGCCACCCCCGGCGGTCGGCAGTTTCAGCGACAGCGATGATTTTGTCAGGGTAGGCTTGGGCAGGACTGGCTTGTTCATGGCAAGGTCCTTTCTCAGACTGATATCGGGGCGACGTCGATCCAGCGCCGCTCCTTCCAGCTCATCAGCGCGCATTCGGCGAGCTGCACACCCTTGGCCCCTTCGAGCAGGGTGTATTTGTAGGGCGCATCCTCGCAGACATGGCGGATGAACATCTCCCACTGCTCCTTGAAGCCGTTGTCGTAAACGACGTTCTCCGGCAGCTTCTGCCAGTCGGCATAGAAATCGTGCATCCGCTTCTCGTCCGGATTCCACACCGGCCGCGGTGTCGCCTGACGTGCCTGGATCACGCAGTCGGTGAGCCCCGCGACCGCCGAGCCGTGGGTGCCGTCGACCTGGAAGGTGACGAGGTCGTCGCGGTAGACGCGCGTCACCCAGCTCATGTTGATGTGTGCAATGACGCCACCCTTCAGGCGGAAGGTGGCGTAGGCGGAATCATCGGCGGTCGCCTGGTATTTCTTGCCCTTCTCGTCATAGCGCTCGGGGATATCAGTCGTGCCGAGGCAGGTCACGCTCTCGACCTCGCCGAACAGATTGTCGAGCACGTAGCGCCAGTGGCAGACCATGTCGAGGATGATGCCGCCGCCATCCTCGGCGCGGTAATTCCACGACGGCCGCTGCGCCTCCTGCCAGCCGCCTTCGAACACCCAATAGCCGAACTCGCCGCGCACCGAGAGCATGCGGCCGAAGAAACCGGAGTCGCGCAGGAAAGCGAGCTTCTTCAGGCCCGGCAGGAACAGCTTGTCTTGCACGGTGCCGTGCTTGAGGCCCTTGGCATTGGCGAGCTTCACGACCGCAACGGCCTCCTCGAGATTTGTCGCGATCGGCTTCTCGCAATAGACATGCTTGCCGGCATTGATCGCCTTGGTCAGCAGTGAGGGCCGCGCCTGCGTGGTCGCGGCGTCGAAGAACACGGTGTCGCCCTTGTCGGCGAGCGCACGATCGAGATCGGTGGTGTGGCGTTCGATGTTGTAGCGTTTTGCCAACGCGCCGACCTTCTCGGCGTCGCGGCCGACCAGGATCGGATCGGGCATGACGCGGTCGCCGTTCGCGAGCTGCACACCGCCCTGCTCGCGGATCGCGACGATCGAGCGGATCAGATGCTGGTTGAGCCCCATCCGGCCGGTGACGCCGTTCATGATCAGGCCGAGGCGTTTGGTCGTCATACTGTCTGCTCCTGCGAAACGCGTGATGTTGGCCGCTTGAGCGGCTGCGTGGTGGACCAGTCCGGATGGATCGAACTGGCAAAGCCCGGCGCGGCGGCGATCGATTCGGTCAGCAGATCGCCGTCATGGATCGCGAGGCGGACCTTGCCGCCCGCGCGCGTGTAGAGATCGGGATGCGCGGTGAGGAAGGCGTCGGCCTCGTCAGCCGGGGTGTCGGCAAAGCCATCGACATAATGGTGTCCGTTGCGCTCGGTATGGGTGACGCCGATCAGCGCACCGAGCGCGAGGTCCTGCTGCACGCCGAGCCCGGCCTGGCAGGTCAGGTCCTCGCCGCTGACGAAATACCCGCCGCTCTCAGCGCTCCACGCCGCCGCGCGGGTGGCGTTGATGATCGACTTGTAGATACCCTTGCACGATTTCGAGGAGATGCCGCGGTAGCCGAGCGCGCGCGCCTGCGGGAATGCATCATAGGAATCGTCGGCCTCGTCGATGATGAAGCCGTGCGCCGCCAGCTTCCCGAGCGGCGAGGCTCTTGTGATATCGCGCGGCATCGGCTGCTCGATATAGAGCAGGTTTGCCCTGATCGGCTGCAGCGCCGCGTCGTGGTCGAGCCGGTCGACCAGCGCGTTCAGCGCGGCAAGGTCGGCATATTGCTCGTTGGCATCGAGCGTGATCCTGGTTGCGTAAGGCAGCTTTGCGAGCTCGCTGCCGATCCGCGCCAGCCGCGCCGCGTCATGCGCGGGATCGCCGTTCAGCTTGAGCTTGAAATAGCGCGCACCGGCGTTCTCGTTGCGGTCGGCGACGCCGCCCTCGCCTTCAACCTTGTCGTCCATCCCGACCGTGTGCCTGACGGCGACACGCTCGAGCCGTTGGCGCGTCGACAGGAACCGCGCGATCGCCGCATCGTCGAGATCGGGTGTCAGCCGCGCGTCGATGCCGACGATATTGCCGGCCATGCCATCGAAGAAATTCGCGCCGGCGGCGCGCAGCAACGCATCCAGGATCGCCTTGTCGATCTCGGCCGGGCCGAAGCCGGCGGCGAGCGGCGGAACGTCTTCCGCGGCGCAGGCCGCGACCTGCGGGCCGGTACATTCGGCATGGAGGCCGAATGCCGTGTCAAAACCCTTGTTCGCCAGATAGAGCTCGCGTGCGGTCGCAAGCGAGCGGCGAAGTCCGTCGAGCGACTGCGCTTCGGTCAGATGCGGCCGCTTGTCGAACCATTTCGGTGCCAGCATCTCGGCGCCGGCGCCGGTGGCTCGGCCCTTGCCCTCCACCTCGATCTCGACCCGCACGAACATCTGCGTCGATGCGGTGATCGTCACCGCGCCGAAGCGGAACGGCCGGGCGAATACCAGCGGCCGTTCGAAGAACGCGATATCGTTGACTTTGAGGCGAAGCGGCATTGAAGGCTCGGGTGTTAGTCCAGCGACCCCTGTGTGAAGAAATGCTTCCGGATCCGCTGCACCAGTTCGTTGAAGACGGGATCGGACATCGTCTCGAGCGAGCGCGGCCGCGGCATCGGCACGTCGTAGATCGCGGCGATCGCGCCGGGCCGCTCGGTCATCACGAGCACACGGTCAGCGAGGAACACGGCCTCGGGAATCGAGTGCGTGATCAATAGAACCGTCTTGCCGGTCTCGCGCTGGATCCGCATCAATTCGACATTCATCCGCTCGCGCGTCATGGCGTCGAGCGCGCCGAACGGCTCGTCCATCAGCATGATCTTCGGATCGTGCACCAGCGCGCGGCAGATCGAGGCGCGCTGCTGCATGCCGCCGGACAGCTGCCAGGGCAGCTTCTTCTCAAAACCTTCGAGGCCGACCAGCTTCAGCAGGTCCTTGGCGCGGGCAAGATATTTGTCCCGCGGCAGCTGCTTCATGTCGATCGGCAGCATCACGTTGGAGAGGATGTTGCGCCACGGCAGCAGCAGCGCGTTCTGGAACACGATGCCGACATTGCCGTGCGGTTTCGTCACCGGCTCGCCGTCGACCAGCACCTCGCCCGTCGTCGGCGGCAACAGGCCCGAGATCATCTTCAGCAGCGTGGACTTGCCGCAGCCCGACGGCCCGACCACGACGAAGAACTCGCCGTCATTGATGGTGAAGTCGAGCGGCCGCAGCGACGGCACATCGCCGTCGCGCGAGCGGTAGGTCTTCGACACGCCGGAGAGTTTGATACCCGGCGCGGCGCCCGCCGCGCGGTCCGACACCAGGCGCAGATGCGCGGTGGGCTGGACATCGGCTGATTTGGTTGCAGGATTCATCACAGCCCTCTCCACCCGTCGTCCCCGCGAAAGCAGGGACCCATACGCCGTGTCCTCTCATTCGGGCACGCGGGTGGAGACCTTCCGTAACAATCAAGGTTGGTGGTTATGGGTCCCTGCTCCGTGCGCAACAGCGCACTCGGCAGGGACGACAGCGCAAGTCTACGGCTCACGAGTCACCCTTCGGCAGATAGTCGTTGGTGTAGAACGCCTTCGGATTGGCCTTGGCCTTGGCGTCGAGGCCGCCATACTCGACCATCAAATTGACCGACTCGGTCATGTTCTGGTCGGTGACCTGGAACGGCCGCTTGGTCCTGGTCTCCGCCGTGCGATAAAGCGGGATCGTCAGCTCGAAGCCTTGCGTCAACGTGTCGATCTTGCCGCCCTTCGGGTTGGCGTCGAGGATCGACTGCGCAGCGGCCTTCGGGTCCTTCTCCGCGGCTTCCACCGCGTTGGTGGTCGCCGACATGAAGCGGCGGACCAGGTCGGTATTGGCCTTCACATAGTCGGAGTTCGCGATGATGCCCGACGACACCATGTTGATGCCGTAGTCGGCGAACTTGATCGGATAGACGTCCTTGCCGGTGGCGTCCTTGATCTTCATCGACTGGTCCATGACATAGCCGAGCAGCAGGTCGGCCTGGCCGTTGATCACGGCGTTGAGCTTGGTCTGGCCGTCGCCGGCGACGGTGTTGAAATCGCTTTCCTTCAGGCCGGTCTTCTTCAGGAACAGCGGCCAGATCTGTGTCATCGAATCCGCCGGCGTGATCGCGACCGTCTTGCCTTTGATGTCCTCCGGCTTCCTGATGTTCTTGTCGGCAAGGCTCATCGCCGACATCGGGCTGGTCTGCAGCAGCACGCCGGTGGCGATCACGGGCGCGCCCTTCACCGCGGCGCGCATCATGGTGGGCACGTCGACATAGCCGAAATCGGCGGTCTTGGCGGCCACCGCCTGCGTGGTCGCGGCCGAGCCACGGCCTTCCTGGATCTCGAGGTCGATGCCCTCAGCGGCATAGATGCCCTTGGCCTTGCCGTAATAGAACGGCGCGTGCTCACCATAGACGTACCAGTTCAGCAT
Source organism: Bradyrhizobium sp. UFLA06-06 (assembly GCF_054820065.1). Taxonomy (NCBI): domain Bacteria; kingdom Pseudomonadati; phylum Pseudomonadota; class Alphaproteobacteria; order Hyphomicrobiales; family Nitrobacteraceae; genus Bradyrhizobium; species Bradyrhizobium sp. UFLA06-06. The sequence goes on from NZ_JADFUD010000036.1 coordinate 44,046, forward strand.
CAGCACGACCTTGTCGGCCGCGGACACTGGTGCCACCGCAAGCGCGGTCCAGGCCAGCGCGGCGCCTGCGACCGCAATCAAACGCTTCATGGTTGTTCTCCCTTTATTGTCCGCGGTCCTTGTGTGGACCGCTTGTCCGGTTGCTGCGCTAGGAAGCGAAGATGATGTCGTCGCGCTGGCTGACGTGCCAGGGGATCACCAGCCGCTCGATGCGGTCGACGATCCAGAACAGGATGACGCCGAGCAGCGCGAGGATCACCAGCGCGGCGAACATCGTCGGCAGGTCGAAGGTGCCGATCGAGCGCTGCATCACATAGCCGATGCCGGAATTGGAGCCGACGAACTCTCCGACGACGGCGCCGACCACGGCGAGCGTCACCGAGACTTTCAGGCCGGAAAAGATCGCGGGCATCGCGTGCGGCAGGTTGACCGCACGGAACACCTGGAAGCGGCTGCCCTGCATCGCGCGCGCCAGATCGACCATATCAGGGTCGACCGACTTGAAGCCCTGCACCGCCGAGACCACCACGGGGAAGAAGCCGAGCAGGAACGCGGAGATCACCTTGGGGATGATGCCGAAGCCGAACCACACCACGAACAGCGGCGCGATCGCGATCTTCGGTACGGACTGGGAGAACACCAAGAGCGGATAGACGTAGCTCTCGACCGTCTTCGAACCCGCGATCAGCATCGCGACGGGAATGCCGAACAGCGCCGAGAGCAGGAATCCGCAAATCGTTGCATAGGTTGTCGGCCAGGACTGCCGCAACAGCTCCGGCCAGTCGCTCCAGAGCACCGCCACGACGTCGCCGGGCGAGGGAATTTGGTAGGCCGGAATATGGAACAGGCGGATCGCGAGGTCCCAGGCCGCCACGATGACGACCAGGAACAGGAACGGACGTACCCACGCCGCATTCAGCACCTTCGACAGGCCCGAAGGGCTCTTTGCCTCCGCCACGTCACGCTCCCCTTGCAGTTTCTCTGTTCGTTCAGAAATTAACCCGTTGGATAAATACTGTCCAGTCCCAAGCGCGCGGCAAAATCGCACCGAAATCCGCTACTTTCGTCAGGCGAAAATTTTTGTCGGGTGAAACTTTGTAGCCCGGATGGAGCGCAGCGAAATCCGGGAACGTCGATCCGCGGATAGACCCGGATTTCGCTTCGCTCCATCCGGGCTACACGCCAGAATGATGGGCAATGAGCGCGGACAAGCCGCGCCGCCTCACACCACGCGGTGTTCCATCGACTTCAGCATCGGCAATGTCCCACCGAACGCTGCCGTCGACTTGCCGGTCAGCGCCGCCAGCACCAGCGCGGTCATGTGCTCGAGGCGCTCGTCGCGGGCGTCCTTCTTCAAGAGGTCGCGGCCGAAGATCACGCTCAGCGTGGCGCTGTTGGAGAGATAGAAGAACGCCAGCCCGGCGATCGAAATGTAGAGCTGCACCGGATCGACCGCGACGCGGAAATCGCCACTCTCGACCCCGCGCGTCACCACGGTGCGGATCATCTCGACAAAGGGCGAGTGCATCGACTTGACCTTGGTCGAACGCTTCAGGTGTTTTGCCTTGGCGAGGTTTTCGGTGTTCAGCAGCGCCAGGAACTCGGGATTACGCAGAAAATAGTTCCACGTGAAATCGATCAGGCGCCCGATCGCCTCGGGCGGATCGAGATGCTCGAGATCGAGGGTGCGCTCCTCGGCGCGGATCTTCTCGTAGGCGCCTTCCAGCACCTCGAGATAGAGATCCTCCTTGTTGCCGACGTGATAGTACAGCATGCGCTTGTTGGCGTCGGCGTTGGCCGCGATGCGGTCGACCCGCGCTCCGGCGAGGCCATGGGCGGCGAATTCCTGCTTGGCGGCCTCGAGAATCCGCAGCCGCATCCCCTGGGGGTCGCGCTGCCATCTCTGTATTCGCTTCGCCTTGGCCAAATCGATCGCCCGGTGATGCTGGGTTGGTGAATGTAGCATGACGCGCGACGTTTGAGAACGAATGTTGTCGTGATGCTCGTGCGGGAATATTTCTCGCAGATGCCCTCTTCGTCACTCCCCGGCGCGCAATTGCGCACCGGAGGGGCGCGCCACCGGGTCGCGCGACGCACGCTGCCGGGACGACCCGCGGATAAAACGCGGCCTAGCCTGGCTTTCCCTGTGACGGCTGCACCAGAAGCGTCGGCACACCGCATGTGCCGTTGCGCACCGTCATCACGCGCGTGCCGGGCTTGCGGCCGGTGCGGACTTCGGAGACGTCGACCCCAGCGGCAATCAGCCGCGCACGTGTGGCGTCGATATCGGCGACGCGCCAGCAGATGCCGCGCAGCCGGTCCGGCGCGTCCGCCTCCGATTTTCCCGGCCGGTGCGTGACCTCGACGACGAGGTCGCCGCAGCGGAAGAACATCAGCCGGCCCCACTCCGGATGCGACCGGTCGAGCGCCATGTCGAGCCCGAGCCGAGCACCATAGAGCGCGGCGGCACGTTCCGGATCGGCGGTCGACACCACCACGTGATCCATCGCGGTGATCGATGCGGTCGTGGTGCGGACCGATAGCGGCCGCTCCTGCTCGCGCTCCAGGAAGAACATGCGCACGCCGCGCGTCGCATCGGTCGCAGCGCGGGTCCGCTTCCACGACAGCGTGGCGCCACTGGTGTCGTCGCGGCTCTCGACCTCCGCGACGGGTTCGGGCTTCAGCGTCAAGCGCTCGAGCCTGCGGTGTGTCTTCGCGATATCGCTGGTGCGGAAGCAGAGACTCGCAAGCCCCTCGCCCTGGGTGGCAAGCGCGCTGCGGATGCGCTGGGCTGCATCGTCGTCGCCGTGCGGCGCCACCAATTCCAGCGTGGTGTTGTCGAGCGTGAACAGCGTGCGGTCCGCGCCGCCGCCGCTGTAGCGCCAGGAAGGCGTCCGCGCGAACAGCGTCTCGTAGGCCGCGCTGGCAGCAGCGATGTCGCCGGTCAGGACGACGACGTGATCGAGACCGGTAATCATGGCCGCAACCTCCCCGAATCTGCCGTCATCGTGTTTCTCCCTTAACCCAACCCGGAACCACGGACTGCCGCCGGCCGTTATGCCGCCCAGAAGGGCCCGGCGCAGCCATCATCTCTACCTGTAAACCAGGCAGGGTTGCGAATATTTTCAGCGATATCGGCCGATCAGCAATGCTAGTCTGGAACCGCCGGCCGGGACCACACCAGCCACGACGGAAAGCGAATGCAGGCTCTCTTCATCGGACAGACCTATATCGACGTCACCTTCATCACGGATCACATGCCCGTTGGCGACGAAAAGCACGTCGCCGACGCCTATGCGGTGTCGTTCGGCGGCAACGCCGTGACCGCGGCATTCTGCTGCGCCAAGCTCGGCGTCCCGCCGGACCTGATCGCCACCATGGCCAATGACTGGCTGGGACGGATGTTCTGGGACATGGCCGACAGGTACGGCATCTCGTTCCACCCTCGCAAGGTCAAATCCTCCTCGCTGTCCTTCATCATGCCGAACGACGGCAAGCGCGCCATCGTCCGCTGCCGCGACGACCAGCACATCCACCCCTTTCCGCTGCTGAACATCAAGGGCTGTCGCGCACTGCACATCGACGGCCACCAGCCGGACGCCGCGATCCATTATGCAAAGCTGTGCCGCGAGGACGGCATCCTGACCTCGCTCGACGGCGGCGGCCTGCGCACCAACACCCACGAGTTGCTCGCATTCATCGACATTGCGATCGTCGCCGAACGGCTGTGCGAGCAGATGGACAAGACGCCGGAGCAGATGCTCGACTATCTCAAGGGCCGCGGCTGCAAGGTCGGCGGCGTCACCATGGGCGAGCGCGGCCTGCTCTGGTATGACGAGGCCGGCACGGTGCGCACGCTGCCGGCCTTCCCGATCCCGCGCGCGCGCGTGATCGATACCAACGGCGCCGGGGACGTCTTCCACGGCGCCTACATCTACTCCTACCTTTCGAACCCGAGCAAAGGCTGGCATGAGCACTTCAAGTTCGCGCGTGCAGCCTCGACCTTCAAGATCCAGAAGCTCGGCAACGAGGCCGGCTTGCCGACACTCGCCGATATCGCAGCCGTCAAGCAGGAATTTCGCGCCGAGGCCTGATATCGGTGAATGGGGCTAGGCCATGAGGCACGTCTTCGTCGCCGGCAGCATCAATATGGACGTGGTGGCGACCGCCGAGCGCCATCCGCGGATCGGCGAAACCGTCGCCGGCGAGGCCGTGCTGTATTTTCCCGGCGGCAAGGGCGCCAACCAGGCGGTGGCTTCGGCCAAGCTCGGCGTAGCGACCACGCTGATCGGCCGGCTCGGCATGGATGCGTTCGGCAAGGAGCTGCGAGCGTTCCTTGCCGCGCAAGGCGTCGATCTTACCTCGGTCAAGACCACGAATGGCACGCATTCCGGCACGGCGATCATCACGATCGCCAATGCAGACAACACGATCGTCGTCGTGCCGGGCGCCAACGGGCTCGTTGACGCTCGTGATGTCAAGGCCCCCTCACTTATGAAGGGTGACGTCGCGGTGAGCCAGTTCGAGATTCCGCTGCCGGCGATCACTGCCTTCTTCCGGCGCGCCCGCACCGTCGGCGCCACCACGATCCTCAATCCGGCACCGGCAAAACAGGCCGACAAGGCTCTGCTCGAGCTCGTCGACATTCTCGTTCTGAACGAGACCGAACTCGGCTATCTGACCGGCACGGAGCTGCGCGACAGCGACGACCCGTCCCGCTTCGCACAGGCGGCCCGGACCTTGGGGCAAGGCAAGATCGTCTGCGTCACGCTCGGCAAGCGCGGCGTGCTGGCGCTGGTCGAGAACCAGCCGCTGCTCGTGCCGGGACGCGAGGTCAAGGCCATCGACACCACAGGCGCTGGCGATTGCTTCGTCGGCGCGCTCGCCTCACAGCTCGCCATCGGCAAGCCGCTCGGCGACGCCCTGGCCTACGCCAACGCCGCCGCCTCGATTTGCGTGCAACGGATGGGAGCCGCGCCGTCGATGCCGACGGCGGATGAGGTGGCCGCCGTTCTTTCCACGCGTCGTCCCGGCGGAGGCCGGGACCCATAACCACGACTGTCAAATGTTTGCGGCGCTGGAATGACGAGTCCCGTTCACTAGACCCGCTGCAGAGTATGGGTCCCGGCTCCGTGCGCAATCGCGCACTCGGCCGGGACGACGAGGTTGTTAGGCCAGCGCACTCTTCAAATCAAAGCTCGCATCTCCCGCCTGCTCCGGCGTGATCGAGCCACCGGCACCGAGCAGCCGGCGGCCGAACATGTGATCGCCGGCGCGGTTGACCGACTCGATGCCGAGCAGTTTGTCGCCGCGATAGCAGAACGCCGAGAACGCGCCCTGCGCGCGGTCGCCGCGCACCACGACGCGGTCGTAGCCGGTGGTGAGACCCGCCATCTGCAGCTTGTCGGGGCCCTGGTCGCTCCAGAACCACGGCAGGCCGTCATAGACCTCGGTCTTGCCGGTCAGCCGCGACGCCACGCAGCGCGCATGGTCGGTCGCGTTCTGCACCGACTCGAGCCGCAGCGATCCGCCGAAGCGTTTGCTGGTGTAGAGCGCGCAGTCGCCGATCGCGGAGACATTCGGATCGGCGGTCAATAGATGCTCGTCGACGATAATGCCGGATGCCACCAGCAGGCCGGCCTCCGCGGCAAGCTCGACATTCGGCAGCACGCCGACGCCGACCACGACGAGATCGGCAGGGATATGCGTGCCGTTGCTCAGGCTGACGCCGGTAACCTTGCCGCCATCGGCCTCGATCGCCGTGACCTGCACCCCCATGTGAATCCGGATGCCGGCCGCGCTGTGGCGGGATTGCGAGAACTCGGAAATCTCCGCGGTCACCGCCCGCGCCATCACGCGGGAGGCGAGTTCGACCACGTCGACCTCGAGGCCCTTGGCCCGGGCGGTGGCGGCGAATTCGAGCCCGATGAAGCCGGCACCGATCACGACGACGCGCATGCCGGGCGCGATCAAATCGCGCAGCGCCTGGCTCTCGTCCAGGATGCGCAGGTAGCGGACAGCATCGAGCCTGGCGTTGGGGATATCCAACAGCCGGTTCCGCGCGCCGGTGGCGAACACCAGGTGACCGTAGTCGAGCGACGCGCCGGAGGCGAGCGCCACCTTCCGCGCATTGCGATCGATCGCATGGGCGCGATCGGTGATCAGCTCGATCTTGTTGTCCTGGTAGAACTTGTCGGGCCGGAACATCAGGGTTTCGGGCCCGCCGGTCCCCTTCAGATAAGCCTTCGACAGCGGCGGCCGCTGATACGGCAAATGGCCTTCATCATTGATCAGGGCGATGCGTTCGACGAAGCCGGCCTGGCGCAGCGACGCCGCGAGCTGGAAGCCGGCGTGTCCGGCGCCGACGATGATGACCGAGCCCGTCATCGGAACAACCCAAATACGCGCGAGCAGGAGCAACCCATGCCGTTTCCTCTTGTCGATGTTAGCTTGCTTGCCCCGTCCCCACAGCGCTCGTGTCTGCGTACCGAAGGCGCGTGCCATTTGGCCTCATGGCTCGCACCGATGCAAGGGGGTCTCAGGCGATTCTGGGCGCACCCGCGGTCCCCGGCCGCCGGGCCGGATTGCCACGGCTCCCGCCAAGGCCTTAAATGTCCGGAACCAACAAGCCCAAGGTCTTCAATATGCCAGCACCCGCCCCCTCCGCCAACGACCCCGCTTTGCTCCGCATCGACGGCGCCATCGCGACCATCACGCTGAACCGGCCGGCCGCGTTCAACGCGATCGACATGACGATCGCCAAAAAGCTCGAGCAGCTCAGCGCCGAGGTCGAAGCCAACAAGGACGTTCGCGTACTGGTCATCGAGGGCGAAGGCCGCGCCTTCTGCGCCGGCGGCGATCTGCAGACCATCGGCGCTGCGACCGAAACCAACAATGTCGCCCCCGTGGTCGGCGAGATGCTTCACCACTACCACGCCTTCATCGAGACGGTCCGGCGGATGCCGAAGATCGTGCTATCCAGCGTGCATGGTTCGGCGGCCGGCGCCGGCATGGGCCTCGCGTTCGTGACCGACCTGTGTATCGCCGCGGACGATGCCCGCTTCACGCCCGCCTATGCCAAGATCGGCGTGTCGCCGGATGGCGGCAGCACGGTCGGCATCGTCGGCACGGTCGGGACCCGCCGCGCGCTGCAGATTTTCCTCGCCGAGGATGGTTTCACCGCGCAGCAGGCCTATGAATGGGGTCTCGTCGTCAAGACCGTCCCCGCGGCCGAGCTGAAGGCGGCGACGCGGCAGCTCGCCGAGCGCCTGGCGCAAAATCCGCCCGCCGCGATCGCTGGGACCAAATCACTGGTCTATCAGGCCGCCACCACACCGACCAAGCAGCAGCTCGACGCCGAGGAACACAAGATCATCACGGCGATGCATACCGACGATTTCCGCGTCGCCGTGAAGAAGTTCACCAGCAAGTCGAAGTAGGAACAATAATTACGACAGCGTTACAATGGTCTCTCCCCTCATCCTGAGGAGCGCGGATCGCGCGCGTCTCGAAGGACGAGGCCACAGACGGGCCTCATGGTTCGAGACGCGCGTTCCGCGCTCCTCACCATGAGGGGTTCTGTGCCGGTAAGATTAGTTAGGGCAGATGTACCCCGTGCCGCCGGGCGCCTTGAAACAGCCGACCGATTCCGGGATCACCTGCTTGGGCAGCCACAGCACGACCTTCGGAAAATAGATCGTGAAGCAGATCGTGACCAGGAACACGACATAGATCGGCAACGCCGCCCGCAACGCTTTTGCAAAGCTGACGCCGACGAATTTCGAGGCCATCAGCAGCACGAGCCCGTAGGGCGGCGTGATCAGGCCGAACGCCAGCGTTGCGATCAGCACCACGCCCATATGCACGCCGTTGATGTCGCCGGCCTGGGTCAGCGCGTTGACCAGCGGCATGAAGATGATGATGGTCGGCACCGGCTCGATGAAGTCGCCGACCACGGTGAACAGCAACACCATCAGGAGCATGATGAGGTGCGGATCGTTGCCGGCGATCGAGGTGATCCAGTCGGCGATGTAGATCGCGCCGCGCAGATAGGCCAGCATCCAGCCGAACGCGTTCGCCGCGCCGATCGTGATCAGCGGCAGCGAGAAGATCAGGCCCGCCAGACAGAAATCATACGGGATCTTCTTCAGGTGCCCGCGGTTCAGCGCCGGGATCACCACGACGATGATGTAGGCGACCGCTACCACCCCGGCCTCGGTCGGCGTGAACCAGCCGGTCAGGATGCCGCCGAGCAGGATCACCGGGATCATCATCGGTAGCGCCGCATCACCGGCGGCGAACGCGACCTGGCGCAGCGGCGCGCGCGGCTTGCGCAGTCCCGAGGGCCCGAAGAAGTAGCAGTAGATCATCAGCCCGAAGCCGATCATCAGCCCGGGGACCACGCCGGCCATGAACAACCCGGCGATCGAGACATTGCCGACCGCGCCATAGACCACCGCCGTGATGCTCGGCGGCACCAGCGCTGCGATCGTCGACGCCGAGGCGATGATCGCGGCGATGAAGGCCGGCTCATACCCTTCCCGCCGCATCGGCCCGCCGAGGGCCCGGCTCATGACCGCGACGTCGGCGGTGGTCGAGCCCGACATCTCCGAGAAGAACATGCTGAAGACGACGACGACCTGCGACAGCCCGCCCCTGATGTGGCCGACCAGCGAGACCGACAGGTTGGCGATGCGGACCACGACATTGGCCGAGCTCATGAGCTCGCCGACCAGCAGGAAGAACGGGATCGCTAGCAGCGCCTCGGAATCGACGCCGTCGAAGATCTTCTGGATGATCGCCGCCAGCGAGACGTCTGATAGCACTGCGCCGACGAACACGCCGGCCATCAGCGAGAACGGCACGGGCACGCCGAGATAGCCGAAGAACAGGAAGCAGAACGACATCAGCGCAAGCACGACCGGTGCGCTCACGGCTGCACTCCCGTCGTCGCGCGGGTATCGATCGCAGGAATCGGAAGGTCGTCATCCGGCGGCTCTGGATGGTCGAAGCCATTGCGGATGCCGTTGACGAGCTGCTCGATCGTGAACAGGCCGATCAGGATGCCGGACAGTGGGATCACCGCATAGAGCGAGGCGATCGGCGTACCCGACGGCAGGCGGAAGCTGCCGAAGCCGCGCAGGTAATTTTGATAGCCGTACCAGACCAGGCAGAAGGCGACGCCCAGCACCACCAGACGGATGACGATCTCGACGAACAGCCGCGACCTGCCATGCAGCGCTTCGGAGATCGCGGTGAGATAGAGATGGTCGTTGCGCCGTGTCGCGACCGCGGCCCCGATGAAGATCGCGTAGATGAACAGCGTCGAGGTCACCTCCTGCAGCCACAGCCAGGGATGACCGATGGTGCGGGTGACGATATCGGCGGTCACCGACAGCGAGAAACCGAAGCACAGCAAGCCGCACAGCATCATCAGGATCAGCTCGAGCCGGTCGAGCGCCCGCCATTTCAGATACCGCTGCCGTTGCAGCACCAGTATGTCGGCGATGGCCATGCTCGAAATTCCTCGTCGTCCCGGCCTAGTGCGCAATTGCGCACGGGGGGCCGGGACCCACAACCCCCGGCTCGAGTTGCTTGCAGAAAGTCGGCGACCTAATCGCTCAACTGAAGGGCCGCGGCGTATGGGTCCCGGCCTTCGCCGGGACGACGCAGGAAGGGGGTTAGTTGACCGCGCGGATCAAATTCTTGATCTTCTCCGCATGGGGCCCGAGATCCTTGGCGAGCTTGTCGAGATAGGGATCGGCGACCGCCGTAAAGCTCTTCTTGTCCACGTCCTCGACCACCTTGACGCCGAACGACTTCAATTTTGCAGCCGCGGCCTTCTCCAGTTCGAACGCCTTCGCCGGCTCCTTGGCGCTCACCTCGGCGGCCGCCGTCGTCACCCAGGCCTTCTGCTCGGCTGAAAGGCTCTGCCACAGCTTGTCGCTGACGAACAGCAGCGCATTGTTGGCCTCGTGCTCGGTCATCGAGAGCACCGGCGCGACTTCGTAGTGCTTATTGACGAGGTAAACGTTCACGCTGTTTTCCGCCGCATCGACCACGCCGGTCTGCAATGACGTGTACACGCTGCCGAACGGCATATGGACGGTTTGCGCCGCGTAAGCCGGGAAGATCGTGTCTTCCGTAGCCGTCGCCTGAACGCGAATCTTTACACCCTTGAGGTCGCCGACGTTGTGGATTTCCTTCCTCGCATAGATGCTTCTCACACCTTGGCTGCCCGTCGCGATGACATGAAGGCCTTGCGACGTGTCGTCGATCATAGCCTTGATCGCATCGATCACCTTCGGATCGGCAAGCGCCTTGACCACGTGGTTGGCGTCGCGGAACAGGAAGTGCAGCGACATCACACCGGCCTGCGGCGAGATGGTTGCAGTGTTCGCCGACGAGATGATGGCGAATTCAATGTCTCCGGATTTCACAAGCTGCAGCAGCTGCGGCTCCTGGCCGAGCTGCGCACCGGGATATTGATCGACGATCATGGTCCCCTTGCTCAATTCCTTGAGCTTGGCGGAGAACATGTCGTAGGCGACGCTATAACCGGTATTGAGCTGCTGATCGTGCGCGAAGCGGTAATGCTTGACCTCCTGCGCGCCGGCGCCCGCGGACAGCAGCAGCGCTGCCGCGGCCATGGCAATCCCGACGATCCTGGCTGAATAGCCCATCGCGACGTTCCCCCTGCTTTTAGTTGAGGGGATCATCCCCCCAGTCGCGCGGGATTGTCAATAAAACAGGCGAAACGAGCCGCCCGCGGGTATTATCGAGAGCCGCGGCGCAGAAATTATCGACAATTCGACCACAAGGCCGAACGAAGCCGGCTACTTGCGATTTGCTACTTGCCCTTGGCGCGCATGAAGTCGAAATCGCAGCCCTCGTCGGCCTGCAGGATGGTCTCGTTGAAGAGATGCGCGTAGCCACGCTTGGCCCAATCGGGCGTCCCGGCCGGCGCGAGCGCGTCGCGGCGTTTGCGCAATTCGGCCTCGTCGACCAACAGATCGATGCTGCGCTTGGCGACATCGAGCCGGATCATGTCGCCGTTCCGCACCAGCCCGAGCGGACCGCCGACGGCGGATTCCGGCGTGATGTGCAGCACGATGGTGCCGAACGCGGTGCCGCTCATTCGCGCATCGGAGATGCGGACCATATCCTTCACGCCGGCGCGCGCGAGTTTCTTCGGGATCGGCAGGTAACCCGCCTCAGGCATGCCCGGCGCGCCCTTCGGGCCGGCATTGCGCAGCACCAGCACGTCGTCGGCGGTCACATCGAGCGCGGGATCGTCGACCCGCAGCGTCATGTCCTCGACCGACTCGAACACCACGGCGCGGCCGATATGCTGCAATAGTTTCGGGCTCGCCGCCGACTGCTTGATCACGGCGCCGCGCGGCGCGAGATTGCCGTGCAGGATCGCCATCGCGCCTTCGGATTTGATCGGGTTCGCCTTGGAGCGGATCGCGTCCTGCCCCGGCACATCCTCAGCATTGGCGACGACCTCACGCAAGGTCTGGCCGGTGATGGTTTTGGCATCGAGATCGATGAGGTCGCCGAGCTGCGCCATCAGCTTCGGCACGCCGCCGGCATGATGGAAATGCTCCATGTAGTGTTCGCCCGACGGCTTGAGGTCGACCAGCACGGGGACCTCGCGGCCGAGCTTGTCGAACGCCTCGAGGTCGATCTTGTGCGGCGAGCGATTGGCGATCGCCGTGAGGTGGATCAGCCCGTTGGTCGAGCCGCCGATCGCCTGCATGACGACCTGGGCGTTGCGGAACGAGGATGGCGTCAGGATCTCGCTCGGCTTCGGTCCCTTGGTCTTCGCCATCTCGGCGGCGACGCGGCCACTGGCCTCCGCAGAGCGGAAGCGTTCGGCATGCGGCGCCGGGATCGTCGCGCTCATCGGCAGCGACAGGCCGAGCGCTTCGGTGATGCAGGCCATGGTGGAGGCGGTGCCCATCACCATGCAGGTACCGACCGACGGCGCGAGGCGGCCGTTCACCGCCTCGATCTCGTTGTCGTCGATCTCGCCGGCGCGATACTTGCCCCACAGCCTGCGGCAGTCCGTGCAGGCGCCGAGCACCTCGCCCTTGTGATGGCCGACCACCATCGGTCCGACCGGAATCACCACCGTCGGCAGATCGGCGCTGATGGCGGCCATGATCTGCGCCGGCAGGGTCTTGTCGCAGCCGCCGATCACGATCACCGCATCCATCGGCTGGGCGCGGATCATCTCCTCGGTATCCATCGCCATCAGATTACGCAGATACATCGAGGTCGGATGCGCAAAGCTCTCGGCGATCGAAATGGTCGGGAACACGAACGGCATCGCGCCCGACAGCATCACGCCGCGCTTCACCGCCTCGATGATCTGAGGCACGTTGCCGTGGCAGGGATTGTAGTCGCTGTAGGTGTTGGTGATGCCGACGATCGGGCGATTGAGCGCATCGTCCGAATAGCCCATTGCCTTGATGAACGCCTTGCGCAGGAACAGCGAAAAGCCGGCGTCACCATAGCTTGTCAGTCCCTTGCGAAGTCCGTCGGCCATTTTCTTCTATCCCGTGGTTGTTCGGCCGCACTTAAGGAGCGGCAGGAATTATTGTCAATATGAGATAATCCGGTCGCGGTGGGTGGCCGGTCTGCGGCAAAATCGCCCCCATTATTGACAATAACCGTGGCGCCATGCTGACCTCAGGCATCGACCAAAGCCGAGAGCGCATGACAGCCGAGCCCACATTGCCCGAACTCCAGGCCCCCTCGCGCGAGGAGGAACAGGCGGAGGTGATCCGCCGGCTGGAGGAGGACATCATCTTCGGCCGCTTCGCGCCCGGTTTGCGGCTGGTCGAGGATACCCTGATGCAGCGCTATGGCGCGAGCCGGCATTTCGTCCGCCAGGCGCTGTTCCAGCTCGAGCGCCAGGGCATCGTGCTGCGCGAAAAGAATGTCGGCGCCACGGTGCGGTTCTATTCGGCCGAGGAAGTGCGACAGATCTATGAGGTGCGCGAGATGCTGACGCGCCAGGCCGCGCTGATGATTGCCCTGCCCGCGCCGCAAAGCCTGATCGACCAATTGAGCGAGCTGCAACGGCATTACTGCATCAAGGCCGAGGCGCAGGACATGCGCGGCATTCACGAGACCAACGATGCGTTCCACCTCGCGCTGTTCTCCGCCTGCGGCAATCCCTATCTGGTCCGCTCGCTGCAGGACTACATGAACCTGACGCTGCCGATGCGCGCCAAAAATCTCGCCGACAGCGAGGGCCTCGCATTGTCGCGCCGCCAGCACGAATTGATGATCGAGCTCTTGAAGGGCCGCGACAGCTGGGCGCTGGCGCAGCTCTGCGTCGATCACATGCAGTACAGCAAGGCGGATTATCTCGTCCGCATCTCCAACGACAAAAAGCCGCAATAGCGCGATACGCGGCCTCCTCGTGAAGGAGACGGCGATGCGCTATGTGGCTATATTCCTTGGATCGTTCGCCGTGCAGCTTGCGCTCGGCGGCGTCGGCGAAGCGGCCGATCCGCGCGCGACGCAGCTCACCTACGAGCCCTGGACCAAGACCTGCCTGACAGAGGCGAGCTGCTTCGTCGCTGCGGCTGCGCGTGGCCAATGCGTGCCGTCGGGCGGCACGCTCAGCGTCTCGCCGCAGAGCAGCAAGCGCGCGATCGTGAGCGCCAACGTCGGAACGCGGACCATGCTGGAAGGCACGATCAGCCTCCGCATCGATCAGGACGAGCCGATCCAGATCGCCAAGCCGCATTGCTACACGCTCGGCTGCGGCGGTACGCTCGAGGCCGATGGCGAAATGATCGAGCGGCTGAAGCACGCGCAGACCATCGCCGTCGAAGCCAAGAACCTCACCGGGCAGACCATCAGCCTCGCCTTTCCCCTCACGCACTTCGCCGAGACCTTTGACGGGCCCGGCAGCCCGCCCAAGACATCCGGGCAAGGTTCGAAGGACGCGCAGCAGCACACCGAATCCGTGAAGCAACTGCCGCAATGCGAGGACTGATCACTTCTTCCAGTCGATCACCCGCTCCTTGTCGCCGTCGAACTCCATACTGCAGAACGCGCCGCCCTGGTAATAGTCGCCGACCGGATCCGGCGGCAGCTTGGCCTGCTCGGCGATCGCGTGCTCGCGGAAATCCTCAGCCCTTCCGGTCGGGCGATAACCGAGATCGTAGGCGCGGTGATTGTCCCACCACGAGCGCTCATTGTAGGACGCGCCGTACAGCACCTCGAAATAGATGTCGGGATGCTCGAGCCCGATGCGGCAGAGCTGGACGAGGTCTTCCGGCTTGAGCCAGATCGAGAGCCTGCGGTGGTCGAGCGGCGCCTCGCCGAAATTGCCGATCCGCAGGCAGGTGACCTTGATGCCGTGCTTGTCGGCATAGAGCGCGCCGACGCCTTCACCGAACACCTTACTGACACCGTAACGACTGTCCGGCCGCGCGGTGACGTCGGTACCGATGCGGTGATGACGCGGATAGAACCCGACCGCGTGATTGGATGAGGCGAAGATCACGCGCTTGACGCCCTGTTTGCGCGCCGCCTCGAACAGATTGTAGCAGCCGATGATGTTGGACTGCAGGATCGCGTCCCAGGGACCTTCGACCGAATAGCCGCCGAAATGCAGAATGCCATCGACGCCCTCGCAGATCGCCTCGACCTCTGCGAGGTTGGCGAGATCGGCCGCCTTGAACTTTTCGTTGTTGCCGAGATCGGAGGGCTGCTTGATATCGCTCAGCAGGAGATCCGGATAGATCGGCGGCAGCAGCTTGCGCAGGCTCGTTCCGATTCCCCCCGATGCGCCGGTCATCAATATGCGTGGCATGCCGTCCCTCTTCTTTCCTGATTGCTGCGATCGAATTGCGGTCGCAGGCCGACAATGATAGCAAACCAGGCGCTCAAGGAAACACCATCGAAACACAACAACGAGAACAGCAAATGTCCGATGTTCATTCCGCCGGCTGGCGTCCCGCGACCTGCTATCCCGATCCCGCGATCCACGCGCTCGATCCGCGCTTCGAGAAATACTGGCTAAAACTCTCCGCCATCGAGCGCATCGCGACTGGCCTGCGCTGGGCCGAAGGTCCGGTGTGGTTCGGCGACGGCCGCTATCTGTTGTGCAGCGACATCCCGAACCAGCGTATCCTCAAATGGGAGGAAGAGACCGGCGCGGTCAGCATCTTCCGCAAGCCGTCGAACTTCGCCAACGGCAACACCCGCGACCGCCAGGGGCGGCTGATCACCTGCGAGCATGGCGGTCGCCGCGTGGTGCGCACCGAGTATGACGGATCGATTACGGTGCTGATCGATTCGTTCGGCGGCAAGCGGCTGAACTCGCCGAACGACGTCGTGGTGAAATCCGACGGCTCGATCTGGTTCACCGATCCGATCTTCGGCCTGCTCGGCAATTACGAGGGCTACAAGGCCGATCCCGAGATCGAGCCCAACGTCTACCGGCTCGATCCCGAAACCAGCAAGGCCACGATCGTCGCCGAGGGCGTGCTGGGGCCGAACGGGCTGTGCTTCTCGCCGGACGAGAGGATCCTCTATGTCGTGGAATCCCGCGGGGAGCCGAACCGCAAGATCCTCGCCTATGACGTCGCGGCCGACGGCAGGACGATTTCCAACAAGCGCGTCTTCATCGACGCCGGCCCGGGCACGCCCGACGGCATGCGCTGCGACATCGACGGCAATCTGTGGTGCGGCTGGGGCATGGGCGATCCCGAGCTCGACGGCGTCGTCGTGTTCGCGCCCGACGGCGTGATGATCGGCCGCATCGCGCTGCCGGAGCGCTGCGCCAACCTCTGCTTTGGCGGCGTCAAGCGCAACCGCCTGTTCATGGCGGCGAGCCAGTCGATCTATGCGCTCTACGTCAACACCCAAGGCGCGCTCGGCGGTTAATTTCTTGGTCGTCCCGGCGAAGGCCGGGACCCATTACCACAGACCTTCGTTATTCGAACAATGCGGCCCGAGCTTACTCAACCAGATGCATCGGTGGTTATGGGTCCCGGCCTTCGCCGGGACGACGATGAAAACTTCTGCCTTCCAAAACGTCTGACGCCGGAGCGGTGAACCGCCCCGGCGCCAGAATGTTGTCTCTCGTGGCTCGGCTTACGCGGCGTTGTAGCCGGCGACCGCCTTGGCCTCGAGATATTCTTCCAGACCGTAACGGCCCCACTCGCGGCCGTTGCCGGACTGCTTGTAGCCACCGAACGGCGCGGTGCGCTCGTTCGGCACGCCCTGCAGGTTGACGTTGCCGGCGCGGATCTGGCGGCCGACGCGGCGCGCGGTTTCCACGGTGTCGGCCGAGACGTAACCGGCGAGACCATACGGCGTGTCGTTGGCGATCTTCACCGCGTCGGCTTCGTCCTTGGCGCCAAGGATAGTCAGCACCGGCCCGAAGATCTCCTCGCGGGCGATCGTCATGTCGTTGGTGACGTCGGCGAAGATGGTCGGACGGACATAGAAGCCCTTGTTGACACCCTCGGGCAGACCCGGGCCGCCGGCGACGAGCGTTGCGCCCTCGTCGATGCCCTTCTGGATCAGCGCCTGGATCTTGTCCCACTGGCCGCGGTTGACCACCGGACCTATCGTCGTGCCGTCGGCACGCGGATCGCCGGCCTTGGTCTTGTCGGCGACGCCCTTCGCGATCGCGGCCACTTCCTTCATCTTGGAGAGCGGCACGATCATGCGCGACGGCGCGTTGCAGGACTGGCCCGAATTGTTGAACATGTGCATCACGCCGCCGGTCACCGCCTTGGTCAGGTCGGCACCGTCGAGGATCACGTTCGGCGACTTGCCGCCGAGCTCCTGGCTGACGCGCTTCACGGTCGGCGCCGCACGCTTGGCGACGTCGACGCCGGCGCGGGTCGAGCCGGTGAACGAGATCATGTCGATGTCCGGGTGCTCGCTCATCGCCGCACCCACCTCCGGGCCGAGGCCGTTGAGGAGGTTGAACACACCCTTCGGCACGCCAGCTTCATGGAGGATTTCCGCGAAGATCAGCGCCGAGGTCGGGGTGAACTCCGACGGCTTCAGGATCATGGTGCAACCGGCGGCGAGCGCGGGCGCGACCTTGCAGGCGATCTGGTTGAGCGGCCAGTTCCAGGGGGTGATCATGCCGACGACGCCGACCGGCTCGCGCACGATCACGGCGGTGCCCATGGTCTCCTCGAACTCGTACTTCTTCAGCACTTCGAGGGTGTTCATGAGGTGGCCGAGGCCGGCACCGGCCTGCAGCTTCTCGGCCATCGGCAGCGGCGCGCCCATCTCGTCGGAGACGGCGGCACCGATCTCCTTCATGCGGCCCTTGTAGACCTCGACGACCTTGGTGAGCAGCGCGATGCGCTCCTCGCGGCTGGTCTTGGAATAGGTCTCGAAGGCGCGCTTGGCGGCAGCGACTGCCTTGTCGACATCGGCCTTGGAGCCGAGCGCAATCTCATACATCGCTTCTTCGGTCGCCGGATTGACGACCGGGGTGGACTTGCCTTTGACGACGGGATCGACCCAGGCGCCGTCGATGTAGAATTGCATGCGATTGACCATCGGAAACCTCTTGTACGGGGCGTATGGAATGGGGAACGAAAGCGTTCGGCAGGCATCCTTGCACGAAAGCCCGGCGAATTGAACCCGCCATATGCGGGACGCGGCTCGTGCGCGCGAACGGCATATAATGTCGCTATCGCGCAGGTGGCAAGGTTGGTCTCGTCGCCCCGGCGAAGGCCGGGGCTCATAACCACCGCCTGCAATTGGTAAAGGGTGCCGTTAGACCGAGTCGCGCTTACTTGCTGCCACTTGTGGTAATGGGTCCCGGCCTTCGCCGGGACGACGATGTGGCTACACCGCCATCTTGCGATGCCGCACCGGGGCGCCGACCGAGACGCTTTCCGCCGCGTCGATGATGGCGTTGGCGTCGATGCCGTAGTGGCGGTAGAGGTCGCCGATCGTGCCGGTCTGGCCGAAATGCTCGACGCCGAGCGCCTCGACGCGGTGGCCACGCACGCTGCCGAGCCAGCCGAGCGTTGCCGGATGGCCGTCAATCACGGTCACAATGCCGCAGTCGCGGCCGAGCGGCGCCAGCATGCGCTCGATATGACTCAAATGCTGCGCGCCGCGGCGGTCGCGGCGTAAATTCCGCGCGGCGGACCAACCCGCATAGAGCCGGTCGGCGGAAGTTACCGCTAGCAGACCGACGTCGCGGTGGCTCTCGCCGATCAGGCCGACCGCCTCGATCGCCTCCGGCGCGACGGTGCCGGTATACGCAATGACGATGTCGCAGTTCGGGCCCGGCTTGCGCATCCAGTAGGCGCCGTCGGTGATATCGCGCTGCAGGTCCGGGGTCATGATCCGTTGCGGCTGCTCCAGCGTCCGCGTCGAGAGTCGCAGGTAAACCGAACCACCCTCGGCGCCCTCGCGCTGCATGTGGCCGAAGCCCCAGCCCATGATCACGGCAAGTTCATCGACGAAGGCTGGATCGAACGAGGCCAGCCCGTCCTGCCCGATCCCGATCAAGGGCGTCTTGATCGACTGATGCGCGCCGCCTTCCGGCGCCAGCGAGATGCCCGACGGCGTCGCCGCCACCATGAAGCGGGCATCCTGGTAGCAGGCGTAGTTCAGCGCATCGAGGCCGCGTTCGATGAAGGGATCGTACAGCGTGCCGACCGGCAAGAGCCGCGCGCCGTTGATCTGGTGCGACAGGCCGAGCGCCGAGAGCATGATGAACAGATTCATCTCGGCGATGCCGAGCTCGAGGTGCTGTCCCTTCGGCGAATATTCCCAGGTGTAGGCGGACGGGATCTTCTCCTGCCGGAACAGGTCGTGGTTTTCCGCCTTCGCGAACAGGCCGCGGCGGTTGACCCAAGCGCCGAGATTGGTCGACACGGTGACATCGGGCGATGCGGTGACGATGCGCGAGGCGAGTTCGCTGTCGCCGCGCGCCAGCTCGTGCAGCACGAGACCAAAACCTTGTTGCGTCGACATCTGCGCCGAGGCCTTGAAGGCCAGCCGTTCCGGCACATCGATTTCAGGCGCCGACAGGCGGCGGCGCCCCTCGCGGTTGAACGGCGCCTCGGCGAGGAACGCCTCAAGCTTCGCAGGCTCCTGCGACAGGCCCTCGAACCTGTCCCACTCGTGGCCGGGGCGGATGTTCTGCGCGGCGCGCCACTTCTCCATCTGCGCCACCGTCATCAGGCCGGCGTGGTTGTCCTTGTGGCCCTGCATCGGCAGGCCGACGCCCTTGATGGTGTAGGCGATGAAGCAGACCGGCCGATCATGGTCGATCGCCTCGAAGGCCTCGATCATGCTCGCCATGTCGTGGCCGCCGAGGTTCGACATCAGCGCCAGCAACTCCTCGTCGCTGCGGCGCTCGATCAGCGCCGACACCTCGCCCTGGTCGCCGATGTCGTCGCGCAGATGCTTGCGGAACGCCGCGCCGCCCTGGAAGCAGAGCGCGGCGTACATCTGGTTCGGGCAGTTGTCGATCCAGCGCCGCAGCGCCTCGCCGCCGGGCTCGGCAAACGCCTCGAGCATCAGCTTGCCGTACTTCACGATCACGACGTCCCAGCCGAAGTTGCGGAACATGGTCTCGAACTTGGCCCACAGCCCCTCGCGCACCACCGCGTCGAGCGACTGCCTGTTGTAGTCGACCACCCACCAGGTGTTGCGCAGGCCGTGCTTCCAGCCTTCGAGCAGCGCCTCGAAGATGTTGCCCTCGTCCATCTCGGCGTCGCCGACCAGCGCGATCATGCGGCCCTCCGGTCGGTCGTTCATCCAGCCATGCGCCTTGACGTAGTCCTGCACCAGCGAGGCGAACAGCGTCTGCGCCACGCCGAGGCCGACCGAGCCGGTGGAGAAGTCGACGTCGTCGCTGTCCTTGGTGCGCGAGGGGTAGGACTGCGCGCCCTTGTAGCCGCGAAAATTCTCCAGCTTATCGCGGGTCTGGTGGCCGAACAGATACTGGATGGCGTGAAACACCGGGCTCGCATGCGGCTTCACCGCGACACGGTCCTGCGGGCGCAACACCGAGAAATAAAGCGCCGACATGATGTTGGCGAGCGAGGCCGACGACGCCTGGTGGCCGCCGACCTTCAACCCGTCGGTCGAGGGCCGCACATGATTGGCGTGATGGATGGTCCACGACGACAGCCACAGCACCTTGCGGGCCAGGGCGGACAGCATGTCGAGGCGTTCAGGCGCGATTCCCATGGCGATGCTCCGGGCGATATGCCGGAATGTTACTGCCGCAAGCGGCGGCGAAAATCTCAATTCCACGCGACAGCACAGGAAAAATTGGGATAAATTCCCACGATCCGGCTTCAACTGACGAGTTCATCCCAATGCCTGCCCTCGATGCCATCGACCGCAAGATCCTGAGTCTGCTCCAGACCGACAGCCGCATGACCATGCAGGAACTCGCCGACAAGGTCGGGCTGTCGGTGTCGCCCTGCCACCGCCGGGTCAAGCTGCTCGAGGAGCGCGGCGTGATCTCTCGCTACATCGCAACCGTCGACCAGAAGTCGATCGGGCTGCACGTCTCCGTCTTCATCTCGATCAAGCTGGCGCGGCAGAAGGAGGAAGACCTCAACCGCTTCGCGCGCGCGATCTCGAAATGGGACGAGGTGCTCGAATGCTACCTGATGACCGGCAATCGCGACTATTTGCTGCGCGTCGTCGCCGCCGACCTCTCCTCCTATGAAGCATTCCTGAAGAACAAGCTGACCCGGCTCGACGGCATCGCCTCGATCGAGTCGAGCTTTGCGCTGAGCCAGGTGAAGTATTCGACGGCGTTGCCGGTGTGAGGGCGTTGGTTGGTCAACTCGAATGGTGCCAACACCACAGTGTCGTCCCGGCCTAGTGCGCAATTGCGCACGGGGGGCCGGGACCCATACGCCGCAGCAGGTGCTGAGAACGGGACTCGTTGTCCCAGCATCGTTCAACAATCAGCATTTGTGGTTATGGGTCCCTGCTTTCGCAGGGACGACACTGAGTGTGTTGCGCTGTCAGTGGGCATACCTTCGCATTCTCGCGACATGGATCGTCCGAGCTTTGCATCTCGTTCCGTTTTGCAAAAGGGGTTTGCGCCGTCGGGCAACTCAGTGATTGGCGCTGGCGCCCTGCCCGGCTGGACGGCCTCGCCGCGACGACCAGGCTACGGCGCGATCCATATTCCAATCACGATGATGGCCAGTGAGACGGCAATGACCAGCATATCGGTGGTGAGCCAACCGGGCATTCCGTTTGATGGCTGCTCGCTCATGTCCGCGACTCCTTCTGTTCGCGTCGAGCCGATATGCTGGAGCGGACCGGCGCGAACGAGGATGAACTGGTTCACATAAAGCCAGGAAAAAGCGGCAAATTCCGCGTGTTTTAGCGCGCTCAAGTTGCGCCACACGGTCGATCTGCCGCGCAGGTTTCTGAACATGTTCGACAATGCCGACCGCTTCAGCGAACAGTGGCACATCATCGAAAGGCGCATTTCAAGACAGCGACCGACCCGCGCGGGCACGTGCGCTACGGAGCCCGGTGTGATCGAACATCTCGCCTGGGGCCCCCCTCTCCCCACCCTGCCCTGCAAGGGGGGGGGAGGGAGCCCGACGAGCGTGCTAACCTCACGATGGATTAGTATCTTCTCCTCACAGCACCTTGCGCTGTACGAGGTTCTTCATCAGCGCGCCGACACCGAAGGTCCAGGGCTCGCACTCGTCGCTGCCCCGCATCCGGTTGACCAGCTTGCCGAGCTGCGGCGCGGCGATGGTGACGATGTCGTCGCGCTTGTGGGTGAAACCCTCGCCCTTGGCGTCGCGGTCCTTGACCGGCGCGAACATCGTGCCGAGGAACAGCGCAAATCCATCGGGATATTGATGCACGGAGCCGATGGTCTGGGCGACCAAATCGGTCGGATCGCGGCTGATCTTGCTGATCGAGGAATGGCCCTCGAGCACGAAGCCGTCTGCGCCCGTCACGGTCAGGCCGACATCCATCTTCCTGACATCGTCGAGCGAGAAGGTCTGGTCGAACAGCCGGAGCAGCGGGCCGATTGCGCAGGACGCGTTGTTGTCCTTGGCCTTCGACAGTAAGAGCGCCGAGCGCCCCTCGAAGTCGCGCAGATTGACGTCGTTGCCGAGCGCGGCGCCGACGATCTTGCCGGCGGCGGAGACAACAAGCACGACCTCCGGCTCCGGATTATTCCAGGTCGACTTCGGATGCAGCCCGGCGTCCATGCCTGACCCGACCGAGGATAGCGTCGGCGCCTTGGTGAACACTTCGGCGTCGGGACCGATGCCGACCTCGAGATACTGGCTCCAGGCATTCTGATCGATCAGCACCTGCTTCAGTTTCATCGCCTGCTCGGAACCGGGCTTCAGCTTGGAGAGATCGTCGCCGACCAGGCGCACCACCTCCTTGCGGATCGCCTCCGCCGAGGACGGATTGCCGCGCGCCCGCTCCTCGATCACGCGCTCCAGCATCGAGATCGCGAAGGTGACGCCGGCGGCCTTCAGCACCTGGAGATCGACCGGCGCCAGCAGATGCGGCCTGGCCTTGTCGCGGCCGTCGGGCGGGGTGTTGGCGAGGATCGCCTCGAAATCGCCGATCCGCTCGCCGCGCGTGGCGCGCAGCGCGGCGGCGGGATCGATTTCCTCACAGAGCGCGCTCACCGTCGGGAACCGCGCCGTGACGTCGAACACGCCGTCTGCCCGAACCGCGACGACAGCCGGCCCGCCGGCCTGCGGCAGCCAGACCCGTCCGACCAGCGTGCCGGCGGTGCCGTCCTCCGGCAGGACGTCTTTTGGCGTGAGCGAAATCATCGGCACATCTCCCTTTTTGGTTTTGTCGGCTTGTTAGCACAGTCCGCCCGGCGGCGTGAAACAGCGGTCATGGCATTGTCATAGAGGGGTAACATCGCCCGTCAATGCTGCCGTCCGATCCATCTAACACACTGAAAGACGGACCTTCATGACGACCTCCGCCCTCACCGACGAAGCCTCCCGGGATGAAGCCCTGCGGGACGAAGTCTTGCGCGACGAAGCCTTGCGCGCCCGCATCCATCAGGAGATGGCCGACAGCCTCGACGAGGAACTCGAGCTCGAGCTCGACGACATGAGGCTCGACGAGCTCGACCATGACGGCGCCGCCGGCAAGCCGTCGATCGACCGCAAGTTCTATTTCCGCGAATTGCTGCGGCTGCAGGGCGAGCTGGTGAAGCTGCAGGACTGGGTGCAGCACGAGAAGAAGAAGGTCGTGGTGCTGTTCGAGGGCCGCGATTCCGCCGGCAAGGGCGGCGTGATCAAGCGCATCACCCAGCGGCTCAATCCGCGGGTCTGCCGGATCGCGGCGCTGCCGGCGCCGAACGAGCGCGAGCGCACGCAATGGTACTTCCAGCGCTATGTTTCGCATCTGCCGGCCGGCGGCGAGATCGTGCTGTTCGACCGCAGCTGGTACAACCGCGCCGGCGTCGAGAAGGTGATGGGGTTCTGCAGCGACGAGCAGTATGAGGAATTCTTCAACTCGGTGCCGGATTTCGAGCGCATGCTGATCCGTTCCGGCACCGTCCTCCTGAAATACTGGTTCTCGATCACCGACGAGGAACAGGCGTTCCGCTTCTCGATGCGGATCCAGGATCCGCTGAAGCAGTGGAAGCTGAGCCCGATGGACGTCGAGGCGCGGACCCGCTGGGAGCTCTACACCAAGGCCAAGGAGACGATGCTGGAACGCACGCATCTGCAGGACTCGCCGTGGTGGATCGTCGATGCCGTCGACAAGAAGCGCGCCCGGCTCAACTGCATCTCGCATCTCTTGAGCCAGATCCCCTATCAGGCGGTCACCCACCAGCCGGTGATGCTGCCGCCGCGGGTGCGCAACCCCGACTACCACCGCGGCCCGATCCCGCCGGAGATGTACGTGCCGGGACGGTATTGATCGGAGCACGCGCACGCTCTGCCCCCTCTCCCGCTTGCGGGGGAGGGGCGGGGTGGGGGCTCTCTCCACGAATCATATTGTGGAGAGAGCCCCCACCCGCATCGCATCGATGATGCGATGCGACCTCCCCCGCAAGCGGGAGAGGTGAAGACCGAGAGATGGCCCACTTCGCCTACCAATGGTGCAGGCGCGCGCCCTTGCTGGCACCGGATACCGACGCTAGGCTTCCCCCGATCTGGTGCAGGGAGGCCCGCTTGACTCAATCCGACGACATCAAAATTTCCGAAGATCGCCGCGACGCGCTTCGCTATGCGCTCGGGATCGGCAGCGGCGCGGCACTCGCGGCCACGATGGCAACCCCGGCCTCGGCGCAGGCGCAAGCCGACAACACGCTGGATCGCATCCGGGCCAGCAAGGTGCTGCGGATCGCGGTGCTGCCGGGCGAACTGCCTTATTTCAACAAGGATCTCGCCACCGGCACCTGGTCCGGCTTCTCGATCGAGATGGCCAACGATCTGGCCAAACTGCTCGACGTCAAGCTGGAATATGTCGAATCGACCTACGGCAATTCAATTCTCGATCTGCAGGCCAACAAGATCGACCTCGGCTTCGCGCTCAACCCGACCCCGCAGCGAGCGCTGGTTGTCGATTTCACCAATCTGGTGTTCCCGCATCCGTTCGGCGCGATGTTGAAGAAGGGGCTGGAGGCCAAGACCTGGGCCGACATCAACAAGCCCGAGGTGAAGATCGCGGTCGACGTCGGCTCGGCCAACGAGGCGGTGGCGCGCCGCTTCGCGCCTAACGCCACCATCAAGTCGCTGAAGTCGCGCGACGAGGTGATGCTGGAGATGTCGTCGGGTCGTGTCGATTGCGTGGTCAACGCGCTGGTGCTCGGGCTGACCGCGATCGCCAAGAACCCGAACCTCGGCACCTACAAGATCCTGGCCTCGCCGTCGGTAACGATCGCGAGCGGCACGGCGGTGCGGCGCGAAGCCGACAAGCGCTGGCGCGATTTCCTCTCGGTGTGGATCGACTACAACCGCGGCATCGGCCAGATGCGCGAATGGTTCGTCAAGGGCCTCGGCCTTGCCGGCGTCAAGCCGGAGGACGTGCCGGTGGAGTTGAGTATTTGAGGCTTGGCCACCGCATCGGCGGTCGGCTCCCTCTCCCGCTTGCGGGGGAGGGCTGGGGTGGGGTGTCACCGCGCGTCGGAACCTTCGGGTGGAAAAAGCCCCCACCCGGATCGCATCTTACGATGCGATCCGACCTCCCCCGCAAGCGGGAGAGGTGAACCACCGATGCGGCCGCTTCTCAGAATTACTCACACCTTGTCGTAGGTCAGCCCGCGCTCCAGCCGCCTCGCCACCAGCGTCGACGGAAACAGGATCGCAAAATAGATCAGCGCCACGATGGTGTAGACCTCGAGCGGCCGGTAGGTGTCGGCGTTGATCAAGGTCGCGTTGTAGACGAGGTCGGGCACCGCGATGATCGAGACCAGCGAGGTGTTCTTCAGCTGCGTGACCGACTGGTTGACATAGGGCGCCATCATCGGCTTCAGCGCCTGCGGCAGGATCACGAGCCGCATCAGGCGCCAGCCGCGGAAGCCGAGCGCCTTCGCGGCGTCCCACTGCCCGACCGGCACGCTCTCGATCGAGCCGCGCACGATCTCGGCGTAGAATGCGCCGCCATAGAGCGACAGCACGCTGACGGCGGCGACATGCGCCGGGATATTGACGCCGATCACCACCGGAAACGCGTAGTAGAACCAGATGATCTGCACCAGCAGCGGCGTGCAGCGGAACAATTCGATATAGGCGATCAGGAGCCAGTCGATCACCGGGATGCGCCGCAGCCGCAGCATGCCGACGATCAGGCCGATCAAGCTTCCGAGGATGATGGTGCCGATGGTGTAGGCGATGGTCCAGCCGAGCCCGAGCCAGAACAGATGGCTGTACTTGGCGAGGATGCCGAAATCCCAGACGTAGTTCATCCTGCCCCTCGGTTGCCGCGCCCGGCTTGACGCCCCAGCATCGCAGGCGGCCTCGCACGAGTCACGCGATATACCGGTTCGGCGAAAATGCCTGCACCTCGAACGGCGGCGCATCGCCCGCGATCATCGCCGCAATTGCGGCGCCCGTTCCGGGGCCGGTGGTGAAGCCGATATGCTGGTTGCCGAAGGCGAGCCAGAGCCCGCGATGCCGCGGCGCCGCGCCGATCATCGGCAGGCTGTCGGGCAGCGTCGGCCGCGCGCCGCGCCAGCGCTCGCCGACCGCATCGCCAAATTCGACCACGCTGCGCGCCATCGGCACCACCGCCTCGAGCTGCGAAAAATTCGACGGCGCGTCGCGCGCGGTGAGCTCGACGCCGCTGGTGACGCGAACGCCCTGCTCCATCGGTGTCATCAGAAAGCCGCCGTCCGCATCATGGATCGGCCGCAGCAATTTGCGTGCCGGGTTCGGCACGAAATGCTGGTGATAGCCGCGCTCGAACGCCAGCGGCACGCGATAGCCGAGCGGCCGCAGCAGCTCGGCCGACCACGGCCCGAGCGCGACCACGACATGGCGCGCGGCGGTCTCGCCGTCGGCGAGCTGCACGCGCCAGCCGTCGCCGCGCGGTTCGATGCGCCGAATCCCGGATTGCCTGATCGTGCCGCCGCCAGCGGCAAGCATCTGCGCGTAGGCCTTGACCACCGCGCCGGGTGAATCGACCGATGCCGTCTGCGTGTGCAGCAGGCCGACGCTATAGGCAGGGATGATATTCGGCTCGAGCGCGGAGATCGCCTGGCGATCAAGCACCTCGCTCCTGATGCCGAACTCGGCGAGCGCTGCCTGCTCGGCCTTCGCGGCGGCGAGCCCGTCGGCGCGCCAGGCCTTGAGCCAGCCGGTTTCGCGGATGCGATGGCCAGCGCCGGCCTGCACGATCCAGTCGCGATGCAGCTTCAGCGACGCGCCGATCAGACCGTGCAACGCGGCGGCGCGCGGTTTGGTCTGCGACGGTACAGCGGCTGCGAGGAAGCGCATCACCCAGCCGGCATTGGCGAGCGCCCACGCAATGTTCCAGCGCAGCGCCGGATGCGCGTTGGTCAGATATCTCGGCAAGTTCTTCAGCAGCGACGGCGTGTTGAGCGGCAGGATCGAGCCCGACGAGATGATGCCGGCATTGCCGTAAGAGGTTTCGCTGCCTGGCTCGCGGCGATCGACGACGACGACGGAGAGCCCGCGCTGCCGCGCGGCGAGGCCCGCCGAGACGCCGACCATGCCGGCGCCAAGCACGGCGACATCGACCTGCTGTGCTGCCATGCCCTCGCTCATGCCGTCACATCAAGGTCAGGCCGCCATCGACCGGCAGCGTCGCGCCGGTGACGTGGCCGGCTTCCGGCGACAGCAGGAAGGCGACGACGGCGGCGACCTCGTCGGGCTCGGCCAGCCGCTGCATCGGATTGGCCTTTGCGACGCGCTCCCAGGTCGCGGTATCAAGCGCGCCGAACAGGCCGGGATCCTTGCGGGTGTAGCCGGGCATCACGGCATTGGCGGTGGCGCCTGACGCGGCGAGTTCGATCGCGAGCGACTTCACCAGCACCTCGAGCGCGGCCTTCGCGGCGGCCGATCCCGGATAGGTGGCGCCAGGGACGAAGCGATGCGGCCCGAAGCTCGACACCGCGACGACGCGGCCTTGCGCGCTGCGCATGAGGTCGGACAGCGCCGCCGCCGCGATTTCATGGAAGGCCGCCGCCATCACCGCGAAGGCGCGCTCCAGCGCCTCGCGCGGCAGGCTCAGGAATTCGCGCCGGTCGGCAAAGCCCGCGGCGTGCACGATGCTGTCGATCGGCCCGAACGCGGCCCGCGTTGCCGCGACCAGCACGGTGCCGACGCCGGCCTTGGCGAGATCGCCGGTGCAGACCTCGACCTTCGCGCCCTTGTTGCGGCATTCCTCCGCAACCGAATTCAGCCGCGCGAGCCCGGCGGCCTCGGTGCCCTGTCCGTGCAGCATCAGGGATTGAGCGGGGCCAGCGAGCCGGCGCGCGACTGCGGCGCCGATGCCGGAGCCGCCTCCGGTGATGATTGAAACGCGCATGAGGTGCGTGCAGTCAGTGCGATAAGAGACAGCGAACTATAGGTTCGGCGCCACGAAATGCAAACCGCACCCATCGCCGTCAGTGCAGCGCCAGGTTCAACGCCAAATCAGCGCCATGGCTCGACCAGGATCTTGGTGTGCGCCTCGGGATTGGCGAGATCGGCAAAGGCCTGCGCGACGCCGTCGATGCCGACGCGGCCGGTGACCAGCGAGGCGGCATCTACCTTGCCTTCCGCGATCAGGCGCAGCGAATAGGCAAACTCCTCGGGCGTGTAGCCGAGCACATATTGGACGTTGAGCTCCTTGATGATGCCGAGCATGGGCTCGGACTTGTCGGTCTCCATGCAGACGCCGACCACGACGACACGGGCGCTGCGCGGGGCGCCCTCGAACACCTGCTGCAGCACGCCGGGCACGCCGACGCATTCGAAAATCAGCGCGGGCTTCAGCGGCGGCAGCAGCGCCTGCATCGGCGGCCGCGCCGCCTTCTCCGCGTCGGTCATCTGGGCATGCTCGGCCCAGCTCGCATAGGGCTGCGTCTTGGCGGGATCGACCACCACATCGGCGCCCATCTTTTCGGCGAGCAGGCGCCGCGCCGGCGAATAATCGGCAGCAACGATCGGTCCAAGCCCCCTGATCTTCAGCGCCGCAATCACCGCCAGCCCGACCGGTCCGCAGCCGATCACCAGCGGCACCTCGCCGCCCCTGATGTTGGCCATCGCAACCGCATGCACGCCCACCGCAAGCGGCTCGGTGAGCGCGGCGTGCTCGGCCGCAAGCCCGTTCGGCACTTCGAGCAGCAGCGGCTCGCTGAGCAGCATCTGCTCGGCATAGCCGCCGAGATAGTCGTTGGAATAACCGATGCCCTTCGGCCCCTCCGGCGTCAGCAGCGCCGGCAGCGAGCACACGCGCGTGCCCGGCTTCAGCTTTCGCGTGGTGTTCGGGCCGTAGTCGAGGACCTCGCAGCAGAACTCGTGGCCGAACACGACGTCGCGCGACAGATCCATCGGCGTGCGGCCAGGCAGGAACTTGCTCAACTCGACCATGCGGTGGGCATGCTTGCGTGCGTGCAGATCGGAGCCGCAGATGCCGCACGCGAGCGATTTGACCAGCACCTGGCCGGCGCCGGGCTTCGGCTCGGGCACCCGGTCGACGACAATCTCGCCGTTCCTGAAGATCGCTGCGCGCATATTCCCTCCCGCGTGGGTTTTGTCCCACTCATTTTGATGCGTATTTCGTCCCGCGAAATGCTGTCGCGGATCACGTCCGGGACAAGCTTTCGCCGCAGGAGGCTATAGCACGGAGGGTCACCACGTATAGCGCATAACGCCCTTGCCGGCGTAAGACTGTGTCACGTTGGAGAATTCGCCCTCGAAGGTCGCGGCGGCCGACCAGCCGTTGCGCCACCTCAGCTCGGCGGAGGCCGTGGTCAGCGCCGAGTCGCTCGCCTGCGCCGCGCCGTTGACCACGAAGGCCGCACCGGGCAGCGTCTGGAACACGGCACCAACGGCGCGGTCCGGATTGAAGTCATGCGCCCAGGCAACGCGACCGCGCAGCGTCACGATGCCGCCGTCAACCGCGAACGATTTGTCGGAGCGCAGGCCGAGTTCGCTCCTGACGTCGGTGACGCTCTTCGCTGCATAGTTCAGCGCGAAGGCGCCGCCGCCGGAGACCACGCTCTCCGCATAGGCCGGCAGCTCGAAGCTCGTGAACTGGGCCGCCGCGTAAGGCGTCAGCCCAATCGACGGCGTGGCATAGCGATAGCCGCCCTCGAGCCGGCCCGACCAGGCATTGGCATTGAAGTTGGCGCGCAGGTGATCGGCGCCGGCTCCGGTGACGATGCGGTCGGTGGTGACATCCTGCCAGCCATAGGCGAGCGCACCACTTACGTACGCCGCGCCGACGCTGTGGCGAACGAACGCGCCGGCCTGGAACAGATCGGAGCGGCCCCAGCCGAGACCGTTGACGCTGAAGCTGGTGGCGCCGCCGGCGAGCGCAAAGCCGGCAATGGTGTTCGGCGAGAAGCGGTAGTCGGCGCCGACCGCGCTGCCATAGAGGCTGCTGCTCGTGTTGTTCGAGCCCAGCGGCGCATTGCCGCTGGTGGTCTGCGAGCCGCCATAGCCCGCCGCCCATACGCTCCAGCGCTGCTCGAAGCTCGGCTGCAGCGGCGGCGCCTTGGCGTAGATCGCGGCCAGCGCGTCGCGCGGCTCGGTCTTGCGCGCCGCATAGGCGAGCGGCGTGCTCTCCTCGGCGAACGGCGGCGCCCCCGCGGCGCCACTGAAGCCACCATCGCGCCCGGCGACGAACGGATCGGTCAACAATCCCAGAAACAGGCCCATCGCGTTGAACGTCGCCTGCTGCGAGCCGGTCGCGCCTTCGCCCGAGGCCTGCGTCAGGCCGTTCGGCGACAGCCCGGCGAACACCGCATTGATACCGCCATTGGCGTTGAAGAAGTTCTGCAGCGTGGTGGCGACGTTCTGCTGATTGACGTTCAGCTTCGACTTCGCGCCGTAATCGAGCGCGAAGTTGAGATAGGCGTTGCTCGCGTCATAGCCGAGCGTCGCGACGAGGTTCGACGGCAACCCGGTTGAATCGACACCCGCAAACGTGCCGCTGCGGCCGCCGGCCGCCGACAGGATGGTGTATTGCTTGGCGATCGTACTGCCGGCGGCGACGCTGACGCCGACCGATCCGGCCAGCGTCGCGCTGCCGCTCACCTTGGCCAGGGTGGACGCCGTCGAATTGAGCCCGACGAGGTACAGTGCACCCGACTGGAAGGCGAGATTGCCCGCCACGTTCAGGGATGTGCCTGGCGGCGCATCGCCGGGCATCAGGATGCCGCCGCTTGCAATCGTCGTGTTGCCGACGGTGCCGATACCGGACAGCGCGCCGCCGGCATTCACCGTGGTGAGGCTCGACGAGGCGATCGAGCCGTCGACCTGAAGAATGCCGCCGTTGACCGTCGTGGTGCCGGTATAGCTGTTGACGCCGGACAAAATCAGGGTGCCGCTGCCGGTCTTCTCGAAATTGGCAGGACCGGTGCGGCCACCGCCGAAGCAGCCACAGATATGGAATGGGTTCAACGGATCGAAGTCGGCAAGCACGCCGCTGAGCGCCGTAGAGAGATTATTGCTGCCAACGACGAGGGTGTTGCCTGAGCCGATATAGTAAAAGCCGGAGCCTGCGATCGAACCCGCGGTGATGCGCCCGTCGCCGTTCGGCCCCGTGCTGAGCGAGAAATCGACCAGTCCGGTGCCGTTGGTGATGAACTGGGCGTTGCCGCCGGTCGCGTTGTTGAAGAACTTGATGGTGCTGCCGGCTTCGGTGGTGATGGTGGCGTCGCCCGCCGTAGCGAACGCCGTGAAGATGTGTTGGCTGCCGGCCTGGTTGTCGATGGTCGCATTGCCCGCGGTGGCATAGGCATCGAACTGGAGAACGCTGCCGTCCCGATTGACGATCGTCGCGTTGGCCGCGGTCGGCGCCTCCACCGGGTTGAAACCGCCAGATCCGAAATAGAGCACGCCGCTGTTGTCGAAGCTGGCGTTTGCCGCCGTGCTGTTCTGGAAAAAGGCGACCTGACCGCCCGCGAGCGTGACGATGGTTGCGGAAGCCGCAGATGAGGACTCGAAAAACTGCGTCGAGCCGCCATTGGTGCCGTTGGTGATGGTGGCCTGCCCCGCATTGGTGTGGCCCAGAAACACCGCGGCACCGCCGTTTGAGTTGTCGATCACAGCCTTGGCGGCCGTGCTGGTGTCGGAGCCGCCGGGAGGACCAAACGCGTCGCCGAACACCACAGTGCCGCCGTTGGTGTTGGTGAATCTGGCATTGCCGGCAGAACTGGTGTCGCGGAAGATCGTGAGCGCACCATTGGTGTTGCTCACGGTGGCATTGCCCGCGGTGCTGCTGTCGCGAAACTCCGTGATGCCGAAATTCTGGTTGACGATCGTCGCCGTCGACGCCGTGGTGGAATTGTAGAACGTCGTGGTGGCGATCCCGTTGAAGCCGTCGTTGACGATCTTGGTGATTCCGGCCGTGTTGGCATTGACGATGTCGAACTTGCCGTCGACCGCGACCTCGCCGACGATCGAGGCGGCGTGGCTGGCGTCGCCGAGTTGCAAGGTCGCGCAATCGCAGATCGTGGTGCCGCCGGTGTAGGTGTTGGTGCCTGTTAGCACCACGCGGCCGAGGCCGCCCGAATTGTCCAGCACCGTCAGCTTGCCGGGGCCGTTGCCGTCGGCGATGTTGCCGGCGATCGTGAGCGTGACGCCATTGGCGTCGATCGCGCTGCCGATGGCGGACGTATTGATCTTGAAGTTGTTGGCGAACGTCAGGTTGCCGAGGCCGTCGGCCTGAAACGAGGCATTGTCGAGCGTGACGGTGCCCGACCCGACCGAGCCGTTGTTGCCTACGACAACGGTCGTATCGACCACCAGCGTTCCGCCGGAATAGGTGTTGGCGCCGGAGAGCTGCACGTTGGAGAAACCGGACGCCGACGAATCGATCAGGCGCAGAACGCCGGCGCCGGCACCGTCGGCGATCACGCCCTGGAGATTGACCTGGGCGCCGTTCGCATCGACCGTTCCGCCGGCCGCATTGACCGCGATGTTGTTGGCGAAGGCGACGCTCGAGACCGTCGGCGACTGCATCTGGAACGTGCCGCCATTGAGCGTGATAGTGCCGGTGCCGACCGAATCCGCATTCGTCACCTGCACGGTGCCGGCGGAGATCAGCGTGCCGCCGGAATAGGCATTGGTGCCCGCGAGCACCAGCGTGCTGTTGCCGAGCTGCTGCACCATCACGCCGGGCGCAAGCCCGTCGTTGATGTTCGCACTGATGGTGATGGTCTGGCCGCTGTTGGCCCGGTTGATCAGGCCGCCGCTCGGCCCCGTCAAGGCGAAGTTAACCGGGTTGCCGCTGATCGTGTACGACTGCGAATTGGCGGTGAAGGTCCACGAGTCCAGCAGCATCGGGCCAGCGCCGATCGTGACCGTCGCCGATCCCGTCGAATCGAAAATGGCGGATTGGGTCGGGAGGATCGGCGGCGCGCCGGGCGACGTCGTCGACCAGTTGGTCGGGAGCTGGTAGTCGGCACTGCTCGTTGTGCTACCGCTGCCGCCCCAGGTGAAGCTCTGGGCTTGTGCCGAACTGGACGGCAACAGGCTTGCAGCCGCCGAGACGCAGACTGCCGAAGCCAGCACACCGCGAAACTGCCGAGCAAACGAAAAAAAGACCGAACCAAAATGCACGTGAACTGCCCCCAAACGCTCTACGGCGCTCTTGGGGCGAGATTAGCATGTTGCCAAACGCGCGATTGTTGATTGTGTCCGAAATCCTTCGATTCAGCTTCCGGAGGTCGAAGTTTCGGCCCCACTGTTGTACACCCGCAACGCTAGCGGAGGCTGGCCTCGCAACCAGCGCACGATTCTTGGTACTCTGGTCAGGCGTTCGGCGACGGCTCGCTGGCCACGGTCAGCAGCTGCGACCGTCGGACGCGCTCGCGATGCGCGGTGTAGAGGCCCGAGGCGACGATGAAGCCGGCGCCGAGGATGGTCCAGCTGTCGGGCACTTCGCCGAAGATCAGGAAGCCGAGGATGCTGACCCACAGCAGCTGCGTGTAGGAGAACGGCGCCAGCACCGAGGCATCGCCATAGCGGAATGCCAGCACCACGATCCACTGTCCGACGGTGGACGCAACACCGATCAGGATGCCGAACATGATGTCGTGCCAGCTCGGCGTGACCCAGACGAACGGCACCAGCGCGCTGACGATGGCGACGCCGACAATGGACGAATAGGTCATCACCGTGATCGGGCGCTCGCTGCCGCTCATCATGCGCGTCAGGATCAGCGTGCCGGCCCAGGCCAGCGCCGAGACGAGCGGGAAAATCGCGGCGGGATGGAACGCGCTGGTGCCCGGCCGCAGGATGATGAACACGCCGGCGAGGCCGACCGCGGTCGCGATCCAGCGTCGCATGCCGACCCTCTCACCGAGGAACGCGATCGACAGCGCGGTGACGAACAGCGGCGAGACGAAGCTGGTGGCCGAGGCTTCGGCGATCGGCAGGAAGCCGAGCCCCGTGATGAAGATCAGCGAGGAACCGAGCAGCGCGGCGCCGCGCAGCACGTGCAGCCCGGGACGGCTGCTGCGCAGCGCGAACAGCGGCGAGCCCGGCAGCATCGCCGGCGTCATGATCATCGCGAACACCAGGAAGCGGATCCAGGCGATCTCGATCGAGGGCAGCGTGGAGGAGAGATATTTTGCCGTGACGTCGGAGGTGCCCAGGAACACGGTCGACAGCAGGATCAGCGCGATACCCTTGAACGGCCGGTCGGTGCGGGCGGGCGCCTTGCTTGTCGCTGCGGGCGCGGTCTTGGCAGGCAATGAAAGGGGAACGCTGTCCAGCCTGGCGGCCACGGCTGCGGGGGGCGGTGTCACGGCAATCTCGAAGGCAAAATAAAGGGAATCTGCTGATCGTACAAAACGCCAATTCCGCCGCGAGAACAATGCCCGAAAACGGGACTCCGATATGCACCAGCGCGCGCGACCGCCCGCCGCAGGCTGTGTGCCGCCGCAACTGCAACAGTTTGTTAAGAACTGTCTGGAGCGAAGTGAACCGCTCTCGCTCAGAGCATCGGCAGCGAGCGTGGTTTCGGCCCGCGCGGGAACGCGGCATCGAGCGCGGCGAGTTCCTCGGCGCTGAGCTTGAGCGTGCCGGCGGCAGCGTTCTCCGCCGCGTGTTCCGCGTTCGACGCCTTCGGAATCGCGAGCACCGACGGCAGCCGCGTGAGGAAGCTCAGCGTGACCTGGCGCGGTGTCGCCTTGTGCGCCTGCGCGATCGATTGCAGCACCGCGCCGGCCCTGCTCGACGGCGAGGGAAAATCATTGTGACCGAACGGCGAGTAGGCGACGACGGCGACGCCGTGCTGCTCGCACCACGGAATCACGGCGTGCTCGATGGCGCGCTCCTGCAGATGGTAGAGCACCTGGTTGCAGGCGATCGTACCCTCACCCGCGACATCGAGCACTTCGTCGAGATCCTCGGTGTCGAAATTGCTGACGCCCCAGGCGCGGATCTTGCCCGCCGCGATCAATTCGTCGAACGCCGCGACCGTCTCTGCGAGCGGAGTGGTTCCGCGCCAGTGCAGCAGATAGCAATCGAGGCGATCGGTCTTCAGCCGCTTCAGCGAGCGCTCGCAGGCGGTGATGGTGCCGCGCCGCGAGGCGTTGCTCGGCAAGACCTTCGAGACCAGGAACGTTTCGTCGCGGCGGCCGGCGATCGCATCCGCGATCACAAGCTCGGCGTCGCCATACATCTCGGCGGTGTCGATATGCGTCATGCCGGCATCGATGCCGCGCTTCAGCGCAGCGACGGCCGCCTTGCGGTCACCGCGATCGAGATACCAGGTGCCCTGCCCGATCACCGAGACCTGCGGGCCGTTGTCGCCGAATTTTTTTGTCTGCACGATCGCCTCGTTCCGCGTGTTCGCTTGTAGCCCCCGCGCAGGACGATAAAGCAAACGGACGACCATGTCTCCACATCGTCGTCCCGGCGAAGGCCGGCAACTGTTATGTTGGTTTGGTCTGCAGGTACGGCTTTCGGTCTCGCATCATGGCATTGAGGACCGTGAGCAG
>NZ_JADFUD010000037.1:0-78612 GCF_054820065.1 Bradyrhizobium sp. UFLA06-06
TCGACGCCTTCACCTCCGAGGAATGTGCCAACTACCTCAAAAATTCAGGCTATCGAACTTAATGCCATCACGCTTTAATCGCGGGCGGCATCGGCATTACGCCACTGATCGGGGCAGCTTTGGCGTTGGCGCGCCGCGATGCCGACTTCACTCTGCATTATGCCGTTACTTCTCGTGAGCAAGCCATCTATTTGGATGTTCTCGCTCCCCTGCTGAACAAGCGGCTTATTGTCCATGCGGGCAACGAAGGGCGCAGGCTCAATTTGGATGACTTGTTCGCTTCGCTGCCGCGCGACGCCTTGACCCTCTTGTGCGGTCCGATCCGGATGCTCGATGCCGCGCGCCGGGCCTGGACTGGTGCAGGACGCGCACTATCCGACCTACGTTACGAGACCTTCGGTTCGAGCGGCTCACTGCCGACCGAGGGGTTTCGGGTGCGCCTTGCAGATCAGGCCATTGAGATCGAGATTCCGCGCGATCGCTCGTTGCTGGACGTGCTCAATGGGGCCGGTTACGAGGTGATTTCGGATTGCCGGCGCGGCGAGTGCGGCGTCTGCGCCATCGATCTCGTCAAAATCGACGGTGAGCTTGACCACCGCGACGTTTTCTTCAGCGAGCAGCAAAAGCACGCGAACGAAAAGATCTGTGCATGTGTTTCTCGCGCCCGCGGCATGATCACCGTCGATATACTGCACCGACCGGACGCGCTATAGGTTCACTGCGACTCCTTGTTTTAGGTAGCAGATCGTTGCCTCAGAACTCGGCAACTAACGTATGCTTATGGTTTGTTACGTTCACAGAACAGTGGCGCATGATTGCCGGATGGCGGTCCGCGGCCCGTCTTTCTCCTCGACAAGGCGAAAGTTGAGCACGGAATGAACTCCGAGAGCCGGTCTCGTCCATTCTCGCAATGGGGCTGTGACGGGAGTTCTGCGCTTATACACGCCGGCCCTTGAGCGACACCAACAAACAACCAACATGTCGAAGCAGCATCCACGTCAGGATTTGCATCGAGACATTGCGGATGCGCATCTCGGGCGGCCGCTCTGCCGTCTCATTCTGCCGTCGCTGTCTGCTTGAGAACAAAGATGCCGGAAACTTGACAGCGCGTTAGGTTCACCCCGCAGTATCTCTGGCAGTTATGCGCGTTTTTCTCACGCTGGACACAGAGCCCACCACATTTCGCAAGCGGCACGGGGATTGCTGGATGGCGAGCTGAGAAGCGGCCGCCGTCAGGCCGGTCGAAGCTGCCCTGTCACAGGAGTTTCCGATGAGCCTTGCGATTCTGCATTTGCTCGCAGAAACGACGCGATCGCTGCGCCGGTATGGCGACGTGCTCTCGCCGGTGGGCTGACGCACATGGATGCCCTTTCGCCAGAAATCTGGCAATCCGTTGCGCTCACGGTCGAGCTCGCCAGCGTGACGACAATGATCCTGCTGGTGATTGGCGCGCCGCTCGCGTGGTGGTTGGCACGGTCAAAAACGGTTTTGAGCGAGGCGGTGGCGACAATGGTCGCGCTGCCGCTTGTGCTGCCACCCACGGCGCTCGGTTTCTGCGTACTCGTCCTGCTCGGCCCGAACGGACCAGGTGGGCTTCTCGCCTCTTTCTGGGGCGAGCACACGCTCGCCTTTACCTTTGCGGGAATCGTGGTCGGATCGGTCCTCTCGGCGCTCCCTTTGGTGGTGCAGCCTATCCGTAGCGCCTTTGTTGCGATGGGTAACCACCCGCAGGAAGTTGTGGCGAGTCAGCGCGTTTCTGCGTTGTTCGCCTTCATTACCGTCGGCCTGCCGCTGGCACGGCTGGAGTTCCTCAAGGCTGGTTTGGTTGGCTTTGCTCATACGATCGGCACATTCGGTGTCGTGATGATGATCGGAGGCAACATTCCCGGGCGCACCAAAGTGTTGTCAGCTTATGTCATTGACTACGTCCAAGCATCGCGCTGGCGCGAGGCAGGTTGGGTTGCCGGCGGTATGGTAATGTTCGCCTTTGCGGTCATGTTCACTTTGACTCTCATCGACAAACGATGTGCCAGGAGAGGCACGTGAGGGGCAGGCGCACTAAGCCGGATCGAAGCATCTTCGGCGTACTGGCCAAGCTGGCCGGTCATAACCGAGCAGCAGTATTGCAAGTCAGATCCGTCCATTCTTAACGAGGACACAATGAATAAGCTCGTTGCAGCCGCGGCGGCCGCTGGTATCAGCTTCAATTCAGCACACTCCGCGCCTTTGCCCGAGGCGAGGGCCGATGACGTCGGAGTTTCCAAGCAGCGCCTTGCCAAACTGGACGAGTTCTTTGCTAGCGAGATCGCAGCCAAGCGCGTGCCGGGCGCAGTGGTTGCAATCGCCAGAGACGGCAAGCTCATTCACTACAAGGCGTACGGGCAACTCGATCCTGAAAAAGGAACCTCGATGAGGCTCGATGCGATGTTCGCGCTCGCGTCTATGACCAAACCGATGGTGGCGGTTGCTGGGCTTACCCTCATGGAACAAGGTCGCCTGCCTCTGAGGGCCAGACTTACGGATTACTATCCCGAATTTGCAAACATGAAAGTGGGAGTATCGCAGCCTGACGGTTCGTTAAAATTCGAAGCGCAGAGTTCCCCGATCTACGTCCACGACCTTTATCGCCACACATCAGGTCTCACCTATGGCGCGCCGCCGGACAGCTCAGACCAAGTGGCGCGTCTCTATCCGGATTTCGCAGCGCCACCGGTCAAGGGCGATAAGAAGGCTTTCATCGAAGGCATTACCAAGCTGCCGTTGGCGCACCAACCGGGAACGGAATTCGAATACGGCTTCTCGACCGACGTGCTTGGCGCTGTCGTGGAACAGGTTAGCGAGCAGCCACTAGGCGAGTATCTTTCCAGCAACCTGTGGAAGCCGATCGGAATGCTGGATGCCACTTTCCATTTGTCGGGATCGCAACGCGAGCGGCTCGCGCGTCCATTTAAAGACGACCCACTGACGGGAAAGCCACAGGGCATCGAGCTCCTCGAAAGTCCGACGAAGTTTGACTGCGGGGGAGCCTGTGCATTCGCGACAGTTGGTGATTATGTTCGCTTTGGGCAAATGCTGCTAAACGGCGGGGAACTCGATGGCCAGCGCATTCTCGGTCCCAGGACGGTGCATCACATGATCTCCAACCACCTTGGGCCAGAGATCAAAAACAAGGTCGCTAATGTGGAGCCGCACCGTGCCGGCTTTGGGTTCGGGCTCGGAGTGGCTGTACGCATAAGCGAGGGTCTCTCGGCCGTTCCAGGCAATCCAGGTGAGTTCACCTGGACCGGCGCTTACGGAACACAATTTTTCTGTGATCCAAAGGAGCGCCTGGTCGTGGTGGTTGGAACGGCTGCGCCCGGAGAGATCCGCAAGTACTACCGCGAGCAAGTCCAGAATATCGTCTATGCCGGCATAGTTCGCTAGCTCGCTTGCCGCCGGCAAAGCGCGATGAACAGATTGGATGATCAGCAAGTGATGTTTGCTGCTGCGGATCGACGTCAAACTAAAAATACCACACCGTCGTCTGCTATCCGCGTTGCGCGAATCGGACCCAGTACATGGAAACGGCGAGATCGCCTCTGCCATCGCTGCGAAGCTCACCGGAGAAAGGTGTGGTTTCGTGATGCGCCAAGCCATCGCCTCGCTAACGCTTGGCTCGCGCGATGAACGATGAACGTTTCTGGATGAAAGCTCTCAAACGCGCCCAGCCTTGCGCCCGCAATCCCGGCGGGCTTGGTACCGCGCGTCATTGACCCAAGGCAGATTGGATCGATCCGCCCTGAAAGGTGAAGGCGGTGTACTGCGGCGCGGAGGGCTCGCTATCGCGCCGTTCTTGGTCGCCGGTTCGGGTTGTTGGTGACTGCCACTTTGGTGTCGTTGCGCAGTTGCGACGATCGCGGCCTCCATTGCATCTGAGAATGGCGAACAAGTCCCATTGAAATCGGTGAGCAGTGCGGTGCCGCGTGAACTGCGGCAATTGCCGTGTCGGCCGGTGTCGGGACCGTGCTTAAAGAGCGAGTATAACGCATTGGCCGCGAGGGACGAGCCATTGTGCTGCATTGTTGGAGTTCTGACATCGACGGTCAAAACCGGACACCATTGGCACGGTGAGCGCGCTCAGTTGCGCAGCTTGCGCTTAGCTCGCCGATCCCACTGCAAATCACGGAGTGGCGGCTTGGTAACCGTCAGATGTTTGCCGGGCGGTGGCCCATTTTTTGCTGCTGAATGTGAGCAATTCGTCAGGGCCGACGAGAAACTTGGAAGGGGTTCATGAGTGGGGCAACGGAAACCTTCTACAGCGTGATCAGACGCCAAG
Source organism: Bradyrhizobium sp. UFLA06-06 (assembly GCF_054820065.1). Classification (NCBI taxonomy): domain Bacteria; kingdom Pseudomonadati; phylum Pseudomonadota; class Alphaproteobacteria; order Hyphomicrobiales; family Nitrobacteraceae; genus Bradyrhizobium; species Bradyrhizobium sp. UFLA06-06. Next base: position 4,316 of record NZ_JADFUD010000037.1, read on the forward strand.
GTATCACGCGTCGCAGTTTCCACAAGTTTTGCAGTTTGACGGCCTCGAGCTTCGGACTCGGCCCGCTCGCCGCAAGCAGGATTGCCAATGCCCTAGAGACCAAACCGCGTATGCCCGTCATCTGGCTGCACGGGCTCGAGTGTACCTGCTGCTCGGAAAGCTTTATCCGCTCGGCCCATCCGCTAATTAAAGACGTCCTGTTGTCGATGATTTCGCTCGACTACGACGATATGATCATGGCCGCGGCAGGTCACCAGGCTGAAGCCATCCTCGAGGAAGCCCGTCTCAGGTACAAAGGCAGATATGTGCTTGCCGTCGAAGGCAACCCGCCGCTGAATGAGGGGGGCATGTTCTGCATTGACGGCGGCAAGCCGTTCGTCGAGAGGCTCAGGTGGATGGCGGAATCATCCATGGCGGTCATTGCCTGGGGGACCTGCGCATCCTGGGGCTGCGTGCAAGCGGCCAAGCCCAATCCGACCGGCGCTGTACCGATCGATAAGGTGATCACCGACAAGCCGATCGTCAAGGTTCCCGGGTGTCCCCCCATCGCAGAGGTCATGACCGGCCTAGTGACCTTCATCACCACGTTCGGAAGGCTTCCTGAGCTCGATCGCCAAGGACGCCCAAAGATGTTTTATTCCGAGCGCATCCACGACAAGTGCTATCGACGTTCGCATTTCGACGCCGGCCAATTTGTCGAGGCGTGGGACGATGAGTGCGCCCGCAAGGGCTACTGCCTGTACAAGATGGGATGCAAAGGGCCGACCACCTACAATGCCTGTTCTGCCCTTCGCTGGAACGGCGGCGTTTCATTCCCCATTCAATCAGGCCACGGCTGCTTCGGCTGCTCCGAAGACGGCTTTTGGGACAAAGGTTCGTTTTACGATCGGCTCACGACCATCCAGCAGTTCGGCATCGAGAAGAACGCCGATCAGATCGGCATGGCCGCTGCCGGCGCGGTTGGGCTGACCGTCGCCGCACATGCGGCGATCACGGCCGTGAAGCGATTGACCCACAAGCCGGATCGCGCAGTTCGCAAAGATAAGCCGACTTAAAGGGGGCGACGGTGGTGGTCCAGACTCCGAATGGGTTCAACCTCGATCGTTCCGGCAAGCGAATTGTGATCGATCCGCTGACCAGGATCGAGGGCCACCTGCGCGTCGAAGCCAACCTCGATGCGGACAACGTGGTCCGCAATGCGGTCTCGAGCGGGACGATGTGGCGTGGAATCGAAGTCATTCTGCGCGGGCGGGATCCGCGCGACGCCTGGGCGTTCACCGAGCGGATTTGCGGTGTCTGCACCGGCACCCATGCGCTCACCTCGGTGCGTGCCGTTGAAAACGCGCTAGGGATCACCATTCCGGAAAATGCGAACTCGATCCGCAACATCATGCAGCTTTGCCTGCTTGTGCATGATCATCTCGTGCATTTTTATCATCTGCACGCGCTGGATTGGGTCGACGTCATCTCTGCGCTCAAGGCCGATCCCAAGTCCACTTCGGCGCTGGCGCAGTCTATCTCGCCCTGGCCGCTTTCGTCCCCTGGTTATTTCAAGGACCTGCAGATCAGGCTCACCAAATTCTTCGGATCAGGGCAGCCCGGTCCGTTCAAGAACGGCTATTGGGGTCATCCGGCATACAAGCTGCCACCTGAGGTGAACTTGATCACCGTGGCGCATTATTTGGAGGCGCTCGACTTCCAGAAGGAGATCGTCAAGATCCAAGCAGTCTATGGCGGCAAGAACCCGCATCCGAACTGGCTGGTCGGCGGCGTGGCCTGCGCGATCAATATCGATGGAACTGGTGCGGCCGGTGCGATCAATATGGAGCGGCTTAACCTGGTGTCCTCGGTCATCGACCGTTCAATCGAGTTTGTCGAGCAGGTCTACCTGCCCGACATTGCGGCGATCGGCTCGTTCTATAAAGACTGGCTGCATGGCGGCGGACTTTCCAGCAAAAGCGTGATGTCCTACGGCGACATCCCTGAAAACGCTAACGACTGTTCCGCGAAAAGTCTCAAGCTGCCGCGCGGTGTCATTCTTGGCGGCAATCTTGAGGAGATTTTGCCGATCGACCATGGCGATCCCGAGCAGATCCAGGAATTCGTCGCGCATTCATGGTATAAATACCCGAGCGAGTTCAGCGGACTGCATCCCTGGGAGGGCATCACCGAGCCGAACTTTGAGCTGGGGGCAAAGGTCAAAGGCAGCAGAACAGATATCAAGGAGCTCGACGAAGGCGGCAAGTATTCCTGGATCAAAGCGCCGCGCTGGCGCGGCCACGCCGTCGAGGTCGGACCATTGGCGCGATACATCATCGGTTATGCGCAAGGCAAAGCCGAATTCAAGGAGCCGACCAACAGACTGCTCAAGGGGCTCAATCTTCCCCTGAGCGCGCTGTTTTCGACATTTGGCCGTACTGCGACGCGGGCACTCGAATGCCAGTGGGCGGCACATCAGATGCGTTATTTTCAGGACAAGCTGGTCGTCCACATCAAGGCCGGCAATAGCGCGACCGCCAACGTCAGCAAGTGGAAGCCGGAAAGCTGGCCTAACGAGGCCAAGGGCTACGGTTTCACTGAGGCGCCGCGCGGCGCGCTCGGGCACTGGATCAAGATCAAGGACACCAAGATCGACAATTACCAATGTGTCGTGCCGACCACGTGGAACGGGTCTCCTCGCGATTCCAAGGGCAATATTGGCGCCTTTGAAGCTTCGCTGATCGGTACCCCGATCGCGGACCCGCAGCGGCCCCTGGAGATCTTGCGTACGATCCATTCCTTTGATCCGTGCTTGGCCTGCTCAACCCATGTGATCAGTCCTGACGGCCAAGAAATGGCTTCAGTCAATGTTCGGTAGGGACATGGCCGACAAGGCTCCGCAAAACCCTACCGCCGTCGATGCGCCGCCAACTGTTAGCGGCGGCGGCGGTGGCGCCGCTTACGTCTATGAAGCGCCGGTGCGACTGTGGCATTGGGTCAATGCGGCGGCCATTCTGGTGCTGGGCGTAACCGGCTATCTCATTGGAACCGGGACACCGGCGACGCCGGGAGAGGCTAGCGGCAATTTCTTGTTCGGCTATATCCGCTTTGCGCATTTCTCTGCGGGATATGTGCTTGGCGTCGGCTTCCTGCTGCGCATCTACTGGGCCCTGATGGGAAACCCGCATGCCATGCAAATATTTCGCGTGCCGCTCTGGCGCAGCTGCATTTGGCGCGAAGTGTACGATGAGATGCGCTGGTACGCGTTTCTCGCAGTTGAGCCCGACAGGCGCGTCGGGCACAATCGGCTGGCTCAACTTGCGATGTTCTTTATGTTCACGCAGACGATCACGTTCATGATCGTCACAGGCTTTGCACTTTATGGACAGGGTGCGGGCCGTGACAGCTGGCAGTACAAGCTGTTCGGCTGGGTATTTGCAATCTGGCCTAACAGTCAGGACGTCCATACGTGGCATCATCTCGGGCTGTGGATCGTCGTGACCTTTGCGCTGGTTCACATCTACGCGGTGATCCGGGAAGACATCATGTCGGGGCGGAGCATCTCCTCGATGATTTCGGGTCAGCGTCAGTTCCGCGATTGACTGGGAAGCGGATGCTGACTCCGGAGAGCAAGAAAAGGATCCTGGTGCTCGGCATCGGCAATATCCTATGGGCCGACGAGGGATTCGGCGTGCGAGTGGTAGAGGAGTTTCATCGTCGCTACACCATCGATGACAACGTCTCCATCCTCGATGGTGGCACGCAGGGGCTCTACCTTGTCAGCTTCCTTGAGCAGGCCGATTGCCTGATCGTGTTCGATGCCATCGACTATGGACTTTCGCCCGGGAAGTTGATGCTTGTGCGGAATGACGAGGTGCCGAAATTTACCGCTGCCAAGAAGCTGAGTCTGCATCAGACCGGCTTTCAAGAGGTCTTGAGTGCAGCCGACCTGCTTGACCGCTGCCCGCGAGAGCTCGCTCTGATCGGCTGTCAGCCGCTGGACCTGGAGCGTTGGGGCGGTCCGCTGACTGCACCGGTGCGCTTTCAGATCGCGCCCGCGATTGAACTGGCTTGCAAACTGCTGGCCCAGTGGGGCTCGCCGGCGAAACTGCGGGCTTCGCCGCTGCCTGTATCAGAACGGCTGTTGGGGAACAATATCGACCATGTCAATTATGAAAGGGAGCGGCCGATCTAGCGGCCCGCGGCTATTCATGTGCCTTGGCTTACCAATGACGATTGTTGAGACCGACGGCATCACGGCGCTATGCGAGTATGGCGATGAACAGCGGCGTGTCTCAGTCATGCTGCTCTCCGGCGCGTCGGTCGGCGCCAAGGTCCTCGTCCATATCGACACAGCGGTGCGGCTCTTGGAGGAGGACGAAGCAAGGCGGATCTCGGAAGCACTCGACGGGCTCGAGGCCGGCCTCAGTGGCGAGGACTGCGATCGCTTCTTTGCGGATTTGATCGGTCGTGAGCCGCAATTGCCCGACCACCTGCGGTAGCGGCGCCGCGCACAGACATCGCGCTACCGCGCCTTGCTCGCAAATCGAATCTGCATCGTAGGCAACCTATGCACAGCAGATGTCAAGCGCTTACACCTGCTGATCCGGGCGCGCACGCGATTGCAGCGAGACGATGGATTGGCATGTGCCTTGCTAATAGCTCGCCGAGCAGAACCAAAGATTATCGGAAAGGCGTCTGATGAAATTCCAGCCGGCGCAGCATGATTTGGCGCGGCCCGCTCTGTCCGAGGTAGCGAGAGCGAACGCCGGTGCACATCTGACCGCGCAGGATCCCGGGAGTTGGGGCGTGGAGCTGCTGTCGGCAGCGGGTCCCGTAAATTCGCTGTGGGCCAACCACGTCGCAAACGCGCTTTCTGAACAGATCAAGGCGCACCGGCGGCCCATGCAAGGGGGCGCAACCGCGCGCGGCGCCGGTAGCGAGCTGGGTGGGCGGCTCGGCCTGCGTGGCCCGCCGACGCAGATCGAGTGCCATCAGCGCGGCACACTGCGCCGGGTCGGCAAGAGCCAGATCCGTTTGGTCAAGGTCGACCGCATCTCGGCACCGATCGTCGGACCACACGCCGGCGGCGACTGCACCGCCGATAGCATTGCCTCTCGGCGAGCCCCACGGAACTTCGCATCATGAAAACGGCGGCGCGTATTCGATACGAAGCCGCCGCTGCGGCGGTGGGCGGGTTTCCCGTGAATGCGGATAGTCGCGACATCGTCCATAGCGAGCCAACGGCTGTGGCGACGCTGGCCAGGCGCGCTTGGCGCGATGCCGACGAGCTTGCAAAAAACTGTCCGAATGCCATCACGCTGCTATCGAACACAGCTGCCGCCGCTCGTGGCCAGAAGAGTAGCGCACGCACGCAACTGTACAGGCTTTCGAATCTCAGTGATCTCGAGCGCAACCTGATTGCCGAAGTGCTTGGGGAAGGCGAGGTCGCCGGCGTCGTTGCGCTGCCAGATGGCTCTCAGGCGGGAATCCAGGAGTCCGTACTTGCGGGAATCTGGCGCGTGCGCATCGGGACGGATCCGGCACACGAATATGTTGAAGTCGGGGCGATCCCGCAGATCGTGCAGCGCGCCGCAACGGACCTGGCGTCGACCGATCTGGCGATCGGCACCGCGCCGGATGGGGCGATGAACGTGCTGCCGGTGCTCGCCGAAACACGCGAGCGGGCCCGCGCCTGGCGGCCTGGCATGCGCACGCATGTCATCAATCTCACGCTTTTGCCGATGAACGACATCGACCTGGCGTTTCTCCAGCAGAGCGTGGGCAATGGTCCGGTCCAGCTCATCTTTCGCGGCTACGGCGCATGCCGAGTGCAGGCGACTGCGATACGGAATGTGTGGTCGGTGCAGTTCTTCAATTCTATCGACAACATCATCCTGGATACGCTTGAGATCGGCGGCGTGCCGATTGTTGCGTTGGCTGCCGACGAGGATTTCGAGGATTCCGCCGAACGCCTGCAGGAAATCATGAAGGCTTACGTCACGTGAAGAACTTGGAGAATATCTGGCATTCGGCTGGCTCTCACGGATGGCGCCCGCGTCCAACGTGGCATTGGCTGGATCGTGTACAACTGACAAGAGAGCGATGGCGACACAGACTTCTGCGCGAGTGCGTTGCGTTCCAAAAACTGAAAGCGTCTTCGGCTTTCGCACGTCGATGTCCGGCTTCGGGTCGGTTGAAAATGATGCTTGAGCGCGAACAGGACCTTCGCAGGAGCAAGAACCCCGATGTGTCGGCACCTGAGGAGATGCTCGTAGCAGCCGACTGCGATATCGCCGGTCGAGCCGTGCGCACGCGACCGACCTTGAACGATCCGTGTTCAGGGTCCAAGCGATCGGGGTTTCGCACGTGCAGAGGGCAGGGCCCGTTAGCATGATGGGCGCGCCTTGGGCCATGAAGTTGGTCGCCTTCTTGCGCAAGAGCAACCGCCAACGGCATGCTGGACCGAAATCGAACCTGCGCTTGCGAGTTCGATTCCGCAACATTGAGCTTGGTGGCAGCGAAATCGCATCATTGGGCTCGATTGCCTGTTGCTCCCTGCTTTCGGCGATCTCACGCAACGACATGGGTGGCGCCCGCGCCGAAGCAGCGGTCCTTGCCACGATGTGGCCGCCCAACCGCCGAGCGCTAAATCATACCGAAGCGCCACGTCTCTGTCCGATCGACCGCCGGCATTTCTTGCGCGAGATGATGACGGAGCGGTGCGCATGAGCCTCGTCGCTCGCAACAAAATCGATGTCACCATATCGCTTGCTGCCGACGTCATCGCCGCGGTCGAGATCCTGCCGCGAGCCCGGCCGCCACTGGCACGGCTGTTCGCCGGCAAACCGGCCTCGGCGTTGCTCAAGGCGCTGCCGCATCTCTTCCCAGTATGTGCCGCTGCGCAACAAACCGCATTGCTGTCCGCGATCGAGGCGGCACGTGACGAAAAGATCATCCTCGCGACGACACAGCGTCGTATGCTCTTGGTCGTTGCCGAGCGCATCTCAGAATTGCTGCGGGGCCTCTTGGTCGGGTTTCCTACGCCGAATGTCAGTGCGGCGGCGATCCGGTCCCTCATACGAGGACTGTCAATGCTTGTGGGCGGCGCACGGCCAGCACGCGGCTCTATTCGGCGTGAGGCTATAGCGCAGATTGTGGCTTCGCTCGCGGCACTCGGCATGCCGGATGAAGATGGCGCGCCGAGGCCCGGTAGCCCGTTCGCGCTTTGCATTGCAGCGCTTGACGAAGTCGACCTGAGGTCCATCTCGATCGCGCACTCGTTCCTGTCCGTTGCCGACGACCGCAACATCACTGAACGGCTGCTCGGCGATGACCCGACATTTTGCCATTGTCCCGATCTTGGTGGGCATGCGCCCGAGACGGGTCCATGGGCGCGCCAAATGACGCGTGATCGGCTCTGGCTGGGTCGGTCGGGTGCGGTCGCGCGGCTGAAGGCCAGAATTGCAGAAATCCGGCAGCTATGCGATTGGCTCAAGTCCGGTGCTCATATCGAATCGGCCGAGCCTGGGATCATCGAAAGCTACAGGTTAGGTCCTGGACGAGGAGCGGCCGCGATCGAATGCGCCAGGGGCCGGCTCTATCACGCGGTCGAGCTTGATCCTCAGGGCCAGATATCCCGCTTCGAATGTCTTGCGCCGACGGAATGGAATTTCCATTGGCGCGGACCACTTGTCCGGAATCTGCAGGGCGCGGGGCTGACGACGAGACGACATCAGAAAGCGGTTCGTGCGGTGATTGAATCGCTTGATCCCTGCGTCGGATTCACACTCAAGTTTCGCAAAGTTGACGATGCATGAAATGGCGCTTTGTCAAAGCATCGTCGAAATCGTCGAGGAGGAGGCGCATCGCCGATCGTTTTCCCAGGTGCGGAGCGTCTGTCTGGAGATCGGGGCGTTGAGCCATGTTGCGCCTGAAGCGATCAGGTTCTGCTTTGCTGTCGTTGCAACGCGGACCATTGCCGAGGGCGCGGCTGTTAGAATCATCGAATGTCCCGGCGTGGCCTGGTGCATGACCTGTTCGAAGAGCATCGAGATTGCACGGCGCGATGAGTGCTGTCCATGCTGCGGCAGCTATCAGTTGCAGGTAACAGCAGGCGAGGAGATGCGAGTGAAAGAGCTGGAGATCGATTGATGTGTAGCGTATGCGGCTGCAGCGGACAGGCGTCTTCAACTGAACGCGCCGAAGTGCATGATGCGCAAGGTCGCGTTCGCGGCCGTCCCGATGTGCAGGACAATTGCGATCGCCATGAGGTGCATCTGCATGGCGACCAGGGCCTGCAGCATTCACACCATGCCGGCCATGGCCATGATCACCCTCATCATCTTGGCCATCATCAGGCGCATGATGGGCAGGCGTTTGTGAGCCGCGGCGCCGACCCGGCTGCATTGAAGGTCGCGGGTAAGAGCTGCGAGCATATCATTCAGGTCGGGCGCGACATCCTTGGCAAGAATAACAGGATCGCGGCGGAAAACCGCGCCCTCTTCATGGCCCACGAACTGCTCGTATTTAATCTTATGTCCAGTCCTGGTGCAGGCAAGACCTCGCTGTTGGTCCGCGCCGTGTCCGAGCTCAAGCGCAGCTGGACGATCGGGGTCATCGAGGGCGATCAGCAGACCTCGAACGATGCCGAACGCATTCGCTCGGCCGGCGTGCCAGCTATTCAAGTCAATACCGGCAAGTGTTGTCATCTCGATGCTGCCATGATTGGTGAGGCCTATCGCCGCTTGCCGCCGCTCACGCGCGGTATTCTCTTCATCGAGAACGTCGGCAATCTGGTCTGTCCCGCTGCCTTCGATCTAGGCGAGGCCTGCAAGATCGTGGTGTTGTCGACCACCGAAGGCGAAGACAAGCCGCTCAAATATCCGGATATGTTTGCCGCTTCTTCGCTCATGCTGATCAACAAGATTGATCTGGCATCGCTGCTTGAGTTCGATTTGGGCAGGACCGTCGAATACGCAAGACGCGTCAATCCCAAGATCGAAGTGCTCACGGTCTCGGCGCGGACCGGCGAGGGTTTTGGCTCACTCTACGGTTGGATCGATGAGCAGGTAGCGCATCAAAGGCGCGCCTTGGAGGACACCAGGCGATGAGCGCCGCCGCCATCTGCGACCGAACACGGCTGCGCGTGCGCGTGAGCGGGGCCGTGCAAGGAGTCGGCTTTCGCCCCTACGTCTATGGCCTTGCCAGGCGATACGGATTGGCGGGATTCGTCGTCAATGGCCCCGAGGGCGTCACAATCGAAGTCGAGGGTAACCGGGCGTCCGAGTTTGTCGCTGCTTTGCCGCTCGAGCCGCCTCCACTTGCACGTATCGACCACATCTGCGTTCAGCGGACCGGGGCGCTCGCGGCACAAGATTTTTCGATTCACACGAGCGAAGGCGGCAGGTTGTCAACTCGGATCGTTGCCGATGCCGCGACCTGCCGGCAATGCCTGGGCGAGCTATTCGATCCAGAAAATCGCCATTACCTTTATCCCTTCGTCAGCTGCTCCCATTGCGGCCCGCGCTACACGATCGCCGAACAGCTTCCGTATGATCGCCGCAACACGGTCATGAAGGCTTTCAGGCTGTGTGCCGCCTGCGCGGCCGAATATGCCGATCCAGCGAGCCGCAGGTTTCGCGCGGAGGCGATCGCGTGTCCGATATGCGGTCCTCGGCTTAGCCATGGGGTCAACGCCATTGCTGCGGCGATTGCCGGCGGCCAAATCGTGGCAATAAAGGGGCTCGGCGGGTATCAGCTGCTTTGCGATGCGCGCAACCAGGACGCCGTGCAGCGTTTGCGCAGCAGAAAGCAGCGCCCCCAGAAGCCGTTCGCGGTCATGGTCGGTTCCATAGAGCGTGTCAACGAAATCGCGGAAGCGAACGCGGCAGAGCTTGCGCTGCTCGAATCCGTAGCACGTCCCATCGTGCTTTTAACTTCGCGCAATGATTTGGCGCCCGCGACGGCTCCTGGCTTATCGCGCGTAGGTGTCATGTTGCCGGTAGCGCCACTGCATCACCTCATCTTTCATGCGCTTCACTCGACAGGAACATGGCTTGCGGGGGCAGCCCCGGTCATCGTCGCAACCAGCGCCAATTCTTGCGGCGAACCGCTCGTGATCGACAACGCGCAGGCGCTGCGGCGGCTCAAGGGGATTGCCGACCTTGTCGTGACCCATGATCGAGATATCCTGACGCGCGCCGATGACACCGTGCTGTCGGTGGTGGCCAGCCGGCCTCAGTTCGTTCGCCGGGCACGTGGCTATGTTCCCGAACCGATCCGGCTTGCGAGGTCTGTGCCGGTCGTGCTCGCCGTCGGCGGCGCCCTGAAGTCAACCGTCACCATCACGCGGGGCAACGAAGCCTTCGTCTCCCAGCATATTGGCGATCTTGATACGGCCGAAGGGATCTGTGTGTTCGAGCAGACGATCCACCACCTCACATCGACCCTTGATGTGGAGCCTGTCGTCATTGCCCATGATATGCATCCCGATATGGCGTCGACCCGGTTTGCGCAAGCAAGCGGCCGGGCGCTTGTCGCCGTCCAGCATCACCACGCCCACGCTGCCGCTGTCATCGCTGAGCACGGGCACGCCGGACCTGCGCTTGCCTTGGTGCTCGACGGCCATGGCTTCGGTTCCGACGGCGGTAACTGGGGTGGCGAGCTATTATTGTGCGAAGGAACGAGGTTTCGACGCATCGGGCATCTCGCGCCCCTGCAAATGCCTGGCGGCGATCGCGCAGCCCGCGAGCCGTGGCGTATGGCAAGCGCAGTATTGCAGGCGCTCGGCCGGGGTCATGAAATCGCGCCTCGCTTTGCTGCGCAGCGGCAGGCTGGGCGTGTGTCAGCATTGCTCGATCAAGCGGGCGGAGCCACGACGACCAGCGCGGGCCGGTTATTCGATGCCGCGGCGGCGCTGCTGGGGGTTGCAAGTTTGCAGAGTTATGAGGGCGAGGCCGCGATGAAGCTCGAGGCGTTGGTACGGCGGACTGCAATTCTCGAAGCGGGCTGGACCATCGACCGCGACGTGCTGTCGCTTCGCCCGCTGTTTTCGCGGTTGATTGCAGACAACATCGACACCGCGGACGGAGCCGGGCTGTTTCATGGCACCTTTGCCGTCGCCTGCATCGACTGGGTCAGGCGCGCTGCGCGGAGAACCGGCGTCAATACCATCGTTCTAAGCGGCGGCTGTTTTCTGAACGCGGTGCTGGCGGATGAAATTGAGCGCGGTTGCTGCAGCGCAGGCCTCAACCCGCTGGTGCCACGGAAACTGCCGCCCAACGATGGTGGTTTGAGCCTTGGTCAGGCCTGGGTTGCCGCTCTGCAGACTGCCGAACAGTCGTCAGCCCTGGAAGGAGCAACCTGATATGTGTCTTTCGGTCCCGGCAAAGATTTCGAAAATTCTTCCCGACGATATGGCGATCGTGTCCATCGATGGGGTTAGCTTGGAAATATCGATCGCTCTCGTCGAGGAGCTCGATGTCGGCGACAACGTTCTTGTCCATGTCGGCTACGCGCTATCCAAGATCGACCCGACAGAAGCCAAGCGCACGTTGGAGCTCCTGCAGGAACTAGGCAGTGCAGGGCGGGAACCCCGATCATGAAATATGCCGATGAATTTCGTGACAAGACCATCGCACAGGGGCTCGCGCGGGCGATTGGCGCCGAAGCCGGTCCGCGACGGGCTTACCGGTTCATGGAATTCTGCGGCGGGCACACTCATGCGATCTCCCGCTACGGCCTCGAGGATTTGTTGCCTGCGAATGTTCGCATGATCCACGGGCCCGGTTGTCCAGTCTGCGTTCTGCCCGCGAGCCGGATCGACATGGCGGTCCGGCTCGCCGAGCGTCCGGAGGTCACTCTGTGCGTGTATGGCGACCTGATGCGCGCGCCCGGGTCGCAGGGGCAGTCCCTGATGCGCGCCAAAGCGCTCGGCGCAGACATTCGGATGGTCTATTCGACGCTCGACGCTATCCGGCTCGCCGAACAGGTGCCAACCAGGGAGGTGGTCTTCTTTGCCATCGGATTTGAGACCACGACGCCCCCGACGGCGGTGATGGTCCGGATTGCCGAAAAGAAGCGGCTGAGGGGCCTCAGCGTGTTCTGCAACCACGTGCTTACGCCCTCTGCGATGCACAGCATTCTCGAGAACCCGAAGATGCGCAACATCGGTGGGGTCGCAATCGATGGCTTCGTCGGTCCTGCACATGTCAGTACGATCATCGGTACGCAGCCTTACGAGCCCCTAGTGGAACAATTCGGTAAGCCGATCGTCATCGCGGGATTTGAACCGCTCGACGTGATGCAGGCAATCCTGATGCTGGTGCGGCAGGTGAACGAAGGCCGCTACGAGGTGGAGAACCAATACAGCCGTGCGGTGACGCGCCAAGGCAATCGTCGCGCCAAGGACGAGGTCTCGCAGGTATTCGAACTGCGTGAACAGTTCGAGTGGCGAGGGCTTGGGCTCGTCCCCAACAGCGGACTGAAGCTGAAGCGGGCTTATGCCGGATTTGATGCCGAGGCGCGCTTTGCGATGCACGAACTGCGTGTCGCCGACAATCCGGCATGCGAGTGCTGCGCGATCCTGCGCGGCGCCAAGCGGCCGGTTGACTGCAAGCTGTTTGGAACCGTCTGCACGCCGGAAACACCCGTTGGGTCCTGCATGGTTTCCTCGGAAGGCGCCTGTGCTGCGTATTGGACCTACGGCCGAGTTCGCGATGATCAGGTGAGGCGGTTGTCATGAGCGTCAAGGATTATCATGGCAAGCTCGACGTCGAGAACGGACGTGTTGATCTTTCCCACGGATCTGGGGGGCGCGCCATGGCACAATTGATCTCCGGCCTTTTTCACCAAGCCTTCGGTAATGAATGGCTCGCCCGCTGCAATGATCAGTCGGCGTTTGAGGTTGCGGCAGGCAGGATGGTGATGACGACCGACGGCTATGTGGTCTCGCCACTGTTTTTTCCTGGCGGCAATATCGGGTCATTGGCTGTGCACGGCACGATCAATGATGTCGTGATGGCCGGCGCGCGTCCGCTCTATCTGTCAGCTAGCTTCATCATCGAGGAGGGTTTTCGGTTTTCGGATCTAAGGACGATTGCGCAGTCGATGGGCGCGGCGGCGCGCGGTGCCGGCGTTTACATCATCACTGGGGATACCAAGGTCGTCGAGCGCGGCAAGGCGGATGGGTTGTTCATCTCTACGACCGGGATCGGGGTTCTGGCCGATGGGCTCGATCTGTCCGCCGACAAAGCAAGGATCGGGGACCGTGTGCTGGTGTCGGGCAGCCTTGGCGATCATGGGGTGGCGATCATGTCAACGCGCCAGAACGCCGCTCTTCAAGTTGAGATCGTCTCGGATTCCGCATCGCTGCATGACTTGGTGGCCGTCATGGTGGCGGCTGGCGGGCGCGGCATCCACGTGATGCGTGACCCCACGCGCGGCGGTCTTGCCGCCACCCTCAACGAGATTGCGCATCAATCTGGCCTCGGGTTCCGTCTGCAGGAAGCGGCCATTCCGGTAAAGCCCGCTGTTGCGGCAACCTGCGAACTCCTTGGGCTTGATCCGATCCATGTCGCTAATGAGGGCAAGCTCGTTGCGATCGTCGCGCCTGGTGTAGCTGATGCCGTGCTTGCGGCCATGAAGGGGCATCCGCTCGGATGCGATGCAGCCGATATTGGCGAGGCCGTAGCTGACGATCACAAATTTGTGCAAGTGGCGACCAGTTTTGGCGGCGGAAGAATTGTCGATTGGTTGTCAGGCGAACAATTGCCTCGGATCTGTTGAACACGCCACGCGCATTTGCGGGGAGCATGAGGGAACGATGATTAGCTCAGCGAGCATGCTCGTCTCAATACGCTTCGCATCTGCTTGTTTGAAATCCTGCGTAGCTAGTCCAAGATCGCTGAATTCCTGCGCCATTTAGGCGCCAGCCTCGCAATATCGTTGCGCTCTTGCGATTAAAAAACCCCTCTAGGCAGGGAGTTTTCAAATGAAGGTCGGAGTCCCCAAGGAAATCAAGGCGCACGAATATCGCGTGGGCCTTACCCCTGGAGCCGTCCGCGAATATGTGGCAGCGGGCCACCGCGTGATGATCGAGGCCAATGCCGGCGCCGGCATTGGTGCAACCGATGACGATTATCGCGCCGCCGGCGCAACGATTCTCGATTCCGCAGGCGAGGTATTTGCATCGAGCGAGATGATCGTAAAGGTTAAGGAGCCTCAACCGTCCGAATGGAGCCAGCTGCGGGAGAGCCAGATCCTCTTCACTTACCTGCATCTGGCGCCGGACCCGGAGCAGGCCAAGGGGCTCCTGAAATCTGGGTGCACCGCGATCGCTTATGAGACCGTAACTGATGCCCATGGTGGTCTTCCACTGCTGGCGCCGATGAGCGAGGTCGCGGGTAGGCTTGCGATCGAAGCTGCGGGTAGTGCGCTGAAGCGCAGTGCAGGCGGACGAGGGCTGTTGATCGGTGGAGTGCCCGGTGTTCAGCCGGCTCGGATCGTGGTGATCGGAGGCGGCGTCGTCGGCACGCACGCCGCACGCATGGCGGTCGGTTTGGGCGCGGAGGTCACCATCATCGACCGTTCGATACCCCGGCTCCGCGAGTTGGACGAGCTATTCGAAGGGCGCGTTCGTACCAGATTTTCCACCATCGAATCCTTGGAGGAGGAGGTATTTGCGGCCGATGTGGTCATTGGTGCGGTGCTCGTTCCAGGAGCGAGCGCGCCGAAGCTGGTCCGCCGGAGCATGCTGAGCTCAATGCGCAAAAGGGCGGTCATCGTCGATGTCGCTATCGATCAAGGCGGCTGCTTTGAGACATCGCACCCAACCACTCACGCTGATCCAACTTACGAAGTGGATGGCATCATTCACTACTGCGTCGCGAATATGCCCGGCGCTGTGCCGCTAACCTCGAGCCAGGCACTGAACAACGCCACGCTGCCGTTTGGTTTGGCTCTGGCCAACAAGGGCTTTTCCGCCGTGCTCGATAATCCGCACCTGCGCGCGGGCCTCAATGTCCATCGGGGCCGGCTGACTTACAAGGCGGTTGCCGAGAGTCTCGGGCTCCCCTTCTCTCCGATCGAACAGGCTGCGGCCTGATTCCCAGAGGCCCACACGGGCGTTTCCTCCCTGACTTGGGCCACCCTTCGGGGTGGCTTTTTTTCGGCAATTTCGATCTGCCGAGCCCCGCTGGCGTCTCTTCGGAGTACGGACCGAAGCCGAGGGGGCATCAGACGATCGCGCTTGGCTTTCGGTCGTCCCCGTGATGCCAGCCGAAGTAGTTCCGTCCTCTACAGGGAAAGCAGATTTTCCGGTAATCCGCGGGGATTAACATTGCCTGCCGCGGCTCGCCCAGAAGGACCGCGATCATCGAAGCGACCTTTATCTGCGCGATCGGGCACGACGTTTTTTGGCTGTGCTGTGGAGAGGCGAGCCGGGCTGACGAACGTGGCCTGATCGGCCGACCGCCGCCGGATCGACCCTGCGCTCCAACTATGCGTCGCGATCAAGCTGCCGTGAGGCCGATTGTAGCATTTGCGACAATCGTTGAGGCGGCGACATGCCTTGGAAAATAGCCGAGACAAATCAAGCCCAAGCTCTTTGGCATAAGACTTGAAAGCAAGAAGCGGTCCGCACTTTGCTTATGGAATCGCAGTAATGGCCTACAAGATAATCGCGTCCCAGTGCACCGTCTGTGGCGCGTGTGAGTTCGAATGTCCCAACGCGGCGATCAGCCTGAAGAACGATATATATGTGATCAATCCAGCCAAGTGCACTCAATGTGAGGGTCATTTTGACGCGCCGCAATGCGCTGTCGTTTGCCCAGTGCCCGACACCTGCGTGCCGGCATAAGAGGTCGCCGATGAGGGGAACTCCGGCGCAAAGCAGGATGAAGACTCTAGCGACGGCTCTCTGGGTTGGGGACCTGATTCTCTCACCCGCTGATCCCGCGTTGGCCATGACTTGCACGATCAGCTTGGAGGGTCGCGCTGGGCAATCGTCGTCGGCTAGAGTTTTCCGTGTGGGAGCGGAGTAGACAATGGTAGCTGTACAAGAGACGGTCGAGCGCGTCCGGCGCATCGACGTCGACCAGTATCGATATGGGTTTGAGACGCTGATCGAGTCCGACAAGGCCCCGAAGGGGCTGTCGGAAGACACCGTCCGCTTCATCTCCGCAAAGAAGAATGAACCGGCCTGGATGCTGGAATGGCGCCTGGAGGCGTATCGCCGCTGGCTGACCATGACCGAGCCGACCTGGGCGCGCGTCGACTATCCGAAGATCGACTACCAGGACATCTACTACTACGCGGCGCCGAAGCCGAAGAAGACGCTGTCCTCGATCGACGAGATCGATCCGGAAATCCTCAAGACCTACGAGAAGCTCGGCATCCCCCTGCGCGAGGTCGCGATCCTCGAGGGCGTCGAGCCGCCGCCTGGTGGTGAGCAGACGCCGAACCGCAAGATCGCGGTCGACGCCGTGTTCGATTCGGTCTCGGTTGCGACCACCTTCCAGAAGGAGCTGAAGGCGGCCGGCGTGATCTTCATGCCGATCTCGGAGGCGATCCGCGAGCATCCCGAGCTGGTGCAGAAATATCTCGGCACCGTGGTGCCGACCTCGGACAATTACTTCGCGACATTGAATTCGGCTGTGTTCTCCGACGGCTCGTTCGTCTACGTGCCGCCGGGCGT
The DNA here is from genome assembly GCF_054820065.1 of Bradyrhizobium sp. UFLA06-06. Lineage (NCBI taxonomy): Bacteria > Pseudomonadati > Pseudomonadota > Alphaproteobacteria > Hyphomicrobiales > Nitrobacteraceae > Bradyrhizobium > Bradyrhizobium sp. UFLA06-06. Next base: position 20,991 of record NZ_JADFUD010000037.1, read on the forward strand.
GCGCTGCCCGATGGAGTTGTCGACCTATTTCCGCATCAACGAGCGCAACACCGGCCAGTTCGAGCGCACGCTGATCATCGCCGACAAGGGCTCCTACGTCTCCTATCTCGAGGGCTGCACCGCGCCGCAGCGCGACGAGAACCAGCTGCACGCCGCCGTGGTCGAGCTCGTCACGCTCGACGATGCCGAGATCAAGTATTCGACGGTGCAGAACTGGTACCCGGGCAATTCGGAAGGCAAGGGCGGCATCTACAATTTCGTCACCAAGCGTGGCGACTGCCGTGGTCGCAATTCGAAGATCTCCTGGACCCAGGTCGAGACCGGTTCGGCGATCACCTGGAAATATCCGAGCTGCATCCTGCGCGGCGACAATTCGAGCGGCGAGTTCTACTCGATCGCGATCTCGAACGGTTTCCAGCAGGTCGACAGCGGCACCAAGATGATCCACCTCGGCAAGAACACGTCGAGCCGGATCATCTCCAAGGGCATCGCCGCCGGGAAGTCGCAGAACACTTATCGCGGCCTGGTCAGCGCCCATCGCAAGGCAACCGGCGCGCGCAACTACACCGCCTGCGACTCGCTTCTGATCGGCGACGAATGCGGCGCGCACACCGTGCCCTATGTCGAGGCCAAGAATTCCTCGGCGACGTTCGAGCATGAAGCGACGACGTCGAAGATTTCCGAGGACGTGCTGTTCTACTGCGTGCAGAGAGGCTTGAGCGAGCAACAGGCCACTGGCCTCGTCGTCAACGGTTTCGCGAAAGACGTGCTGCAAAAGTTGCCGATGGAATTTGCGGTGGAGGCGCAGAAGTTGATCTCTATCTCGCTCGAGGGATCCGTCGGGTAACTAAACGTTTCCGCGAGCCCTTGCGATTGCGGCTTGCGTTCTGGATGACGCATTTCAGGGGCAGGTTAAATGGCGCTACTCGAAGTCCGAGATTTGCATGTTGGTATCGAGGGCTGCGAAATTCTTCGCGGCCTCGATCTTGCGGTCAATGCGGGTGAGGTGCATGCAATCATGGGGCCGAACGGCTCCGGAAAGTCCACACTCAGTCACGTTATCTCCGGCAAGCCCGGCTATCAAGTTAGCGCTGGCCAAATCCTATTCAACGGTGAGGACCTGCTCGCGATGGAGGCAAGCGAGCGCGCGACTAGGGGCGTATTTCTTGCCTTCCAATATCCGGTGGAAATTCCCGGGGCGACCACCATGAACTTCCTGCGCGCGGCGCTGAACGCCCAGCGCAAGGCGCGAGCACAAACGGAATTCTCCACCCCCGATTTTATAAAACGCGTTCGCGAGGTTGCTAATTCGCTCAATATACCGCAAGGCATGCTCAAGCGCGGCCTCAATGTCGGATTTTCCGGCGGCGAGAAGAAACGCAACGAGATTCTGCAGATGGCGCTGCTCGAACCGAGCCTGTGCATCCTGGACGAGATAGATTCCGGTCTCGACATTGACGCGCTGCGGATTGTCGCGGGTGGCATCAACGCTCTGCGTTCGTCGGAGCGCGCGATGATTGTAATCAGCCACTATCGGCGGCTTCTCGACTACATCGTGCCGGACGTTATCCACGTGATGTCGAAAGGGCAGATAAGAAAGAGCGGCGGAAAAGAACTCGCGCTGGAGCTTGAGGCTTGTGGCTACGCACAATTCGAAGACGCGGCGTGACCGCGCACGAGATTTCCCGATGAAGCAGGTTGTGACCAAAACCGCCGCCGGGCGCGCAACGGACAATGTCTTTGCCGCGGCGCATGGACGGTTGCCTGGCTCCGGGCTCGTCGCTCATATCCGTGCGAGGGCGTTCGAAGCCTACGAGCGTGCCGGCCTCCCGCAACGCATCGAGGCCTGGAAATACACCGATCTGCGCGCGCTGATGGGCGCGGTCCTGCCGCTCGCTCCGCGACCCGATGCGGCTGCGCTGGTGCGCGCAGCGGCGTCGGTTAAGCAAACAGCAGTCGATCGGGCGGTCAAACTCGTCTTGGTGGATGGTGTATTCGTACCGGAGCTTTCTGATGTGGACAGTCTGGAAGACGGGGTCGCTGTGCGGTCGCTCCGAGAGGTCCTGGAAGATACGACCGACAGTGCGATGGCCGGCCTGGTGCTGTCGACGACGACTGATGCGGTGATCTCGCTCAATGCGGCAATGGCGACCGATGGCTTCGTGATTACGATCGCTGACGGCGAAGCGGTGAAGCGTCCGATTCAGATCGTTCACGTCACGACCGGATCGTTGGTGTCCAACTTCACGCGTTCCTATCTGCAACTTGGCCAAGGCGCGCATGCGGCCTTAGTGGAGAGTTTCGTCTCGGCTGAAGGCGCGAGCGGCTATCAGACCAACGATGCGACAATTGCCCTGGTTGGTGACGAGGCGAACCTGTCGCATATCCGACTGGCGGCCGACGCCGCTGACGCCGTGCATATCTCATCAAGCATCATCGCGGTCGGCGCAAAAGCGAAGCTCGATTTCTTCAGCATGACTTGTAGCGGCTCCGTCAGTCGCTACCAGGGATTCGTCACGCTGACTGGCGAGGGATCCAAGCTCTCGGCGAACGCCGTCAATCTCATCAGGCACAAGCAGCATGTCGACACGACAATGGTCGTCGATCACGCCGTGCCACATTGCACCAGTCGGGAGAAGTTCCGTGCGGTGATCGACGAATGCGGCCGTTCGGTGCTCCAAGGCCGGATTGTCGTTCGTCCTGGCGCGCAGAAGACGGACGCCACGCTGACGACGCGGGCGCTGCTTCTGTCCGACGAGGCCCGGGCCGACAACAAGCCCGAACTCGAAATCTTGGCCGACGACGTGACTTGCGGCCACGGATCGACGTCAGGTGCGCTGGACGGTGCACTCGTATTTTATCTGCGTGCTCGCGGTCTATCCGAAAAGGACGCGCAGGCGTTGCTGATTGGAGCATTCCTGGGCGAGGCGATTGAGGAAATCGTCCCCGAGAGCCTGCGCGATTTTGTGACCGCGCAAACTGAACACTGGATGCAGGCGCGGAGATGAGCGTGCATCCCGCGATGAGCAATGGCAGGTACGAGGTCAACCGTCTGCGTGCGGACTTTCCTGCGCTGAGCATGACGGTTTATGGCAGGCCGCTGGTCTATCTCGACAATGCCGCCTCGGCTCAGAAGCCGAAGGCGGTACTTGACCGCATGATGCAGGTCTACTCAAGCGAATATGCCAACGTTCATCGCGGTTTGCACTACCTCGCTAACGCTGCGACCGAGGCGTATGAAGGCGCGCGTGCCAAGCTGGCGCAATTTGTGAACGCCCGTCTAAACGAAGAGATCATCTTCACCCGCAGCGCCACCGAGGCAATCAATCTGGTCGCCCAGACCTTCGGCCGTGAACGCGTCACCCCGGGGGATGAGATCGTTCTCTCGATGATGGAACATCATTCCAACATCGTGCCGTGGCATTTTCTCAGAGAGCGCCACGGCGCGGTGATCAAATGGGCACCAGTGGATGATGACGGCAACTTCCTGCTGGATGCCTTTGAGCAGCTCCTGACCCGGCGCACCAAGATGGTTGCGATCACACAAATGTCGAATGCTCTGGGGACCGTCTTACCGGTAAAGGAGGTGGTGAGGATCGCTCATGCTCGCGGTATCCCCGTGCTGATCGATGGTTCGCAAGGATGCGTCCATCTGAACGCCGACGTCTGCGACATCGATTGCGATTTCTACGTGATGACGGGCCACAAACTCTATGGTCCGACCGGCATCGGCGTGCTCTACGGCAAATCTGAGCATCTGGCGTTGATGCCACCCTTCAATGGCGGGGGCGAAATGATCCGTGAGGTCTCACGTACCGGCGTCATCTATGGTGATCCGCCGCACCGCTTCGAGGCGGGTACGCCACCGATCGTCGAGGCGGTCGGTCTGGGGGCGGCTGTGGACTACATCAATTCAATAGGCAAGAAGCAGATCCGCGAGCACGAAAGCGCACTGCTTGCTTACGCTCAGCAGCAGCTGGCGGACATCAACTCCGTGCGCTTGATCGGCACACCAGCCGAGAAGGGGCCGATCATCTCCTTTGATATGAAGGGTGCGCATGCGCATGATATTGCCACCGTCATCGACCGCGCAGGTGTGGCGGTGCGGGCAGGGGCCCATTGCGCGATGCCGCTGCTCAAGCGCTTCGGTGTTCTGGCGACATGCCGTGCGTCCTTCGGCCTCTACAACACACGTGAAGAGATTGATACGCTCGTCGGTGCGCTCATCAAGGCGCGGCAGCTGTTCTCGTGAGACGGCGAGTGGGCCACGTCTAAGTGGCTAGGGAGCTTGCATCGAACTCGGCGGGCGATGACGTCATGCACAAGACCATCATCGTCTTCGCTGAAGGTAAGCATCCGTCGTGCCCGGCAGCATAGATGGTATTGGCAAGCCGGAGCCGCGAGCCACCCACTCGTCCATGTTAGCGGCCGTCCCGCCGCGCGCGATCGCAAAATCTTGCAATCGGCGGCAACTGCGCGTCTTCGAGAACTGCGCGGCGCAACTTGGCGCATAGCCGGCACTTGTTCCATTTCGAACAGGGTCAACGAAGAAGTCTCCGCGCAAAGCGCGATGTCGCGTTCGCAACAACAACCAGCCTCATCGGACGGGCCGCGCTAACTGTGTCTATTTGTTCTGGTTTTTGCGCTCCCGACGGACTGGCATGCTCGTTGCAAAAGTCTTGGTCAGCAAGAAGCACTTCCAACCGCTAACCCTTGAAGGACATCAGCATGAGTCTCGCCACGACCCAGAGCATTGCAGAAATCAGGGCTCGTAACAAACAGCTGATCGACGAGGTGCTGAAGGTCTATCCAGAGAAGACCGCGAAGCGGCGTGCCAAGCATCTCAACGTTCACCAGTCCGGGAAGTCCGATTGCGGAGTCAAGTCCAACATAAAATCCATACCTGGTGTGATGACAATCAGAGGCTGCGCCTATGCAGGATCCAAGGGGGTGGTCTGGGGGCCGATCAAGGACATGGTCCATATCAGCCACGGCCCGGTTGGCTGCGGCCAGTATTCGTGGGGCTCGCGTCGTAACTATTACGTTGGCACAACGGGCATCGATAGTTTTGTAACCCTGCAATTCACCTCCGATTTCCAGGAGAAGGACATCGTATTCGGTGGCGACAAGAAGCTGGTCAAAGTCCTTGACGAAATCCAGGAGCTTTTCCCGCTCAACCACGGCATCACCATCCAATCGGAATGCCCGATCGGATTGATCGGGGACGACATCGAGGCCGTGTCAAGGTCGAAATCCAAGGAATATGGTGGCAAGACCATCGTGCCTGTCCGCTGTGAGGGCTTTCGCGGCGTGTCGCAGTCGCTTGGCCACCACATCGCCAACGACGCGGTGCGCGATTGGATTTTCGACAAGCTCGACCCCGACGGCAAACCAAAGTTCGAGCCGACGCCCTACGATGTTGCGATCATTGGTGACTACAATATCGGCGGCGACGCCTGGTCATCGCGAATTCTGCTGGAGGAAATGGGCCTGCGGGTGATTGCACAGTGGTCCGGCGACGGTTCACTCGCCGAGCTCGAAGCAACGCCGAAGGCGAAGCTCAACATTCTGCATTGCTACCGTTCGATGAACTACATCTCGCGTCATATGGAGGAGAAGTTCGGTATCCCCTGGTGCGAGTACAACTTCTTCGGACCTTCAAAGATCGCAGAATCGCTGCGCAAGATTGCCGGCTATTTCGACGACAAGATCAAGGAGGGTGCCGAGCGGGTGATCGAAAAGTACCAGCCGCTGGTGAACGCCGTGATCGCAAAATATCGCCCGCGCCTGCAGGGCAAGACGGTGATGCTGTACGTCGGCGGGCTTCGTCCGCGTCATGTGATTGGCGCCTACGAGGACCTCGGCATGGAAGTCGTGGGAACCGGATACGAGTTCGGTCATAACGACGACTATCAGCGCACCGCACAGCATTATGTAAAGGACAGCACGCTCATCTACGACGATGTCAACGGCTATGAGTTCGAGCGCTTCGTGGAAAAGCTCCAGCCTGATCTGGTCGGCTCGGGCATCAAGGAAAAGTACGTTTTCCAAAAGATGGGTGTGCCGTTCCGGCAGATGCATTCCTGGGACTATTCGGGCCCATATCACGGCTATGACGGCTTTGCGATCTTTGCGCGCGACATGGACATGGCTGTCAACTCGCCGATCTGGAAGAAGATGAAGGCACCTTGGAAGGAAGCCTCGAAAGCCAAGCTCTTGGCTGCAGAGTAACAAGCACTTGGTTTCACAATAGAGCAACCGATCCCGCTCTCTGCGGAGAGTTGGGCGATATCAATTTCGATAGTGAAGGATCCTAACATGGCGCAGAGTGCAGAACATGTGCTCGATCATCTCGAACTGTTCCGCGGTCCAGAATACCAACAAATGCTGGCCGACAAGAAGTTGTTCGAAAATCCCCGCGATCCTGCCGAGGTCGAACGTATCAAGGAATGGACGAAAACCCCCGAATATCGCGAAAAGAATTTCGCGCGGGAGGCGCTTGCGGTAAATCCGGCCAAAGCCTGCCAGCCGCTTGGCGCCGTTTTCGTCTCAGTCGGTTTTGAGGGCACGCTGCCCTTCGTCCATGGCTCGCAAGGCTGCGTGGCCTATTACCGCAGCCATCTGTCGCGGCACTTTAAGGAGCCGAGCTCCTGCGTGTCTTCGTCGATGACGGAAGACGCCGCTGTGTTCGGGGGGCTGAACAATATGATCGACGGCCTCGCCAACAGCTATAACATGTACAAACCCAAGATGATTGCGGTCTCGACGACCTGCATGGCTGAGGTAATCGGCGATGACCTCAACGCCTTCATCAAGACGTCGAAGGAAAAAGGCTCGGTTCCGGCAGAGTTCGACGTGCCGTTCGCACATACGCCGGCGTTCGTCGGCAGCCACGTCACGGGCTACGACAACGCACTCAAGGGCATTCTCGAGCATTTTTGGGACGGCAAGGCCGGAACGGCGCCGAAGCTGGAGCGCAAGCCAAATGAGGCAATCAACATCATCGGCGGCTTTGATGGCAATACCGTTGGAAATCTTCGCGAGATCAAGCGAATCTTGGCATTGATGGGCATCGAACATACGATTCTCGCCGATAACTCTGAAGTCTTCGATACCCCGACCGACGGCGAGTTCCGGATGTATGACGGCGGCACCACGCTGGAAGACGCGGCGAACGCGATTCACGCCAAGGCGACAATCTCCATGCAGCAATGGTGTACGGAAAAAACGCTGCCGTTCGTGTCCGAGCATGGCCAGGACGTCGTGTCTTTCAATTACCCGGTCGGTGTGTCCGCAACAGATGATTTTCTCGTGGCGTTATCACGCATCAGCGGCAAGGAGATTCCGGAGGAGCTCGCGCGAGAGCGTGGCCGCTTGGTTGATGCCATCGCGGACTCCAGCGCGCATATCCATGGCAAGAAGTTCGCGATCTATGGCGATCCTGATCTCTGCTATGGGTTGGCTGCCTTTCTGCTCGAACTCGGCGCCGAACCGACCCATGTGCTGTCCACCAATGGCAACAAGGCGTGGCAGGAAAAAATGCAGGCGCTGTTTGCAAGCTCGCCATTTGGTCAGGCCTGCCAAGCCTATCCGGGGCGGGACCTCTGGCACATGCGCTCGCTCTTGTTCACGGAGCCGGTTGACTTTCTGATTGGCAATACACACGGCAAGTACCTGGAACGGGACACGGGAACGCCACTAATCCGCATCGGGTTTCCAATTTTTGATCGGCATCACCATCACCGCTCCCCCGTGTGGGGCTATCAGGGCGGCCTGAATGTACTGGTGAAGATCCTCGACAAGATCTTCGACGAAATCGACAAGAAGACCAATGTTCTTGGCAAGACTGACTATAGCTTCGACATCATTCGTTGATGGCGGAGAGTGCGCGTGCCATCGCCGGAACACTCGCCGATGGCGCGCGTGCAAGATGGTCGGCAGAGAGTTGCTTTCGCAGAGAGGAAAAAGCTGATGAGTTCGCTAGCGGCCACGGTCCAGGATATCTTCAGCGAGCCGGGCTGCGCCAAGAATGGCAATAAGTCGGAGGCTGAGCGCAAGAAGGGTTGCACCAAGCAACTGCAGCCGGGCGGCGCTGCGGGCGGGTGTGCCTTCGACGGCGCCAAGATTGCGCTGCAGCCCTTTACCGACGTCGCTCACCTCGTGCATGGTCCGATCGCATGCGAAGGCAATTCTTGGGACAATCGCGGCGCGGCGTCCTCCGGCTCTAGTCTGTGGCGCACGGCATTCACAACCGATATGAGCGAAACCGATATCGTATTTGGGGGCGAGAAGCGGCTCTGCAAAGCGATCAAAGAGATCATCGACAAGCGCGACCCGCCCGCAATCTTCGTCTATCAGACCTGCATCCCGGCCATGATCGGCGACGATATCAACGCGGTCTGCAAGGCGGCGTCTCAAAGGTTCGGCAAGCCGGTGATTCCGATCAATTCCCCGGGGTTCGTTGGTTCCAAGAACCTCGGTAACAAGCTCGCCGGCGAGGCCTTGCTCGACTATGTAATCGGAACGCAGGAGCCGGACTACGCCACGCCGTACGATGTAAACCTGATCGGAGAATTTAATCTCTCGGGAGAGCTCTGGCAGGTAAAGCCGTTGTTCGAAGAGCTTGGCATCCGGATTCTGTCTTGCATCTCGGGCGATGGCAAATATCGCGAAGTCGCTTCATCCCATCGCGCACGGGCAGCGATGCTGGTGTGCTCGAAGGCCATGGTCAACGTCGCACGCAAGATGGAGGAACGCTACGGGATCCCGTTCTTCGAAGGGTCATTCTACGGTATTCAGGATTCGAGCTATTCGCTGCGCCAGATTGCCCGCTTATTGGTTGAACGTGGCGCGCCGCAAGAGCTGCTCGGGCGCACCGAAGCGGTGATCGCACGCGAGGAGGCGAGAGCGTGGGCTGCGATCGAGCCGTACAAGCCACGATTCAAAGGCAAGAAGGCTTTATTGATTACCGGCGGCGTCAAGTCATGGTCGGTCGTTGCGGCGCTACAGGAAGCCGGCCTTGAAATGGTCGGAACCAGTGTGAAGAAGTCGACGAGGGAGGACAAGGAACGCATCAAGCTGCTCATGGGGCAAGATGCCCACATGATCGAGGATATGACGCCGCGCGAAATGTACAGAATGCTGAAGAACGCCAAGGCGGACATCATGCTCTCGGGCGGCAAATCGCAGTTCGTTGCATTGAAGGCGGCGATGCCTTGGCTCGATGTCAACCAGGAGCGTTGCCACGCCTATATGGGTTATGTCGGAATGGTCAAGCTGGTGGAGGAGATCGCTAAGTCGCTCTCTAACCCGATGTGGGACCAGCTACGTCGACCGGCGCCATGGGAGGCTTTGGCCAACGCGATGTTGCAGATGCAATCGCCGGTGGCGGCGATCGCGCGCGATCCGGCGCTCGCCGAAGCGGCGCGGCGAGCGAGAAAGATCTGCTCCTGTAACACGGTCGATCTCGGCACGATCGAAGATGCGATCTACGCGCATGGCCTGAGGAGCGTCGAGGCAGTCAGAAATCACACCAATGCCGTCGGTGGCTGCTGCAAGCGACGCATCGAGGACGTCCTGGCGTCCGCGCCGCCCGCCGGGCTGCAGGCCGCCGAATAGGAAGGTGTCATGGCCATCGCGACGTTGCCGACAAAAGCATGCGCGGTTAACCCGTTGAAGATGAGCCAGCCGATCGGCGGCGCATTTGCGTTCATGGGGCTAAGCGGGGCGATGCCGCTTTTGCACGGCTCACAAGGTTGCACCTCCTTCGGGCTCACCCTCTTTGTGCGGCATTTCAAGGAGGCTGTACCGCTGCAGACCACTGCGATGAGCGAGGTCGCGACCGTGCTCGGCGGCTATGAGAATCTCGAGCAGGCGATACTCAATATCTACAATCGTACCAAGCCAAAGATCATCGGAATCTGCTCGACCGGTGTCACCGAGACCAATGGAGACGATGTCGATGCCTACCTCAAGCTGATCCGGGACAAGCATCCGCAGCTTGCGAAATTACCGCTGGTTTATGTCTCGACGCCTGATTTCAAGGGGGCGTTCCAGGACGGCTGGGAGAAGGCCGTGGCGAGCATTGTGGAGTTGCTGGTGGAAGGGCCAAACGTCAATGGCCTGCGCGATCCATCGAGGGTGAATGTTCTTCCAGGATGCCACCTCACGCCGGGTGATCTTGATGAACTTCGTGCCATCCTGGAGGATTTTGGGTTGCGGCCGTCCTTCCTGCCTGATCTGGCGGGGTCGCTCGACGGGCATATCCCTGATGACTTTACCCCAACGACCATCGGCGGCATCGGCGTGGACGAAATCGCGAGCATGGGCCGCGCAGGGTGGACTATCGCGATAGGCGGGCAGATGCGGCGAGCAGCAGAGGTCATGCAGGCCAGGACCGGCGTGCCATTTCGCCTGTTCGAACGGTTATGCGGTCTCGGTCCGAACGACGAATTCGTGACTTTTCTGAGCGAGATCAGCGGCCGCCCCGTGCCATCGAAATATCGGCGCCAGCGCGGCCAGCTCACTGACGCAATGCTGGACGCGCACTTCCATATTGGTGGTCGCAAACTTGCAATCGCGGCCGAGCCAGACCTGCTGTTCGACCTGTCCAGTATGCTGCACGAGATGGGCGCGCAGGTGAGCGCGGCGGTGACGACCACGCAGTCGGCGGTGATCGAGCGGATCAAGACCAAGGAGGTGCTGATCGGCGATCTTGAGGATCTGGAAGAGCTAGCCAGAACAAAGCATTGCGACCTGCTGATCACGCATTCGCATGGCAGGCAAGCGGCGGCTCGGCTGAAAATCCCGTTCTATCGAGCCGGTTTTCCGATGTTCGATCGGCTTGGTGCAGGGCACCAGCTATCCGTCGGTTATCGTGGTACGCGCGCTCTGATCTTTGATATCGCCAATCTTGTGATCGCGGACCGCGAGGAGAATCATCAGCCGACGCCCGATAGATGGAGGCCTTTGGCGGCACTGCCGCTAACGTCGGGCCACCGCAGCGCAGCTGAGAGGTCGACTGCATGAAGGTCGCATTCGCCACGCAAGACCTAAGACGCGTCGATGCCCATTTTGGGTGGGCAAAGAATATCGCTATCTACGATGTCGCGCCAAACGGGCACGTGTTTCTCAAAGCGGTTGAGTTCGAAGGAGATCTCAAGGAAGACGGCAACGACGACAAGCTGGCGCCGAAGATCGAGGCGATCAAAGATTGCGCGATCCTGTACGTTGCCGCCATCGGCGGTGCCGGTGCTGCGCGGGTCGTGGCCAACAACATCCATCCTATCAAGGTGAACAAGCCAGAAAACATCCTAGCGCTGCTCGAAAAGCTCGAGCGCGTATTGAACGGCACGCCGCCGCCGTGGCTACGCAAGGCCTTGGCGAAGGACCAACGGCGCACATTCGAGTTCGACGAATGAGGTGAGATGACCGAGGCCACAGAAATGGCGCAGCAGGGCGACGCCCTCGATTCCCCGTTCCTCAAGGAACTGGTCAAGATATGGCGCGCTCAGGATACCTACGAAGCCTGGGAGGCCAAGAGCGATTTCGAGCTGCTTGAACCCTATATCTTGGACAAGGAGAAGCGACGGGCACTGCCGATTGTCGGCGATCCTGATCCCGACACGCTGTGGCGGCTGGAGCTGTTCTTCAATGCAGTCGCACTCTCGATCGAGAGGGCTACCGGCGTGATGATCCAGCCGATGCTGAAGATGCATCATGAAGGTTTTGGCCGCATGGTGCTGATCGGGGGGCGGCTGATCGCCGTGAACAGGCAGCTGCGCGATATGCATCGCTTCGGCTTCGATAACCTCGCAAAGCTCGCGCAGGAGGGTGACAAATATGTCAGGGGCGGAATCGACTTGATTCGGAAATTTCCGGACGTGGCAAACTATTGAGGGCATTCATGAGCGATCGTGAACTACTGAAGGCGGAGCTAAAGAAACTTTCGGCCAAAGCGCTCCAGGCCAAAATGGATCTGCACGACCTCTCGGAAGAACTTCCCATCAACTGGACATCGATCATGGTGGTGGCGCAGAAGGCGCATGATGCCTATGCCGAACTCGAACGCAAGAGCCATGATTTGAAGGCGCTGGAAGTTAACTAGAGGAGGCCGATTCATGTCATTTGCAACGCGTGATGGCCGCGACTGGACGCCGGACTACTTGATCTCGATAGATGCCAACAAGTGCATCGGCTGTGGCCGGTGTTTCAAGGTGTGCGGTCGAGATGTCATGACGTTGAGGGGGATCAACGAAAGTGGCGAACTTGTCGACCTCGACAATGACGATGACGATGACGACGAAATTGAAAAGAAGATCATGGTTTTGAATGATCAGGGCGCCTGCATCGGCTGCGGAGCCTGCGCCAGAGTTTGCCCGGCCAGTTGTCAGACCCACGGATCAGCCGCAACCGAAGCTGCGTAAGCCGAAGGCCGGGTCTGTCCCTACGGCAGGCGTGCGGCATGTAGCGGGCGAGAGCCATTGCTGGTCGCGTGCAACACGGGCGTGAAGATCAGGCCGGCCTGCGCTGATAGTCTCGATGGTCTAGACGACCTGCCGCGGCCCGACGATGCCGCTGCACCGAACGGCGGGGACAGCGCAACAGCGCGTCACGAAATGGTCGATATCGGCAGCACACGACTAAAACGCACAGAACTGGAAAACGAGAGCGTAAGGGCGGGCCGGTCCTCGATAGACGTGTGCATTTGTTCAAGTATCTGATCAAACCCCCAGCCTGCAAGTGCTCTAATGAAAGGCGATCGCGCGTGTGGCGATGAGTGGCCAGTCCTTGAGGGATGGACCATCGTCATATGACGTAATGTGCACTCACCGAATGCAATTCGATGAGTTGCGCGTGCGGCGAATGCGCGCGGAGCGCCTGGTCGTAGCGTGCGAGGCGGACAGAGGCTTTGCGCTATCTGGGTCAGCTTGCGGTAAGCTAGGCTGTGTATTCTAGTCGGCAGAGCTTGCGCGGCACGAGCTCAACAGCGTGGAAATTTGCCGATAGGAGAGCGATCTGATGTATGGCAGAATCGTTGGCTCATCGAGCCCGTCCACAGGCGCCAGCCAAGCTGATGAAGCGGGAGAGGCGGGGGACAGCTCGCATTTTACGGAAATGGTTGCAGGCGTCGGTTCAAGTGGGGCGTCGCCGGCGCGATACTCTCTGGAATCCAATCCGCCCATTTCCGAGATCGATCGCTCTTCCTTCAATGACGGACTGTGGAGATTTCTGGGTTCTGATATCCAGAGCATCGCAAGTAGCCGGGAAGAGTACTCGGATTTCGTATCCAAGAAAGCTGAGCGCGCAGCAACGGTCGCTGGAAGCTATCTCCACACCTACGATGATCTGTCCAGGCCAGCGAAATTTTTCAGCTATAAATTGGGTGACGAAACGGTCGGCCTCTTAAGAGTGGGAGGTCCGGTTCGGATCAAAGGAGACGCCTTCCGGAACCAGTTTGGCCGCAACGATCTGACGTCTGTGGTAGACCTTCGGGTGACACATCCCCTGGTCGAGAATGCGGGCGATATTCTGCTGGAACATCAACTGAGAATTGATGCGCGCAACGGCGCTGAGCCGCTGATCTTGTCAAAACCAGCCTTAGGCGGGATGGAACCCCGCCTGGCGGAAATGGGTTTTGTTCACGTGGGGCGAAACCACTGGGTGCTTGATCCTCACCAGCATCCGGAAGTGTGGACCAAGAATGAGAACGATGAGTGGCAGCGAGTAGGCAAGCCTACAAAGTACCTCGCCAAGGCAGGGGATGGTGATAGCGCGACCCAAGCGCCTCGCCAGTTTGACTCTTCTGACGAAGATGATTCGACAGAATACTACTACTTGGAGCGCGCCCTTGCGGGGCTGCACACAGAGTAGAGCAGCTGTAAGTCGCGGGAGCCGGCAGGAAATGGCTGGCGTTTCGTGGATTGCGCGCGCCAGCGAAGGCTATGGCCTGATGAGGCGCACGCTCCCGGTGTGCGCCCAAGGATGATTTTGGCGGTGACCGCGGTTACCGCCAACAGCGGGCACGCCGACTTTAAGGCGTGCCTCGCTGCCAGCTATTAGATCGACTGCAGCAACGACGCGTGCGGCGTTGTTAGCTGGCGGTCAATGCGGCGTCTGCGGAGCATTCAGCAGTCCCTGCATTTTCGACGGTCTTGGTTGAAATGCATCATTCTCATCAGTCAAGCTGCGCGGGCCCGCAAACGCGAGCACATCTATGCACATGCGAAGATCGAGAATACAAAGAGACGGTGTGCTTCGTCACATGCCGTAGACAGCCGCACCATTCCGCAGTGCGATGCGACTCGCCTGACTGTGGACGAAAGCGGAACCTTCGAAAGGCTAGAAGATCAATGCTTGCGCGGGATTCGTCTCATCATGCACCAACGCGAGTGAGTTGTTGTACAGGCGAGCTTGTACGTCTCGAGTGCTACAATGCGGAGCCAATCTGGCGCGCTCCTACGGTTGTCGCATTGTTGATACAGGTGATATGAAGCGTGTCGTCGTAATCGACGAGCAATGAACGCAGTCAGACGCCATTTACGCGATTTGCGGTCTTAGCGACATTCCAAGCCGCCGGGCCATGGGATTCCGTCTTATGATCGTCGATCACGACGGCAATCAGCGGCCGTGGTCTATCGTTGTGGTGCGCTGGGGCAAGACGGTGCTCGGTTATCTCAATAGATGCCCGCACAACGGCGTTAATTTGGACTGGGAGCGGAACGAGTTCCTCGATCCATACGGCGTCCGGCTGATGTGCGGTAAACACGGATCGACCTTCGAACTTGGCACTGGCCGGTGCGTCGAAGGTCCGTGCAAGGGCAGAGCGCTCACGCCGATCGCCTTGACAGTTCTGGATGGTGATATCTGTGTCGTCGGCGTGCGTCTTGTCGAAGACGATACGCCTTTTGATGAATGAAGCCAGCGCTCAGACCGGCCGATTTTCGTTTCGATTCTTCACGGGTTCCATCCTCTTCAGCCCATCTTCGTACGAGATCTCATCACAGGACAGATCCAGATTCTTTGCCGCATCGAGCAGGTAATCCAGCTTGCCACCTGAATCGAGCTTCTTGATGTCGTCCTTGTTGATTCCGACCAGGTCCATCATCTCCTTCCAAACTGTGGACTCGTCGCACGGAAGGACGTGGAAAGTGGCATCGCCAAGCCTGACTCGGTATTTCGCCAGCAGATCTATGTTGTTGCAGAACATGAAGTAGCTGCCGTCGGGGCTTAACGCGCCGTCCAGCACGCCTGCAACGTCGGCAAGATAGGCGAAGGAATGCAGATAGCCGGCTAGCACCGGAATGGTTCGCTCTCCATCATGGGCGATGGTCAAAACTTGTTCGATCGAATAGTCCGGCGGCCGCTTCTCGTCCGCGACCTGGGTTTGGAATTTCAGTGCGACGTCACCGCGAAAGCCGAACCGCCCAGGCTTAATGGTCCCGCCTTTGAATACGGCATTGAGCAGGCGACCCTCCTTCTCAAGTCTGCCGAGTGCGGTGTTCTCGATTGCAGTCATTAGAACGTTCCTCGATCTAAGCGTTTCACCAACGCTTCGGCGTCGGTGCGAGATGCAATGCAAATTGCTTGCCGCCCATGTGCAGCGGTCTGCGGCATAGCCGGGAAGGAAAAGGCGTGAAATGGGCACCGACAGCCTGAAGCAGCCTTGTCCGAAATTCGACACG
The DNA here is from genome assembly GCF_054820065.1 of Bradyrhizobium sp. UFLA06-06. Lineage (NCBI taxonomy): Bacteria > Pseudomonadati > Pseudomonadota > Alphaproteobacteria > Hyphomicrobiales > Nitrobacteraceae > Bradyrhizobium > Bradyrhizobium sp. UFLA06-06. The sequence goes on from NZ_JADFUD010000037.1 coordinate 36,674, forward strand.
AGTACCAAAGTCAACAGGCGTGGCCCGAAAAGGCAAGCATCATCAAATGTCTGCACGCTGGCACATGACTTGCCAAGAGCACGCAGTCCTAAGCAGATGAAGGATAAGCCATGATCAACCTGACGGATAGCGCGGTGAATGCGGTCAAGAGTGCGATTTCATCATCGACACAGCCAGCTGGCGGCCTGCGCATTATGGTCGAGGCAGGCGGCTGCAACGGGTTCAAATACACGATGGGTCTGGTTGAGGAACCGAAGCCCGACGACAAAGTGATTGAGTGCGGTGACCTGAAGGTGTTTGTCGACGACAAGAGCCATCAACATCTGGTCGGAACAACCATCGACTTCGTGATGGCGCTGGAGAGCTCAGGCTTCACCTTTCACAACCCGAACGCCACCTCGAGCTGCTCCTGCGGAAAATCGTTCAGCTGATATGAAAGAGACATCAAGCATGCTGGCCGAATCAGAGCAACTCAGGCAATTGCAGGCCGCCGTGAACGGCCGAAAACCGCGCATTCGCGCCGTACTCGAGGAGATCCGACCCATTCTGCAACGGGGTGACGGCAGTCGAGTGATCCGGATCGGTGGCAGCAGGAACGTGGTCAGCGTTGGTGGCAGCGCGTTTTGCGAGCTTTTGAGCGGATCGTTGGAAGGCATGCAGGCGCGGCTTGTCGAGAGACTCGGCGAATTCGTCCGTTTCATCCCGGTTGCTGCAGCAGCCAAGGCGTGAGATTGAGTGGGGGATCAGGTGCCGATTTATCTCGATAACAACGCGACGACGCGGACTGATCCGTCCGTCGTGCAAGCCATGTTGCCTTACTTCACCGAGCGATTCGGCAATGCCTCATCCAGCCACGCCTTTGGCGGCGAGGCCGCAACCGCGCTGAAGCAGGCGCGCCGTAGCTTGCAGGATCTGTTGGGGAATGCCGACGATCATGAGATCATTTTTACCTCAGGTGGGACCGAGGCAAATAATGCTGCCATCCTCTCGGCGCTTGCGAGCCAGGAAGGCCGTGACGAGATCGTTACCACCTCGGTTGAGCACTCCGCCATCCTTTCGCTGGTCGAGCAATTGGCGCCGAAAGGCGTCAAGACACATATCATACCGGTAGATTCCCGCGGCCGGCTCGACATCGAGGCGTTTCGCTGCGCGCTCGGGCCCCGCACGGCGATCGTCTCGACCATGTGGGCCAATAACGAGACCGGTACGATTTTTCCCGTGGAGTTTCTGGCCGGGTTGACCCGTGAGGCAGGCGCGCTGTTTCACACCGATGCGGTCCAGGCCGTCGGTAAGGAACGCGTCGACCTGAAGGACAGTGCGATCGACATGCTGTCGCTTTCGGCGCACAAGCTGCATGGCCCAAAAGGGATTGGCGCGCTCTATCTGCGCAAAGGGACAAAATTCCGGCCGCTGATCTGGGGTGGATCGCAGGAACGTCGGCGCCGCGGCGGTACTGAGAATATCCCCGGCATCGTTGGTCTTGGAAAAGCTGCGGAGCTGGCGGTGGAGCGGCTCGAGCCGGAGCGTGTTCGCATTGGTGCGTTGCGCGACCGCCTGGAGCAGGGGATTTTGCGCAGCGGCGAGTGCGCGGTGCTCGGCGATGCTAGCAATCGGCTAACCAACACGGCCAATATCGCGTTCGATGATCTTGAAAGCGAAGCAATCGTCCATCATCTCAATCGTGCGGGCATTGCAGTGTCGCTGGGAGCAGCCTGCAAGTCCGGCTCAATGGAGCCATCGCATGTTCTGCGCGCCATGCGGGTGCCGGAGCGGAGTATGCGCGGCGCGGTGCGCTTTTCTCTGTCGCGTGAAACCTCTGTTGCGGAGGTCGATGAGGTCGTGTGCGTACTATCCGACATCGTGGCTCGCCTGCGCGCCAATTTGCGGGGATCGGCCAGTCTGCCCAGCTATGCGCGGCAGTCGAGGGAGTTGAGCTCGTGAAGATCATGATTCGCCGCGCTCCGGACTCGGGCCTGTCGATCTACGTGCCGAAAAAGGATCTCGAAGAGTCGATCGTGGAATCCGAGCACGAGACGCTATGGGGCGGCTGGATCAAAATAGCCAATGGCTGGGTGCTCGATTTACCGCAGATGGCTAGCGATACGCGCTTGCCGGTGACGATCAACGCCAAGAAACGAGGTGAAAACGGTGACGATCCGTGAATGCGCCCGTGCAAATCGATTTTGTCAACGCAACCGATGCTAAGGCCATTCTCGCGGACGTTGCTGCCGGGCTGAGGGCCGCGAGCATTGTTCCCTATATCGGTCCTGGCCTTGCCGAACTGTCCAGACCCGATGTGCCGACGACGCCTGAGGCGTTATCTGCTTTCTTCGCCAGCAAGGTCGCGTTGCCGCGACGGGCCAAGAGCAATGCATGGGCCGCGGCGCAGCACATCGAAATCAACAAACATCGCTCCACCGTGACGGCATTGATGGCGCAGGCCTTTGCTCGGCCGGTCGAGCCGACCGCCTTGCACGATCATCTTGCGTCTCTGTCGCTGCCCGTCATAGTCGATACATGGTATGATGGCGCGATGCGCGGGGCGTTGGATAAGCGCGATGGATGGGGCGAAGTGCAGGGTATCACCCGCGCCAGCATTGGCGAGAATCGCTGGTATCGCTTTTATGACTCGATTGGCCAAGAGGTCGACGGTGTCGTGGCGGATGGCTGGGCGACGGTGCTGTACAAGCCGCATGGCGGTGTGCAGCCGGCAAAGAACTTCCTGATCTCCGACGCGGACTATGTCGAGGTGCTGACCGAAGTCGACATCCAGACACCGATTCCGGACATCATCAAGGAAAGGCGGATCGGACAGAGCTTTCTCTTCATCGGCTGTCGGTTCAACGACCAGCTGTTGCGTAGCTATGCCCGGCAAATCATCAAGCGTACAGCCAAAACCCACTATGCGATCGTTGATCTGGATGCGCTCTCACGCAATGAGCTCCGCTTTCTGCGCGAGCAGGGCCTGACGCCGCTTGCGATTGGATTGCCTCGCGCAGTCGAGATACTGCTCACCCATTAGCGCGTTGCGAAGCCGGACCGCCAGCTCGCATCGGCCTATTGTCAGATGCCGTATCGCATCAAGGTCAACGGGGAAGGAGCCGGGATCGCGCATGCTTGGCGTTTGAATGAATGCACCCGCCGTGGAGCTCGGCGGCAGGAATACGACGTGCTTGTTGGCTTTCAAACACGCGCATGGTTGCTGTTCTTGCATTCGGTTGCGTTGCTGTTCCAGCTAACTGTTTGGCGTATGGCTACAATCGCATCGACTCTACCATGGCATATGAGTTGCTACTGCTCTTGCTGAGGCTCTCGGGGCTGGTCCTGAGAAGCCGAAGATTGCCTGCAGGGAGACATGGAAAATGAACGCGGTCGTCGGGCGCGGAAAATGTGCCAAAGCTGCGGTAGGTGCCAGCAAGATGGTGCAGGCCGCCGAGCATAAGGGCTGCCGCACCTCGTCCAACTCCGGGCAGGCGAGTTGCGGCTCGCGGGCAGGGCAAGGCGATCTGCCGACCGAGATCTGGGAAAAAGTGAAGAGCCATCCCTGCTACAGCGAAGAGGCGCATCATCATTACGCGCGCATGCACGTCGCAGTAGCGCCAGCCTGCAACATCCAGTGCAACTACTGCAACCGCAAATACGACTGCGCCAACGAATCACGTCCGGGCGTGGTGAGCGAGAAGCTCACGCCGGAGCAGGCGGTAAAGAAAGCGCTTGCGGTCGCGGCCACTATTCCCCAGATGACCGTGCTTGGCATCGCCGGTCCCGGCGATCCGCTGGCCAATCCAGAAAAGACGTTCAAGACGTTCGAACTCGTCGCCAAAGCGGCTCCGGACATCAAGCTGTGTCTATCAACCAATGGGCTGAGCCTGCCAGATTATGTTGACGTCATCGCCAAGTCCAAGGTTGACCATGTCACGATCACCATCAACATGATCGACCCCGAAATCGGCGCCAAGATCTATCCTTGGATCTTCTTCAACCACAGGCGCTACACCGGCCTCGACGCGGCAAGGGTACTTGCCGATCGCCAGCTGCTAGGCTTGGAGATGCTTAGCGAACGGGGGATCCTGTGTAAGGTCAACTCTGTGATGATCCCGCATATCAACGACGGTCACTTGGTCGAAGTGAACAAGGCGGTGAAGTCGCGCGGCGCCTTCCTCCACAATATCATGCCGCTGATCTCCGCACCCGAGTACGGCACGGTGTTTGGCCTCAACGGTCAACGCGGGCCGACAGCGCAGGAATTGAAGGCGCTGCAAAATGCTTGCGAAGGGGAGATGAACATGATGCGTCACTGCCGTCAGTGCCGTGCCGATGCTGTGGGTCTACTCGGAGAAGATCGCAGCGCAGAGTTTACGACCGACCGAGTCATGAAGATGGACGTCAAATACGATCTCGAGATGCGCAAGGCTTACCAAGACCGGGTAGAGGATGAGCGTGCTGCCAAGGCCGCGGCCAGCAAAGAAGAGCTCGGGGAATTGGCCGGAGCGGCGAGCGAGATCTCGCTTCTGGTGGCAGTCGCAACCAAAGGCTCCGGCCTGATCAACGAGCACTTTGGACATGCGAGGGAATTCCAAGTCTACGAACTTTCCACATCCGGCACTAAATTCGTCGGCCACCGCCGCGTAGACGTCTACTGCCAAGGCGGTGATGGGGAGAAGGATAGGCTTTCGACTATCATTCGCGGCATCAATGACTGCCACGCGGTGTTCGTGGCCAAAATCGGCGGCAGCCCGAAAAGCAACCTGATCAAGGCCGGAATCGAGCCGGTTGATCAATACGCGCATGAGTTGTTTGAGAAGTCGGCGATCTCCTGGTTCCGATCTTATCTCGACCGGGTGAAAAGCGGTGAGATCCAGCACGTGAAGCGCGGCGACGCGTCGATTCGGCAGAAAGCCGTGATCTCTGCGGCGTAGGGGGGGATGTGCCATTCAAGATCATTGCTTCGCAGTGTACGAGCTGCTCAGCCTGCGAACCCTTGTGCCCGAACGTTGCAATCTCTGAGAAGGCGGGGAGCTTCGTCATTGAACCGGCAAAATGTACCGAATGCATTGGCTATTTCGACGAGCCGCAATGCGTCGCCGCCTGTCCAGTCGACAATACCTGCGTTGTTGACACATCCTTGGCGCGATACCAGGCGCCAGCCTAAAGGTGAGCCCAGTGAACGGATTGCCGCCGCTTGATGATGCGAACCGTGCCCAGGAATGAGCCCATGCGCCTGCTCCTGCGAAGCGAGCCCCATCGCAGCCTCGCCGTCTGGCCCGGATCTTCGCTTGATGTGCGAGGAATGGCGCCGATGCTGGCCGGCCAGCACAATGAAGTTGATCGCGCCGTTGCGCGCCGCATCGCTGCAGCTGTTCTACCGATTGATGAGTCATGCGGAGGTCGAGTGCCGCCACTCTCTGGCATGGGTTGTCCGCGATGAGTGGCCGTTAGCCATGGCGAACGACCCGAACGCCTCCGTGCGATTCGAGAATATGCAGGGACTGTTGCCGAGGGTGCGAACTGCACCGCAGCACGGTCCTGACCGGTATCTCCGCCTTGAAATGGCGTGCGGCATTGCCGCTGGTGAATCGCGGGATGTCTTCGAGAATGAGGACAAATCGATGCAGGCCTCGCTTGCGCTGGTATGGCGGCGGCCCTGCGTGTCCATGAGGAGCGCTGCATGAATAAAATCGTTCGCGATAGCGACGTCGTCGAGCTCAGCGGGCCGCCTGTCTTCAGCTTTAGCGAAAAGGTACGGGCCAATCGCACCATCCGTAATGATGGCACCTTTCGCGGCAAAGAGATTGGCGAGGTGTTGGTCAAAAAGGGAGAGGTGGGTTACGTCGTTTCGATCGGAACGTTCCTGCAGCAATTCTACATCTACGGCGTCGAGTTTCTCGAACGTGGCTACCGCGTTGGCATGAAGCGCAAGGAGCTTGAGTCGGTGGACGCGTGCGAGGAGATCGATGATTTGCCATTGCCGGAAGAGGCTGTGTCATGACTGAGGACCGCTTTCCGAAATATCGGCGGGGCCAACGCGTTAAAGCGGCGGTCGACCTCATCAACGATGGCTCTTTTCCCAATACGGAACCCGACGGGATCGTGCTCGGCGCCGGAGCAACCGGCGAGATCGTCAGAGTCGCTATCCATACCGAAGCCGACGTGCCGATCTATACTGTCGATTTTGGTGTGCAACGGCTCATTGGCTGTTTTGAAGAAGAAATCACGGTGCTCTGAAGGGGGGCTTTCGCGATGACTGCCGCGCTGATGAGGAAGGTAAAAACCGGGTTGGTTCCTCACCCAAACGAGCTCGATCGCATGCGGATCGAGCGCGGCTTGAGCTCGCGCAAGCGCTATCTGTATGTCTCGCCGAACGTGACGCCAGTGAGGGGTGGTTATCTGATCGAGAGTCCCTGTTGCTCGCGCAATATCGACCAGGATGGTGGTCTCATTGATGTCGCGCTGATTCTTTACGACACCGTCAGTGGGATCTGGAAGCTGTTTTGCAAGAACCACGCGCAAGGGATCTGGGAATTTTACAGCCTTTACCACCACTTGACTTCAGCAATCGATGAGTTGAACGCGGATCCGGAGCGCCTGTTCTGGCAATGACGACGACCACCTTAGGGAGTCCTAGAGGAGCCACGATGGCGCTTACTGCGGAGGAATTGATTGAAATCGAAGGGCTGCTTGCTGTCGACGGCGCGGACATGGGCCCCCTTGTCGAGCTGCGGCGCCGCTTTCCGCAGCTTGCATGCGTTCGCTGCGATGCGTCGGATGTGACGGATCAGCCGTTCCGGCGGTTCCCTCGTTTCGATCTGCATTTGCTCGACGGGTCGGATCACTGCGTGCAGATTACGGCCGATCCGAAGCGGGCGACCGGCATCGTGTTGGCAAGAAGGAATGTTGCGCGGTGAGCGGGATTGAACTGGCAGCGCATCGGCTTGATGGTGCGGACAGGATGGAGGCAAATACGTCCTTCATTCCATTGTCCGATCCCGATATCACCTTCGCCGAGCTCTCCGCCGTGGAAACGATTCTGTGCTCGCCGCAGATCTCCAATGGGTCGGTCACTGAGGCGTTCGAGCACGCTTTTGCAGCCTATCTTGGCCGCAAATATGCCGTTGCGGTCTCGAGCGGCACCATTGGGCTCGTGCTTGCGCTCAAGGCGGTCGGCATCGGGCCAGGGCAGGAAGTCATCGCTTCGCCCTATTCACTCCGCGAGACCGTCCATGCGATCGGTCTTGCAGGCGCGCGGGCGGTATTTGCCGACATCGACTATTGGTCGGGAACATTGGTCCCAGATAAAGCCGAAGAGCGCATCACGGCCCACACGCGGGCGATTGTCGCCGGCAATCCCAACGGCCATCCCGCGCCGTGGTCGGAATTGCGGGCGATCGCGCAGCGCCACCATCTGGCGCTTCTAGAGGATTCCACCGAAGCAATCGGATCGCGCTACAAGGGCGAACTCGTCGGCCGGTTTGGCGACCTGGCGGTCTTCGACTTTGCCCAGCCCTTGGCCCTAAGTTGTGGCGAAGGCGCAATGGTGGTAACGGACGATATCGACATCGCGGTTGGCTTGCGTCGCTATCGCGCCCACCGCCTGGACGAACGCTCCTCCGTGATCGTCGGTGCCGCAGCACCATACCAAGCCGGCATGAGCGATCTCACGGCAGCCTTGGGTCTGGCGCAGCTCAAGCGTCTCGATGAAATCCTGGAGCGTCGTCGGCTGGTGGAGCAGCTCTACAACGCGCATATGCAATCATTTGAGGGCATCAAGCCGCCTTACGTTGGTCCCCATGTGACCGAGGTGAATTGGTTGCTCTATCTCGTCCATCTTGGAACACGCTTCACGCGATCCGGTCGCGATGCCATCGTCGATGATCTGCGAGTCGCCCAAATTGAAGCCGTCGCTTATAGCCATCCGCTGCACTTGCAACGCCACTACTTCGAACTCGGCTATCGACGTGGCGATTTCCTTGTTGCCGAAAAGATCGCCGATCGCGCCCTGGCGCTGCCGTTTCACACCCATCTCACGAACGACAGGATCGAGTTCATTGTCGAAGCCGTAAAGGATGCCTCGATCAACGTGGGCGCAGGGGCAGCGATCTACTGAGATGCGCGTCATCCACCACATCGAAGGACCACGATTGAATGCGATGATCCCACTTGCAACGTCGCGCGAGATGAGCGGGGCGACCGAGGGGGGCCGTGGGCACGAAGAAGACCTGCTCGAAAGTAGCGAGGCGCGGTCTCCAAGCCGCGGCTGGAGGCCACGCAAGCTGCCGGAAACGGAGCACGTCGCAACAGAGATCGTCAGTTTCGGCTCGGGTCTTTAAAGTCGGCCAAATAGGGGTTGCCATGACTTCTCAACAGGTCATCATTCACGTCCGCTTCGCTCCAAACGGGAGAGTGATCCAAATCAGCGAGCGCCCGGCGAAGCTCACGCCGAACCAATGGTTTGATGTCCTCAATACCCGTGCCGGCTCGACCTATCGGCCGCTCGCTCGTGGCCGCGGCGTTTTTCGGCTGGCCCGGGCTGCAGTCGAAGCTTTCAAGCAGGAAACTGCGAGGCCTGGATAAGCAAAGGGATGATCGGCCCGATGTGTGATCAGATCGAGGTGTTCGCCGTCTGTCCGGTCGATGCCATCGAGCGGTGTGGCGCCAAGGCCTTTAGCTTGTCGCAGGTAGACGACAGCGGCGAGAGCCGGCCGTTTCCAATTGTTGTGGTTCGCACTTTTGACGATGACTATCTAGGCTACGTCAATCGTTGTCCGCATGACAGCTTATGGCTCAACATCGGCTCCGGCGAGTTCTTCTCCTCCGATCGCTCCTTTCTCAGATGCGCACGGCACGGTGCGAAATTTGAGATCGACACCGGGCTGTGCATCGATGGTCCCTGCACTGGACAAACACTTGAGCCGATCGCACTCGCCGTCATCGAAGGTGACGTCTGCCTGTGTGGCATCAAGCTACTTGAGGATGATCGGTTTTCCGAGCCGTTCGAGGACAGCGACGAAACCATGGATATAACGATCCATCCCGATTAGCAGGCGTCACTTGGCTGTTGCTCAACACGTCTCCGGGGCGTTGTCGCCGAATAATGCCATCGTACCAGCGAGTGCTGGGCGCGGACGCGCGTCAATGCTTTGGCGTTGAGAGGCGAACAGCCGAACCTCGTGCGACCGCGACCTTCGCGGCACCTAGGAGGTGCTTTGGCGCTAGCGCACCAAATCGAGCCAGCAGGCCATTGCCGCCGCTGGATACGATGTCTTTGAGAAGGAAATGCCCTCGGCGGTTACGCCGAGGGCACCGTCTGGGCTGGTTGAAATGGGGGGACCCAGACTGACAGGACCGTTTGGTCTGGAGGAATGACGATCCTGTGTCACAATTCTTGGACGACCGCCGAAGCGGGCGTAGCAATTGCAATGCCAAGCTTTCGCTCATGCGATGCCCTTAGCGAGTGCCGCACCATAGTCAGCCGGTGGCGGCCGCCAAGGTCGAATGCACGAACGGGCGCGTTGGCGTGGTCCGGCTATTGTGCGTGCGAACGGTGCGCAACGCGAAATGCTGAAGCGGGAGCGTATCAAACGCGATGTGCCATATGTCACGCATGGAACAAGGGAGGGCGACAATGTTGCAACCTCGGCATAATTGTCAGTCGCGCCGGATAATCGTCAATCGCGCCGGAGCATCGAATGAGATCGCTGAAGAAATGATCGCTACGCATCTGGTGCGGAACTTGCTTGGAAAAGTTGGATGGTTGCGTAAGTAATGCGGAGGGAGACACCGCGAGGTTGAAGCTGATCAAGGAGGATATTCTAGATGTCGAGTATCGCTGATCGTCAGCGATCATCATCGGCATGTCGCCCGCTTTCGCAAGCTGGAGTGGGAATTAGTAGGATCAATTGGTCGATGCGGCGTTCGACTGAGGAGCAGGTTGTTCGGGCGGATGCGCTCGGATCTTGTCTCTTTTCAGATGATGGAGGCCGTTGATTTCAGGATAGGCGCATGAACGCAGAAACCGAATTCGAGCTTCCTCAACTTTATAGGCATCACGTCTTTGCCTGCAACACGCAGCGTCCGCCGAATCATCCGCACGGCAGTTGCGGCGCTTCTGGGGCGCAGGCCCTCTGGGATCGGATGGGCAAGGCGATCGAAGCGCAAGACCTCACTGATGTCGGTTTCACGGTGACGGGCTGCCTTGGCTTTTGTAACTCCGGTCCTTTGATGGTCGTCTATCCAGACGGAATCTGGTATCGCGCCACCACGCCTGAGGACGTTGATGAAATCGTAGACTCTCATCTCAAGCAGGGCAAACGTGTCGATCGCCTCGTGATGGTGCTGAGGCGAAGCTAAAGGCGTCGCTTGAGCGCCGCTCGCCCTTTGTATCGAACATCGCAGGCCTATCCGCCCAGTAGCTAGCATCTTGGAACGTTCGACAATGATCGGGTGCCCTAACGCTTCCAGTACGTGCCCAACACGGGACTGCTTACTTGTCGCTATGGCGTTGGTTTCAAGAACATGCGCTACAAGCTAAGCCTTGATCGGATTCTACTCATGATCGGGGCCGAAGAGCCCTGAGCTCATGTCCTTGCAAGTGCGGTCGTTCTCTCGCAGGGGGCGACCGCCTTGAATTCTCGGCGCCGATAGGCAGGCGGCCGCTTCTGCTAATGCCGGGAAGCACGAGCAGGAGCCTATCACTAGTGGCTCGATTTGATTGTTTTCCACCACTTACCGACACATCCGTGACGCACAGCGCGAGCAATGCTGGGAGTGGCTCCTGGTCACCGGCGAGACGACGCGTCTTTACGCATCATCTCGCTGGCGTTTGTACTGTATTATAACGGAGAGACGCGTCCGGCGACCCGGCGCGTCCGGGAAGTTCACTGAAGCGTGTTTCCAGCCTCAGAACTTGTAGGTGATGCCACCGCTGACGAGCCATGGGTCGATATTGGCGCGACCAGTGACGGCAATCGCATTGTTCACGGTCGCCGAATAATCCGGCCGCAACCACAACTTCTTCACGTCGAAGTTGAGGCCCCAATGGCGGTCAAGCATATAATCGAAGCCGAATTGGACCGCGGCGCCGAACTGGTTGGCGATGTGCAAATCCGTCACGGCAAGGCCGGCGAGCGACGTATTGGCAGCCGATTGGTTGAAGAATACGGTGTAGTTGATGCCCGCGCCGATGTAAGGCTTGAGCGGGCCGAAATCGGTGAAGTGATATTGCAGAGTCAGCGTTGGCGGCAACAGCCAAGCCTTGCCGATATCTAGTCCATTTAGCTTACCTGTGCCGCTGATGTGATGGCGGCTCACACCGAGAATGAGTTCGGCGGCAACGTTTCTTGTGAAGAAATAGGTGATATCGAGCTCCGGTACCGCTTGGTCGCTGATCGATAGCCCGGAGGCTGGCGAGGATAGCGGCGACGCCCCGGCGACATTGACGGAGCTGCCTGCGGTATCCGGTAAAACGCCGAGAACGCGCAGGCGGATCATCCACGGATTGAAGGGTTCGATTGGGGGGGCTTTGTAGTAGATAGGGGCCTGCGCCAGATCGGCGGCCTGAACCGACATGCTGGCCAACGAGCTCGCGAGCGCGAGCAGCGATGTCGTCGTCAGAATTGCTTTGATCCTCATCGAATTCTCCATTCCAAAGTTCGCGCGAAGAGTCGCGCGAGACCTCTGTCACACATGGGAGACGGCGATTGATTTGATGCTGATCAAAATGGCGGCGCACGTAGCGCAATTATGCAGCCACGTTGCATAAGGATCACGACCACGAAGCTCCGTGGTTCTGTCCGTATCGTTTATTCAGTTTAACATTCCGTCTGAGCCGAATCTATTCAATAACCGTGTCTCGGCTCAAAGCTCTGATCAAATCCGGGCTGCAGGAATCTTGTGCGCGATAGAACTGCGGTGGTTTCCCACACCGCAGGCGACGACATGTCTTATTCAAACCGAGCAATCTGAGCGCCGCTGGTTACGAAGAGCCACGCACGTCGGCCGTCTCGCCGAACATGCCGTCGGCCATCCTGACCAAGCGATAAGGCAGGATCGTTGTTCGCATTGGTTGGCGGCGCAGTCGTATGATCGATCGTATCCTCACATCTGCGGGCAGTGCGTGCCCTGTTGTTCGTGGGAGCATCCCTCAAGGTCACCTTGCGCGTCCCGGCCAAGCAACGACAGCACGGCTTCATGATCGAATCCGGCGCATCTTGTACCATCGACGTCGATCAGCGGACGTCTGATCAGGAGCGGATCTGCCAGCATTAACGTCAGTGCGCTCGCTGCGTCGATTGCGTCAGGATTAACTTCGCCTGACCTGATACGAGGCGCGGCTCGGTTGAACCAGGATGCAATCGGCGTCCTGCCGAAGAAGTGTCGCAATTCCTCCGCAGCCCACGGCTCCTTCAATATATCCTTGGCTATCACGTCATGGCCAGCGGCCTTCAGCGCCAGCATCTGACGTGCATTGGTGACGCAGCCGGGTTTTTGATAAAAGACGATTGTCGCCATGGTCTGCCTATGTGGGTTCGCTGAGCTGAACGATCGGCGACGGGTTCCGCTATGTCGGAGAGCGCATTTGACGCTCGTGCGAATGATCACACATAAGCGGCTTGAGCACCGTACCGTGCTTGCGCCCCTTCTTAATGTCTTCGTTGGACGATTAACTCATCAACGAGAATTGGCCTTTCATGTCTCGCAAACGAAGCGCGGAGCAGAACCGCAGCTAGTTTCGATCCGAGGCACCCTTGTAAGTGCCTTCAGGCTCAGGCGCGTCGTTCTGATCAGTTGGATCAATTGGTCGGTGAGCCGCACAATTTACCTCGCATCATCGACCACGAACCCCATCGCCGGTCACATGCCTTAGAGATGCCAACCTCGACTGCATCTCGCTCTGCCCAAATTGCCGACCACTGGCTTGCAAGAAGAGGAGCAAGTCCCGTTCCATTTGAGAGCATTGGATCTGGTCATGCCAAGCTGCCGTTTTCCAGCCTGATTGGTTGGCCGGTGTTCGTTTTCTGACAGCCGAGCGGATCCTGTCCGGTGCAAAACACTCCGGGGTTGTTCAACGGCTCGTTGGCTTTTTAGAATGCAATCAGAAGCTTAATGAGCGCGGACAGTGTTGGCACGACGGTTGCTATTAAGCGGCAGCAACACTGAGTGAGGGCTGAGTGCACGCCGACGCGTAAGGCGAGCGATGCGCTCCTTCCCTTGAACCCGTGTGCCCCGTTTCTGAGAGAGAAACAAGCTCGCGTGTAGGAAGCGCGCAACTTTTGGCAAATCGGTTGATGGAGAACAACATGTCTTCACTGAGACAAATCGCGTTCTACGGAAAAGGCGGCATCGGCAAGTCGACCACTTCCCAGAATACGTTGGCGGCACTGGCCGAGATGGGTCAGAAAATCCTGATCGTGGGATGCGATCCTAAGGCGGACTCGACCCGCCTGATCCTGCATGCCAAGGCGCAGGACACGATTTTGAGCCTTGCAGCGAGCGCCGGCAGCGTGGAGGACCTCGAACTCGAGGACGTGATGAAGGTCGGCTACAAGGACATCCGCTGCGTGGAGTCCGGCGGTCCTGAGCCGGGTGTCGGCTGCGCCGGCCGCGGCGTCATCACCTCGATCAATTTCCTGGAGGAAAACGGCGCTTATGAGGACATTGACTATGTGTCCTACGACGTGCTCGGTGACGTGGTTTGTGGTGGCTTTGCGATGCCGATCCGGGAAAACAAGGCGCAGGAGATCTATATCGTCATGTCCGGAGAAATGATGGCAATGTATGCCGCAAACAATATCTCCAAAGGCATCCTGAAATACGCCAACTCTGGCGGCGTGCGGCTGGGCGGCCTGATCTGCAACGAGCGGCAGACCGACAAAGAGCTGGAACTGGCGGAGGCGCTGGCCAAGAAGTTGGGCACCCAGCTGATCTACTTTGTGCCGCGCGACAATGTGGTGCAACATGCCGAGTTGCGCCGCATGACGGTGCTGGAGTATGCGCCCGAGTCGAAGCAGGCCGATCACTATCGCAATCTTGCGACCAAGGTTCACAACAATGGCGGCAAGGGCATCATTCCGACCCCGATCTCCATGGACGAGCTCGAGGACATGCTGATGGAGCATGGCATAATGAAGCCCGTCGACGAATCCATCGTCGGCAAGACCGCCGCCGAGCTCGCGGCCTCGTAAGGTCGCGGGTCGCGGCCTTGTGAAGGCGCGCGACGGATGCCGGTCTCCCTCACCCCCCATCCGGGGAGACCGGCATTCTGACGATCACCCGGCCAGCTAGAATGGGACGGGGCAAACGTGACGCTGTAAAAGATTCATGCCCAAAGCGAACTTCCATCCGTTTGCAGCTGTTTGCGCCGACGCGGGCAGCGAGGTGCAAAGAGGAATTGCGACCTATCGAGCGCTCACTGGTGTGCCTCCCGAAGAGGCCGACATTACGACCGACAGCAATTTCGATTGCCATGTCCTGGCGTCAATTCTGGCGGCCGCCTCGATGGATGGTGGCCCGCTTCCCGAGAAGGCCGGCCTGTCCGGCCACGAGCTGGCGGCCCTGCTGGACCACCATTTTCCATCGATCGGGGTCAAGGTGTCGGAGCAGCTCCTGGCTTTCAAGTGCGATGAGAACGACGAAATCGCAATGGTGCGCGATCTCTTGCTCAAGCAACGCTCAACGGAAGGACGTATCGGGGGTTGGCTGGCCGCGATGATCGCACGCCGCGCCATAGAGCCAAACCACTTGTGGGAAGATCTCGGATTACGCAATCGTGGCGAACTCTCTCGGCTGCTAAGTCGCCACTTCGCGCCGCTCGCCGCGCGCAATAACAACAATATGCGCTGGAAGCGCTTCTTCTACCGCTCGCTGTGCGAGGATGAAGGCCTCGTCATGTGTACAACGCCCGTTTGCACGCAATGTAGCGATTTCAATCTCTGCTTCGGCGAAGAAAGCGGCGAGAGCCGGATGGCAGAACGTCGGCGTGACGTTCTGTTGCAGACGGCTCGCCCGGTCATCGGCGTCGACTGGCCCATTTAAGCCGTTGCAAGGCTCGATCGCTCAAGTCAGCTAGAACCCGCGCGCGCTTTGGCGAGTTCAGCAGGAACTGGAGGGCGCGGCCTAACGCCGTTTCGATGCGCGCGCGACCATGGGTCTAAGGCGGGCGGGCCACAAATACTCCGCGACATTCGTGCCTACCGGCGTGTCGCAATCGCGTTAACATTCGAGCTCGGTGTTGCGAGAGGCAGGATGAGCCGTCCGCTTCATAAGCCTGTCGCGTTTGCGACAATCAATTAGCGAAGGCAAGCTAGCCGCTGAAGTAAGCATATTGTTTTCAACGGGTTAAAAAGCGTGGCGGGCTGGCATGGGGGTTGCTGAAGCGCCTGTGGGTCAAAAGCAATAAGGAGCCCTTTCGTGATGGCCGCTACCAAGACCGCCAAGCCGGCTTGGCCCGAGCAGGCGAGCGCCAAGCCGACCGTGCTCAACGACACGACATTACGCGACGGCGAGCAGGCGCCTGGCGTTGCGTTCACCACAGAGGAAAAGCTGGCGATCGCGCAGGCGCTGGCGCGGGCCGGCGTGACGGAGATCGAGGCGGGAACGCCCGCGATGGGCAACGAGGAGATCACCGCCATCCACGCAATCGTCGAAGCAGAGCTTCCGCTGACCACCATAGGCTGGTGCCGGATGCGCGAAGCCGACATCGACGCGGCGATCGAAGCGAAGGTGTCCATGGTCAATGTGTCGATCCCGAGTTCCGATATCCAGATCGCGGCCAAGCTTGGCGGTCGTCGCGACCTGGCGCTGGAACAAGTGAAGCGAGTCGTAGGTTATGCACGTGAGCGGGGACTTGAGGTTGCCGTCGGCGGCGAGGACTCCTCCCGCGCCGACATCGACTTTCTCATCAGACTGATAGCCGCGGCAAAATCGGCGGGAGCGCGTCGCTTTCGTATTGCCGATACGCTCAGTGTGCTCGACCCGGACACAACCTCCGCTCTGGTCGGAAATTTGCGGGCGACCACCGATCTCGAACTTGAGTTTCATGGTCACGACGATCTCGGCCTCGCAACCGCCAACACGCTCTCCGCCATCAAGGCCGGCGCGAGCCACGCCTCGGTAACCGTTATCGGCCTCGGCGAACGGGCTGGAAATGCACCGCTCGAGGAAGTCGCGGTCGCGCTCAAGCAGCTCTACAGGCGCGAGACCGGCATCATACTTCCGGAACTCGAGAAGGTCGCCGCAGTGGTTGCAGCGGCAGCCGCACGTGCGATTCCTCTGAACAAAGCCATCGTCGGAGAGCATATTTTTACGCATGAATCGGGCATTCACGTGGATGGCCTTTTAAAAGATCAACGTACCTACCAGTCGCTTGATCCGGTTCTGCTTGGGCGCCGCAACAGTTTTGTGATCGGTAAGCATTCCGGGCTGTCGGCGATCACCGCGTTGCTCAATGAATTACAGCTCGTCGCCAGCGCCGACCAAGCCAGACAGATCCTGACGCAAGTCCGCAAGCATGCCATAAAGCACAAGGTGCCGGTCGAGCGCGAAACAGTAGCAGCGATCTGGCGCGATGTGTGCGGATACTTGTCGCCCCACCCGGCCTGAAGAGGCGTACCCAGCAAGATCTGGACAGGCTATTCGAAAACCAAGCGCCGCGAGGACGGTATCGGGCATCGTTAATCGACGGCCACGACGGCCTGCCTCAGCATGGTCGCGCGAGGTTGGCTGCAGCAGGATCACCAGGCGGTGCCGCGCTGTCGCCGATCGTCCACGTGCCAATTCAAAGGGAGTTTTCGATGAGTAACTCGCACCCATCAGCCGGTATCCTGGATCGGCTCAACAAAGCCTCGTCCGCGGAAGAGTTTTTTTCACTGCTAGGCGTCGAATACGACCCCGGAATCGTCAATGTCGCGCGCCTTCACATCCTAAAGCGCATGGGACAATATCTTGCCAAGGAGCAATTCGCTGGTGCCGCAGAACCGGACATCAGAGCTCGTTGCAAAGCGATGCTGGAACAGGCCTATGCCGACTTCGTGGCATCGTCGCCAATCGACCAGCGGGTGTTCAAGGTTTTGAAGGATGCTGTTGCAGACCATGACAAGCCGATGGCCTTTGTCCCATTGAGCGAGCTGAAGTGATCTCGCGCTTTCAAGGTTTGTCACCAAGTGTGGCGTGGTGATGATCCCTCGTGCAACCTTCGTCTTCTTCCGGATCGACTCTCCGCAGCCATGGCTCGCGCGGCGCTGTCGTATTCCCGACCCATGTTCGGAGTGGTCGTGTCCTGGGGATTAGCAGCCCTTCCAAGTGTCCCCTAAGTCATTGCGTTCGCCTAATCTTCCCCGAGTTTTGCAACTGGTACGACACTTGCTGTTGTCGGGTCGATCCGGTCATCGATGCAGACAAATGGTAGCCGTTCGAGATGAGATTTGAAGGAAGACCTTTCACGCTACGTCTACTGCCGGCCGAGTTGTGCGGCATCATCTCGTGGTTCACGCTCGCGCAGTGGCACCCCAAATGGCTTTTGACGCAATTGAAACTGCCATCGAGCCCGCGATGGGAGGCAATGGGTAACTCGCCCGTCAGCGCCACACCTCGGAAACGTATGCATATCATCGTCCAAATCAGGCGGGTGCCCACTTGCGCGCAGATCCACAGCTACCTCAGAGCCGATAGCAACATGCGCCAGGAAAAGAGCCAAACCTCCCCTGCGAGTCGGCGGCGCTGGCGGCCGAGCACTCATCGCATGAAAGTGCGGTGGCATCGACCGAGTCGTCACGGCCGATGCGGAGCGCTAGGCCGAAAGCAAGGTGCAGCTATTGCGCAGCAAGCGGACCGGCGTAATCAGCCATGGAGAGAGTCAATTAGAGTGACCGCAGTGGCCAGGCCGCCTTGCTGGCGCTTGTCGAATAGAGCGCGCAATGAACCTGTCTTGGGGCCATCTCGGAACTTGGCCAGCCAGGTACGTTCACCCCGTGCGACGCCTCTCGTTGCGCGGTCGGGCCGCGCCGAGCAAGCGGAAACAACGAGCAGCAAGCCATCTGCTGATCAAAAGTGATCTCCAGCCAGCCGAAGTAGAAACCAATCCTGTGGCGCGGGCGCGCGCATTTTGAGGGGAATTTAAAGCATGAGCAATGTCACCAAAACGGCCGCGCCGGCGGCCGGCCGCGCGGCGGCCAAAAAGGAACTTCCGGAGCACTTCAAGGCCTACAAGCATGTCTGGGTTTTTGTCGAGCAGGAGCGTGGCCAGGTGCATCCGGTTTCCTGGGAGCTCATGGGAGCGGGGCGCAGGCTTGCCGACAGGCTGAAGGTGAATCTCGCCGCGGTCGTTATCGGTCCGGAGGGGCAGCCGACGCGCAACGCCGCGCTGGAGTCATTTTGCTATGGCGCCGATCTGGCCTATCTCGTGAGCGACAATGTATTGTCGGATTACCGCAACGAATCATACACTAAAGCGCTAACCGAACTCGTCAACACCTACAAGCCTGAGATCCTGTTGTTAGGCGCGACGACACTCGGTCGCGATCTTGCAGGTTCGGTGGCGACCACCTTGTCGACGGGACTCACAGCCGACTGTACTGCGCTCGACGTCGACGCCGACGGTTCGCTTGCGGCGACGCGTCCGACCTTTGGCGGCTCGCTGCTGTGCACGATTTATACCTTGAACTATCGTCCACAGATGGCAACCGTCCGCCCGCGCGTCATGCCGATGCCGGAGCGCGTCGTACGCGATGCCGCTCGTATCATCATCCATCCGCTTGGCCTTGTTGAAGACGATATCGTCACGAAGGTGCTGACGTTCATTCCCGACCGGGATTCCGAAACGTCAAATCTAGCCTATGCCGATGTTGTCGTCGCCGGCGGCCTAGGACTGGGATCGCTCGAGAATTTTCGGCTGGTGCGCGAGCTAGCAACTCTGCTTGGCGCCGAGTATGGCTGCTCGCGTCCTCTGGTGCAGAAGGGATGGGTGACGTCTGACCGGCAGATCGGCCAGACCGGCAAGACCATTCGGCCAAAGCTCTATATTGCGGCCGGCATTTCCGGCGCGATCCAGCACAGGGTCGGCGTGGAGGGGGCGGACCTGATCGTCGCCATCAATACCGACAAAAACGCGCCGATCTTCGACTTCGCCCATGTCGCGATCATCAGCGACGCCATGCAGTTGCTCCCGTCGCTGACGGCCGCATTTCGCGCCAGGCTTTTGCCGGATTCGCGCGCCCGGCTCGCGGTCTAGAGGAGATGCCGTGATGATCGAAGAGAGGTTTGATGCGATCGTGGTCGGAGCCGGTATGGCTGGAAACGCAGCGGCGTTGACCATGGCCAAGCGCGGCATGAAGGTGCTGCAGCTCGAGCGAGGCGAATATCCGGGATCGAAGAATGTGCAGGGCGCAATTCTCTATGCCGACATGATGGAAAAGCTGATCCCCGAGTTTCGCGGGGAGGCGCCGCTCGAGCGCCATCTGGTCGAACAGCGGTTCTGGATGATGGACGATCGCTCGCATGTTGGCATGCACTACCGCTCGGATGACTTCAACGAGGAGCGGCCGAACAGATACACGATCATACGCGCGCAGTTTGACAAATGGTTCTCCTCGAAGGTGCGGGAGGCCGGCGCGACCGTGCTGTGCGAGACGACAGTCACCGAGCTCGTACGGGACGACCGCGAGAGGATCGTCGGGGTTCGTACTGATCGCCGCGACGGCGAAATACACGCCGACGTCGTCGTGCTGGCCGAGGGTGTCAATGGCCTGCTCGGGACGCGCGCGGGCCTGCGGTCGCGGCCGAAACCCGATAATGTGGCACTCGCGGTGAAGGAAATGCACTTTTTGCCTCGCGAGACTATCGAGGCCCGTTTCAATCTCAAGGGCGACGAAGGCGTTGTGATCGAGGCGGCCGGTACCATTTCTCGCGGCATGACCGGAATGGGTTTCATCTATGCCAACAAGGAGTGCATTTCGCTCGGCATCGGCTGTCTCGTCGCTGATTTCCAGCGCACCGCCCAGACGCCCTACGGCATGCTCGATCATTTCAAGCAGCATCCGTCCGTGGCGCCGCTCATCGCAGGTTCCGAAGTCAAGGAATACGCGGCGCATCTCATTCCTGAAGGCGGCTACAAGGCAATCCCGCAGCTCTACGGCGAGGGCTGGGTGGTGGTCGGGGACGCGGCGCAGCTCAACAATGCCATTCATCGCGAAGGTTCCAATCTTGCGATGACTTCAGGCCGCATCGCGGCCGAAGCGATCGCCCAGGTAAAATCGCGCCGCGAGCCGATGACCGCGACAAATCTGTCGCTCTACAAGAAGATGCTCGACGAGTCCTTTGTCATCAAAGATCTAAAGAAGTACAAGGATATGCCGATGCTGATGCACACCCATTCGCAAAACTTCTTCCTTACCTATCCGCAGCTTATTTCCAAGGCGCTGCAGAACTTTGTACGTGTCGATGGCACGCCGAAGGTTGAGAAGGAGAAGGCGACCTTGAAATCCTTCGTCAAGGCGCGGTCATGGACAGGTCTGTTCGGCGATGCGTGTCGTTTTACCCGGGCCTGGCGCTGACCGGCAACAGTGTGAAGTCCAGCAATGGAAGATCAAAGCATGAATGTCGAGCCTACAGTACGCGTCGAAGACAAGCTGTACTACAACCGCTATCTTGTCGACGTCGGTCGCCCTCACGTCACGGTGCGCGCGCACACGACGCCGTCGCCACAGCTACTTGCGCTTTTGAGCGCCTGTCCCGCGCGATGCTACGAACTCAACGACAACGGCCAAGTTGAGATAACCGTCGACGGCTGCATTGAGTGCGGCACCTGCCGTGTGATCGCCGAACCCACCGGTGACATCAAGTGGAGTTATCCGCGCGGCGGTTACGGCGTGCTGTTCAAGTTTGGGTGAAGTGCAACAAAGGGCCGCGATGTGATCGCCATGAGACGGGGGATTTCACCGCCTTTGCGGGCATTCTGGCTCATCTGCACTGCAGGTGGATTCGAACGAGGCGCGCAGCCGTGGGGGACGCCCGGCGAGGCACAGCTTGAGGATATTACACCCGCTCTGGACCGGCGAAGGACTGGTTGTGGCACCATTGAGTGGTGCCACAAACGGAGTCGATTCGACGGCGCAAAGGATATTCAGCCCATCGCCGTGGAAGGAGCCGGGCCGGCGGCCTCGATCGCAACCGCCACTGATTGCACAATCGCAGCAAAGCGCACGGCAGTCTGGATCACTCCGGAACTGACGCCCTCAGCCCGCAGCGTCTTCTCGTGAGCGTCGACACAGGCACCGCAGCCGTTTATGGCCGAGACTGCTAGCGACCACAGCTCGAAATCGGACTTATCCACGCCGGGATTGCCGATCACGTTCATGCGCAGCCGTGGCGGCATGGTCTTGTATTCCGGATTGGATACGAGATGAACGAATCGGTAGTAGACGTTGTTCATCGCCATCACAGAGGCTGCAGATTTCGCTGCGGCGATCGCCGCAGGCGTCATCACGGCGGTGGCTGCCGCTTCAATCGCGGTAATCAGGGCTGCATTGCGAGTGGCAATGGCGCTCGCCAGCAGCAGGCCGTATTGTCGCTGCGGCGACAGCGTATCATCGGCCAGCAATGACGCAAGGTTAAGCCTGACGTCCTTGGCGAAATTGGGAATCGTCTCATTCAACTGCTCAATCGACGACATGCCGCCTCACGCAACCTTCAGTGTTTCGCCGCCGACTTCGCGGTTACAGGGACAAAGTTCGTCGGTTTGTAGCGCGTCCAGAACGCGGAGCGTGTCCTTGGGGCTACGCCCGACATTGAGATTGGTCGCATAGATGTGTTGGATTGTGTTCTCGGGATCGACGATAAAGGTGTAGCGATAGGCGACGCCCTCGGGCGAACGCACGCCAAGGCCATCGACTAAGGTCCCTTTTGTGTCGGCAAACTGCCAAATCGGTAAATTGTGCAGGTCTGCATGCGAGCGCCGCCAGGCAAGCTTGCAGAACTCATTGTCAGTCGAACCACCCATTACGACAGCATCGCGATCGGCGAATTCCTTGGATAGCCGGCCGAACTCGGCGATCTCGGTCGGACAGACGAACGTGAAATCTTTGGGATAGAAAAAGATGATCTTCCATTTTTCGGGGAAGCTCGTTTCGGTCAGCGTCTCGAACGCGCTGTGTCCTTCTTCTTCATGCGCCTGAAAGCCGGGCTTCACGCCAGTGATTTCGAACGGCGGCAACTGACTTCCAATTCCGAGCATGCTGACCTCACAAGTTTGCTTTGCGTTTGTGCCATCACTGGTGAAGCAAGCTATATGCCATCCGTTCTCAAGATCGGATTGTCGCAACGAAGCTAACCAGCGGCCCGGGCGCAGGCATCTGATCGTGAGGTCCGATGGCTCTCACATCCGCCTCCATTGCGCCGCGTGGAAACGCGATGCTCGATCGCTTGGAACCGTCGGTGAGCGCGTGCGTATATCACGAGTGGGGTACCGCAGTTAAAAAGTCGCAGCCAGATTCCTCGACCAGCGATTGAACCGCTGGTCGAAACGGCTACTTGCCTACCGAGAATGGACCTCGGCGCTGGCGGCACAGCATCCGGATATCTCACGGTGTGAAACGGCTGCGAAGCTAGGGTTGTTTTTGTAAGCCGTGAAGGAGCGCAACCGGCGATTCCGGAGCCGATCTTGGCATTATTCTCGCAACCGTCATCAAGCTGTCCGGTATCATAGTCCCCAAATAGCTCCAGCTGGGATTGAAAGCGCGGCGTCGCGCCGGGCGCGTGGCGACGTCGCGCCACCATTCCTCTACGGCTTGACGATCGCAAGGGAGCAGCATGCCAACATCACCCGTAAAAGCGCTCCAATCGACAAGGGAATTTCTTGGAACAGCTGTCAGGAGCGGCACACCCCGAGTGATCGCGTCAACAAATTCAGCTCGCAGGCCGCGGCCAACCGCTTCTTGTTTGGCGAATTTGCTGATCACGAGGAGATCGACTTTGTCGCGAAGCGCTTGGGAAACGACAACTGCGGCCTCAGCTAGTCCGTTTGTATCGAGCGTACAGGACGCTGCCCCGCTGCCGAGTAGCTGGGAAATCGAGATCTCTCGCCCTGTCGCAACGTCGACGGCGAGCATAACGTGCGTGCCGTTTGTATTTATAAAGTGTCGCTGGACGATGCCGCCGACGCGTACGTCATGCCGCGCGAGATCCTGGACGAAATCGGCAATCAGCCTATCGGCATCGTCCTTTGGCTGGTAGAGAATCGCCGCCAAAGCTGTCGGATCGACGTTGTCAAAATTGTCGATCATGGCCGTGATCCGAGTTCTGTTCGTTTCGGGTGTCGGCGCGCCGCTGTAGAGCATCTCCGAGTGGTATCGCAGGCGTTATGAGCAACCGCTCGGGGGTTGAGACCGGCAAGGCTCGCGCGACCTCGGCGAATACGTCCATTCCGTTGCTGAGCCCTAGCGTATCATAGGAGCGGCGTGTGATGCGGGACAAAAGCGGCACGCCCGAACGGCCAGTTTCGAGCGATAGAACCAACGTGATCTCCGATTCGTCGAACGGAAGGGAGGCTTTGATGCGTGCCGGAAAGACATTCAGGAAGGAGCTTGCGCGTGGAGCCTCGCGCACGATGCTGACATCGGCGGCTGCAATGCGCAGCCGTAGCTGCGCGCCAGGTCTGAGCGGCGGCCCAGGTATTAGCAGACGCGCGCCTCTGAGGCGGACGATGATGAGTCCATAGCGCCCGTCGTAGCCGCCGACCACGGTATCAACGCAAACCGCCGCTTCGCCACGCGCGGCAAGCGCTGGATGACTCTGAACGACTTGAAGCGGTCCGGCCGCAGTCACGATGCCATCTTTCATCATGACGAGATGATCGGCAAAGCGCTCGATGTCAGCCATGTCATGGCAGACATAGATCATCGGCAACCTGAGCTCTTCACGCATGCGCTCGATAAATGGCAGAATCTCGCGCTTGGCGGGACGGTCGAGCACAATGAGCGGGTCATCCAGCAAAAGTAGCCGCGGTTGGGCTAGTAGCGCGCTGCCTAGGGCAACTCGCTGTCGCTCGGCGCCAGAAAGATGTGACGGAGAACAGTCAAGCAGTGACGCTAAGTCGAGCAACTTGACCACACCTTCAAAGTCGATCAGTGTCACCCTCGATTTCGATGCATTGTACAGAAGGGTGCGCTTGACAGACAAATGAGAAAAAAGAATGGGTCGCTGAAATACATATGCGACAGGGCGCAGATGAGGCGGTCGAAACGTCGTCTCGTTCTGCCAAATTTCACCATCAACGCCGCAGAATCCACTCGGTAGAGGCTGGATGCCGGCGATGCAACGCGCGAGTGTGGTCTTGCCGCACCCCGGAGGACCGAAAATCGCCGTGACACCTTTGGCCGGTACGATGAATTGCGCATCCAGCGGGATGCCTGCGGGAGCACCGTTGAAGGCGACTTCGATATAACCCGGCCTTGCTTCTCTCACCTGCCCGCGCCTATGCTGTATCTTTCCATCAAATCACGAGGAGAATGGCCGCAAAGGCGATGATCACCATGCCGCCGACAATCCATTCTGCTTGGCTCCAGCGCGGCGTCGCCGCCCCGAGGAAGCCAAAAGGCGCGGGGGCAGCATTGCAGATCGACGGTGTTACGACAGCCGGCATCTTGAGCGTCTCCGCGCCATTGAGGATCGTGGCAATCGAACGCTGCCGGGCGCGCATACCAATCACACACGCAAGGCGGGAATCCAATACCGCGGAATCCTCAGGCGGCTTGGCTGGACGCCGATTGTCCGCTGGCTGAACTGGCAAGGCTTGCGTCGTTTGGCTGTAGAGGTGTCGGCTACCGCCAGAGCTTGATGCCGCCTCGGGGCCAGCAATCGGCTTGAAAGTCGCCAGAGCTTTGGTGACCAATATGAAGTGTGCGCCGGTGCCCTCATTCATGGCTTCCGCAACGTCAGGCGCAAGCAGCATCAAAGCCAGATCGAATAGGATCAACCGGATAAACCTTATTGGGGCCCTGAAGATGGATCGCCACGACTGCTTTCGTCGCGGTAGCTCCTTGCTGCTCACCCAGCAATCTGCGTGCCGGTTCGAAAAAATGGCGCACGGCCCGCTTGGCTCATGTGAAACTCTTATATGTCCCACCCAGCGTGTGGAATGGCCTCATCGTCTCGTCCGGTTTCGGACGTTTGCGTCGCCAATCGGCCACGCAGGACGCATGAGATAGATACCTGAAGATGATGCCGTCGGCTCTTGCATCGAGAACGATGTTGGAGGCGTCGCTACAATCTGTCGTCCGTCGGATCTGCGTCGACAAAAGGGGCGCTCTTCGGCTGCATTGGACCATTTAGCAAGATCTCTTGGAGGACATTCGAAAATCCGCCTTACCCTGAGCTTATCAGCATCACGATCTAGCTCTCGTCCACCCCCTAGCGCGATCTCCCTTGCGACCCTCAGGACGACGCCTCACGCGCGAACTCACGAATAATCTCCTGATCTCATCACCAGCACGCAGGTGGTTTCGCCTGCGAACAATCGCGTGCGCCCGCTGCCTGGACCGCTCTCGCGTCCTGCTGCGGACGCATAGGAGAACGAAAGAAGCCATGACTATCGCCCGACTTCGCATTCGCGCTCCGCAGTCACCGTATCGAGTGTGCGACATCGCAGTCCTGGAGGCGGACCCGACGACACCCATTAGGGTCATCTGTACTGATGCCGCCACTGAGTTGATCGTTGGAAGCCCGTCAATTGCGGCGGGCCGCCGCGATAGTCAACGAAGTGTCAGCGGAGGTGAAATGATCCATCTGATCGGCGACACCTACCGCCTGGTCTCGATAGCCGTTGAGATGGGAGCACGCGATCTGGCGAGGCAGAGCCGCTCGGATATCTAATGAATTACGGCCACACCGGCGCTTGTGGAGGAAGCGGCGAGCGTCGCGTTGTTAGGTCGTACGGCACATTCATTTTGACATGCGGTACTCGCTGGCGGACTGGCCGCGCGAGCAGCGGCACGGTTAGAGGCGTTCAGAAAAGTCCTCACGCTTGACGCCGATAAGCGCCCGATTTGCTTCGGGCTGTTCCAAGTGCGCGCGTTAGTTCGTCAGAATTCGCCTCGAAAGCCTGCAATATATACTACGATATCACCACATGCCAGAAGCTCTCAGCGCGTTCATTTCGTTGGCGACCGGCGGCCAAGGTGTCGAGGATGATCTGCGATGGATTGCCGCGAATGTCTCCACGGCTCATCGCGTGAGTTTTCGTCGCATTGACCCCGCGTCGATCTATAGCCCGGTGCGGTCCGTGTTGCCCGAAGTCCCAGGGGCTACTTATTCGAGTGGTTGCCGAGGCGGGACAAATAGCTCCCCACAAAATGGCGTTCCTTGGAGTCATTCGCCACAGGTGACCACGCGCAGCATGCGTGTTTTGTTTGGCCTCAAACGCCCACCTCGTTTCGGCATAATCGGCAAACTTGTGCGCAGAGGAAGCCGCAGCGATATACATCAGTTGGCATAGAGTCTGCTCAGCATAAGGAGCACGGAAGTAATGCGACAATGTCGGCGCTGCAGCGCTCGTTGCAAAATGGCGCGCGGCGTTTGCTCATGTTGCTGTGTGAGGATTGTTGGCGGCACTTGCGGCTGCTGGCGAGCCGCCGAGCCGAATGTTCGTCAGGTACGAATCCACCCGAGGCTGAGCCGAAGGGGCATGTCGCCTAAAGTAGCAAGAAGGCCAGCCGCACCGAAGAGCCGCGCATCAATCGCGAAGTGACCTCGCATCGGGGTCCGCGCACTAAGAGGGGACGCGAATCATAATGTACAGATTGGTTGCCTTAATGCTTGCGCTGTTGGCTTGCAAAGCAGCGCAGGCGCACGCGGCGGAGGATGTCGTGAATGCGCCCCTCGCGCGGTCGGATTACGAGCGTGCACTGACGACCGCAGACCGATATGGCCGGCTTACCGTCAATGTCCCCGACGTGCCGTTTTGGCTCGGCGAGCGCGAGGCGTTCATCTATCGGCGGACGACCCATGGCAAGCACCAGTTTATCCTGGTTGATGCCGAAAAAGGCGTAAAGGAGCCCGCTTTTGATCAAGCCGGACTCGCGGCTGCTCTGAACAGAGCGAGCCACAAGAACTATCAGCCCGAGAATCTTCCCTTCGACCATTTCGAGCTGACCGACAAGGGTGGCAGGATGAGCTTCGACCTCGAGCATACGCATTGGAGCTGCGAGCTTGCAAGCTATGCCTGCACCGGCAATGCAATGCACTCGGGCGCCAATCAGCAGAGCCCCTACGACGACACGCCACCGGCAGAGAACGATCCAAACAAGACAAGCGCATCACCTGATGGCAAATGGCTGGCCTATATTCGAAACTACAATCTCTTCCTGCGCAGCCAAGACGGTTTGCAGGACATCCAGTCGACCTGGGACGGAGCTGAGAGTGACTATTATGCTCTCTCGACACTAAGATGGTCTCCAGCCTCAACTCACCTGGCCGTCTACCGAATCCGTCCAGCCCAACAACGGGAAGTCCATTACCTCGAATCGTCGCCGGCGCACCAGCGTCAACCCAGACATCTGACCATGGTGTATCCAAAACCCGGTGATGCCTTGGCATTGCTCCAACCCGTGCTGTTTGATGTCAGCAGCCGACGCGCGGTCACAATCGATAATGCCGCGTTTCAGAATCCTTACGGTCTTTCGGCGATCCGATGGTGGAAGGACGGACGGGGCTTTACCTTCGAATACAATCAGCGTGGCCATCAGCTCTATCGCCTGGTGGAGGTCGACGCCGCCACGGGCAAAGCGCGCGCGTTGATTGATGAGGCAAGCAAGACCTTCGTCGACTACCAGGCACTGGTGATGAAGCAGCTGAATAGTGGAAAAACGTTTCGCTATGACGTCGATGATGGAAAGGAGATCATCTGGGCCTCGGAGCGCGATGGTTACGAGCACCTCTATTTGTTCGACGGCCGAACAGGCGAGCTCAAGAACCAGATCACCAAAGGAGATTGGGTGGTCCGTGCGGTGTATTGTGTCGATCCAGTGAAGCGTGAGATTTGGTTTGGCGCCAGCGGAATGAACCCTGATGAGGATCCCTATTTCGTCCATGCCTATCGCATTGGCTTTGATGGAAAAGGACTCACGCCGCTGACGCCCGAGCCAGCCAATCATCACATCGAGTTCTCGCCTAGCGGTCGCTACTATGTCGACCTGTGGTCACGCATCGGCGTTCCGCCTCGCATGGTGCTGTATCGCGCCAGTGATAATGCCGAACTGATGCAGGTTGAGAGCGCGGAGATCTCCGAGCTCATAGCCGCTGGCTGGCAGCCGCCGCTCAGCTTCAACGCCAAGGGACGCGACGGCAAGACGGACATATGGGGCGTTATTCACTTGCCGACCAATTTCGATCAGCGCAAGAGATATCCGGTGGTGGAGCACATCTATGCAGGCCCCACCGGTTCCTTCGTTCCCAAGTCCTTCTCAGCTTCAATCGAGCCGCTCACACAACTCGGCTTTATCGTTGTTCAGATTGATGGAATGGGTACCAACCATCGCTCGCGCGCGTTCCACGACGTTGCCTGGAAAAATCTGAAGGACGCTGGCTTTGCGGACCGGATCCTATGGCACAAGGCGGCGAGTGCGAAGTATTCCTGGTATGATATATCCAACGTCGGCATTTTTGGCGCTTCCGCCGGTGGGCAAAACGCGGTGAGCGCGTTACTTTTCCATCCCGATTTCTATAAGGTCGCGGTCGCGAACAGTGGCTGCTACGACAACCGGCTGGACAAGATCTGGTGGAACGAACAGTGGATGGGGTGGCCCGTCGGCATCGAATATTCGCAATCCTCCGCCATCGACAATGCCGCCAAACTGCAAGGTAGATTGCTTCTCATAGTCGGCGAAATGGACCGCAACGTCGATCCTTCCGCCACGTTCCAGCTTGCCGATCGGCTTATCAAGGCGGGAAAATACTTCGACATGCTGTATGTGCCAGGCGCAGACCACGGAACGCCGGGCAGTTATGCCCAGCTCAAACTCCTGGAGTTCTTGGTCCGTAACATTCTCGAGCAAACAGCGCCAAACTGGAACACGGGCTCGATTGAACTGCCGAAGAGCAAATCAGGCCATGATGGCTGACCATCCATCGAGGATCCAGGCCTCGATGCGTGGGGCGCCACGATCGCGTTCTCGAAATTGAGAAACGCTCGTTGCGATCTACTACGAGGTCTCTCGCACATGCTGTCATGCGTACCTCCATCCTGATCGGCGCACGCAGCTGCTGATGCCTACAACGGCCTCATCAATTCGCCGCAAATCAGGGCGCGAACGCTGCGCGCGGCGGTCGGCTGCGAACCCCGCGACGTCGCGCCCGGTCCTCGCTCCAAATGAGAGTCGAGAAGCCGGGGGCGCTCAGGCAAGCCGGAAGAACTCAGCGCCGAATTCGTTTGATTGTGAGCTCCGGCTCGACACGGTGCTCTTTGACGTCGCTGCGGGAAGCTTGGGTGCCCGCACCTTCCTCCCTTGGCAAGTTTGACGAGCCTGGCTCTGTAAGCCGACAGCCTATTTGCCCTATTGTTCCATAGAGGGCTTTGGCGTTGTGTCGGTGCGCGCGGGTAATATCGGATAATCGATCTTAGGCAACTGCCCGGTAAGTGAATTTAGAAACGCGACGATGTCGTCTGTTTCTCTATCGTTGAGCTTCGCGCCGAGTTGTATTTCACTCATCACGCCAACAGCTTGCTTGAGGCTCCAAACTTGGCCCGAATGGAAGTAGGGAGGACGCAATGCGACATTGCGCAACGGCGCGGAGCGAAAAACATACTCGTCGCTGGGGACCTTGGTGACGGCGAAACGGCCCTTGTCGTCCCTCGGCAGCAGGCTTGCGGTTGGCCGTTCCGTCACGCCGAACGGGAAGTAGTCCTGGCCGCCGACGTTGATACCATTGTGGCATGACGAGCATCCCTTTTCTATGAACAGCTTTAATCCTGCTTTCTGCTGAGTACTGAGAGCATACGCATCGCCCTCGAGGTATTGATCGAAGGGAGCGGCGGGCGTGATCAAGGTCGCCTCGAATGCCTCGATGGCCTTGGCGAAATTGTCAAAGGTAATGGGCGTCGCGTCGTTCGGGAACGCCTTGCTGAACATGACAATATAATCAGTCATTGAATTCAACGTATTAAGAAGGCGAGCAGGCGTTGCATTCATTTCCGCACTGGCCTGGACAGGGCCTACGGCTTGTGCCTTGAGGTCAGCCGCGCGTCCGTCCCAGAACTGTGCCACATTGAAGACCGCGTTATAGACCGTTGGCGCTCGACGTGAACCTAGCTGCCAGCGATGACCAAGCGACCTCGGGCCGGCATCTGCTCCGCCGGTCCCAAGATTGTGACATGTATTGCAGCTGATGACCCCGCTCGCCGATAGCCTCGGATCGAAGAACAGGATCTTGCCGAGTGCAACCTTTTCGTGGGTAATAGGGTTGTTCTTGACCGCAGGAACAATAGAGGGGATCGGCTTGAAAATCTGCCTCGCCGCACTCATCAAATCATCATCGGCGCCTGCCGTTGACGATGCCAGAATCCCAGCGGCCAGAACGCACAGCTTGGCTGCGATGTAAAGCGTTCGTGCCGCTGATTTCCTCATCCCAAGCCTGCCTTTGTCGTAATTCGTGGAAGTCGCGAGCAGGGTGCGGGTCGCAGCTAGCCTGCCTATCATCGAAATGACTCCCAGCGATCAAAGACGAGCGACATCCATTGGGGTACTCATCCAAGTCTGATCCGCTGTTGCTGCGTAGTAGCAACCGCCGTGCCAATGGAGGTCAAGGGGGGCCGTTGATTTGGTCTTGAACAATTGCAGGAATGCCAGCAGTCGGCTCGAACCTTTGGGATCAACCGGCGTTCCACACGCGACGATGGCCATGCTGACGAAGTATATTTCGGCCTACTATCTCAACCGATAGGCAAGCCATAAAGCTGTCGGTTGCGCGATTTTAGACGCGTAGGCTTACAACTAGCAGGCTGTTGAAGAACTCAGCCGCGTTCGCAAACGAAGGCTGAATCGTCGCCGTTGTGGATGTAGAAGTGGCCGACGAGCCTGTCTGCAGTGCCGACCATAGCCCATCCGCGACCGCAGGACGGATCGTTCTCATCGTGCCCTTCCCATGAGAACTCCGCGCACGCCGATCCGTCGCGGGTGCCGTAGCGCACGTCCAGGAACCCCTTGAGAGCCCCAAAGGCGATTTCGCCATCGGACTTGCCCTGGAAGGTGAGATGCGCCTCCTCGACAAGATCGAGGAAGTCGCTATCCCAGACGTCCATCTCGACGATGCGCCAGCGGCCTGCAAAGGCCTTGGCGAGACCGGGCACCTTGGCCATCAGCCGGTCTCCGCGATCAGCTTGGGCAGCCGCACCAGATTGTAGGCGGTGGCAGCGAAGGTAAAGGCCCATGCGACCCGATCACGGCCACGGAAGCGGGTCTTCTCTTGCCCCGCGATCGTCTTGATCCAGCCGAATGCCTCCTCGATCCGCTTGCGGATGCGCTGGCTGACCGCATAGCCGCCGTGCCGGGTTGTTCGCCCGTCAATCGTAGAGCGGCGGCCGCTGGTGTTCTGTGTCACATGCGGCGTCACGTTCATCGAGCGCAGTTCGTTGACGAAGTCTTCCACGTCGTAGGCTTTGTCGGCGCCAAGCGTGATCGCTGTCGGCCGGTCAGCACGAGGCTCGATCATGTGCAGCGCGGCCACCCGCTCGGCATGCCCATCGGCCTGCGTCAGGCAGGCATCGACCAGCAGACCGTGGCGGTTCTCCATCAGCCCGTGCCCGATGAAGCACAGCTTCGTCTCCTTGCCTTTGCCCTTGCGATACAGCCTGGCGTCTGGATCGGTGGTCGAAGCATGGGTGTCATTCGAGCGTTTCTGGCCGTGGAAGTCCGCATCAGCATTGCGGCCGCCTTGCGCCGGCGGCTCGCCGGAGCCGTCCTTCGGCTTGACACTCTTCATCGAGGCCCAGGCCTCGATCAGCGTGCCATCGACCGAGAAGTGATCACTCGACAGCAGCTTCTTCACCCTGGGCTGCGCCAGCACCGCCGCCAGGAACTTCGCCGCGATGTCGCCTTCCAGCAGCCGGTCGCGGTTCTTCGAGAACACCGAATGGTCCCAGGCTGCGTCATCGACGCCGATGCCGACGAACCAGCGGAACAGCAGGTCGTATTCCAGCCGCTCCATCAGAAGCCGCTCCGAGCGGATCGAATAAAACGCCTGCAACAGCATCGCCCGCAGCAGCTTCTCCGGCGGGATCGACGGCCTCCCAATCGGCGAATAGAGCGCGGCAAACTCGCGCTCCAGCTCTGACAGCGCCTCGTTCACAATCCTCCGGATCGCTCGCAGCGGATGATCACGCCGTACCCGTGCCTCCAGGTCGACGTAGCTGAACAACTCGCCCGTTCGATTATCGCCACCGCGCACGCCCCGTCTCCGAATCTCGTCGGAGCCAATGAATCACGCTCGCCGGTTGGCGGCGAGTACCTTTTTCAACAGCCTGCTAGATCGGACGCTGAGCAAAAACGCGGAGCATCGACGCAATTCGTCGCGTCATTTGACGCGACGAAATCGTGTGACCTTGCGAATCCATCAACTATGCGTTGCGTTCCAGCGTGGCCGAGCAGTTATCGGCCGTCGTTGGATAAGGCTTCGTATACGCTGCGTCCAGTGAAGCGTGCAATTGCCGAGGAACTCTCCTTGCGAGCTCCCGCCAAGATATGGATGTGCTGTTTTGCTGCGTATTGACACTTGTTCGACGATCAAAGTGCTTGAATCGACCGTAGCGTCAGGTTGTAGGCAGTGCCAAGCAGGATCTGCCGCCTTTGCAGAAATGTCATGTTGGGGACTACGTCGCGAATGTCACAAGCTTAAACACAATACCTAAATTGGGCTCCGTCCGCTGCAAATGCAGCCAGCCTGCGTTGCGTTTTGATCGTGGCAGCAAGGCCTGACACCCGATGCAACGATGAGTCGGAAGTCCCGCAAATGACGCCGGCCGCTCGTGTCGATGCGGGCGACCTACTTTCCTAAACAGACAATACTTGCGAGGCAAAGAACAATACTGAAGGTTATGCAGCTTAAGAGAGTTCTGTTGAGCCAAAAGCGACGAACGGGTTGGGCTTACCGCGCGCCTCGCCATGCCACCGCCCTTGTTGCGATCGCAGCCACGTGGGTCACGGGATACGCTAGCGCGCGAGAACGAAGATTGGAAGAGATCTTGACGTCTTGCAGACCAGACGTGATGCGATTCTGTGACCGTTTTACGGGGCGTAGCGATATGGACGCGGCCATGTTTTGTCTTAGGGACAATTTCAAAGGCTTGCGTGTCGAATGTCGCCGCGTGATGCCAACCGCGGCGGAGAGAAACGTTGGGCCGAAAAAACGAGGCGTCAACAACGTTCCGATCCTGCATCGAGAGTGAGGCATCGGAGCGGGGGTGTTTCTCCAAAATGCTCGCATTAACTGCCGATCGAGATCCGGAAGGAATCGGTTGATGCCGTTGCGGCGTTCTCAACGAGCGTTTCAGTGGATTCACTTGAACTGATGGGACTGCTTTTGGTTGAGTTCACTGAAGGGCTCAAGACCAGAGGAAATGCGGTCGTCAAGAGCCGTTCAAAGGCGGAAAGCTGCTCAAGCAGACGCTTCTCAACGGCAGCACTCTCCTCGCGAGGCAGTTCCGTCTTAAGCAATCTACGACAGCGCCAGATCTCGTTTCGTACCCATCTGATTTCACTTAATCTATCATCAATCGAAGTCATCACAGATGCAGTTCACTTGGGCATTGAAGGTACAACGCGTACGCGTCAGCACTGCGTAGTCGCTCCGTCGGCATTCATGCCGACGGAGTTGTACCTGTGCGATTCGTCGCCATTGCTTGGCGGATGTGGCGAGCGGTTCGATGTATTCAAGACTGTTATCAACCGATATCACCTTACGCTGGGGGCGTGACCGGAATTTGCTGCGGATTGCTGCGGGTTTTCGGCGCTACGATCGTCCGGGTTGA
Organism: Bradyrhizobium sp. UFLA06-06; assembly: GCF_054820065.1. NCBI lineage: Bacteria > Pseudomonadati > Pseudomonadota > Alphaproteobacteria > Hyphomicrobiales > Nitrobacteraceae > Bradyrhizobium > Bradyrhizobium sp. UFLA06-06. The sequence goes on from NZ_JADFUD010000037.1 coordinate 70,677, forward strand.
GGAATTCCTGCGTTCCAGGGGCGATCGATGTTGCCCCCCAGCGGCGTGTGCAGCGTCATTGCACTCTCGCGGTTTCCTTGACTGGTCAGTGTCGTTGGCCGTCGCACCATTACAAGCGTTTCCCAACGAGCATGTCTATGGGTAAGGTGCGCGCGCTCACCAACATCCCGGAAAGGGCATGGCGGCAATGTTTTCTTCCATAGATAAAACGAGCGTTACCGCGATATCCGGGGCGCGCCCCGATAGAACGAAGCGCGGGAGCGAGCGCAGGACCTCACTGGGTGAATGTCACTCGAAATCGTGTCGAACTGAATGGACGCCCCATTGCTAGCCGCTGCGATAGTCGGCTGGGCAACGCCACGCTTCGATACCAATTTAGTAGCTTGAACCCCACGCTGCGTCAGGTTGTAGTCTCGCAAAGACAAACGCAGGCAGGACGGGCGTCGAATGGTTCAGCATGATCGGACAGGGATGGCTTCCTAATTGCCGACATTGTCGCTTGCGGGCCATGGGCAGGACCTTGGGTCCATCGGCGGGGAGGGGGCTGCTGTGCTGGCCGTTGTCAATCGCGCTGCAACAACCGGAGCCGTGATATGTCATGAGGTGATGGAGTGATGCGCGCAGCAGGATGTCTCTGACAACTGCTTTAATCACGTTTCCTCGCTGTGCAGTGAGGGCCCGCCGAGTGAACAGCCGGCCCTCGCAAGAGATGCTTCAACTGCGTAGGCGGTAAACATTCAGCCATAAGCGGTGACTAGTCGCATTGAGCTTGTGGCTGGACAAGGCGCCGCGGTGAAAGCTCGGAAGATCCCATGTCTACTCAAGCCAATCTGACGACGGCGCTAAGCGAGATCGATTGTGCTCGCGACATCGTTGAATTCTCAACTGTGGTGGTTGCGCGCGACAAGCAGCTGCGCAAGGCGGACCATCCGGTCTTTCTGCAAAAGGCTGCGCTTGAGTTTCAGTCTAGATTCCTGCCGAATTTCGAGGAAAGCATCCGTGCCGGGAGATCGTGGGGATATGCCACGACATGCAATGCGGTGAGCCGGAAGGCCGGAGGTCAGGTCGGCCGGGACGTTTGCGAAAGAATAGCTTCTCGCGTGTCGCTGCTTGACCATGCGCTGATTGGAAAAATCGGGATAAGAGCCCTTTCCATATTCGCCGCATCATTCGGTCGGCATTCCAACAGAGCAGAATGTCGCAAAGGGGCGATCAGAATAGCGAAGTTTTGTCGCGAGGAAAGCAGGCCGCTTCAAGAGTTGAACAATCTGAGCCTGGCGGCGCTGATAAACGGCTTCAGCAAATGGCCGGAAGAAGCAGACTTTCGCCAGGCGGCGGTTGCAATTGCGGGCGATGTCATTCGGCGCGCAGGCCGCCATCACCAACTCTCCGACTTTACACAGCAAGGATTGGTGAGCCTGGTCAACGGATTCAGCAAGTGGCCGGATGAGGCGGCTTCGCGCCAAGCAGCAGCCACGCTTGCACTCGAAATTCTGCATCGTTCCGGCAGGCTCTGCGAGTTTCCTCAGCAGGGATTGGCCATCCTGGTGAACGGTTTCAGCAAGTGGCCGGAAGAGCTGGCGTGTGGTCAAGTCACGATTGCGATCGCAGGCGAAGTTCTTCGTCGGGTCGCCCGGTTTCATGAGTTTGGCGAGCAGGATCTGGCAAATTTGGTGAATGGCTTTAGTAAATGGCCGGATGAGGCAGTCTCTCGTCAAGCCACAATCGCGATCGCAAGTGAGCTCCTGCACCGTGCTGACCAACTTCCTCACTATAGCCAACAAGGACTGGCAAACTTGGTGAACGGGTTTTGCAAATGGCCTGAAGATGCGACCTGTCGTAAAGCTGCAATTGCGATCGCTGGTGAGGTACTTTGGCGTGCTGTCCAGCTCCCCGATCTTACCCAACAGGGCCTGGCGAACCTGGTGAACGGCTTCAGCAAGTGGCCGGAAGAGCCGGCGTTTCGCCGAGCAGCCGTCGCACTCGCTCGTGAGGTTCTGCGCCGCGCCACTCAGCTCTACGATTTTTCACAGCAGGGGCTCGCGAACCTAGTGAACGGCTTCAGCAATTGGCCGGAGGAGCTGCCGTGTGGTCAAGTGACCGTTGTGCTCGCGGACGAGGTCCTTCGCCGTGCCGGCCGCAGGACGGGACTCTCAGACTTCACTGCCCAGGATCTCAGGGGCCTGGTGATCGGTTTCAATAGATGGCCGCTGCAGAGCGCCGCTCGCCAAGCCACGATCGCGATCGTCAATGAGGTCCTAGGCCGCGGTATCCGGTTCTTTGACTTTACCAAACCGGAATCGGAGAGTCTGATGGATGGCTTCAATAGGTGGCCGCAAGGCGAAGCAGGGCATGAGGCGATAGCGAAGATCATCGAGGAGCTGCAACTGATACAAAGTGAAGCCACTCAGCTCCGGTCAGGGGAGAAGTGGTCCCACCAAACAAGGCAATCGGCCAAAGAAGCCTCTTCCTAGCGGTGTTCATGCGTAGTATGCGGCGAGGTCACAACACGACAATCCCACGCAGCGACCCTCTTGGGATGCAGTCGGAGGCGTGCACAGCCACAGAATTGAGTAAACAATCGGAAGGACGTAGTTGTTGATCCAGGCTGAGAAGGATGTCGTCGAGCAGATGCTCTCATCATTGGCGATCAGCTTGTTGCAGAATCGTGTTGCGCCCTCCTACGAACAGGTGATGCATCATTTCGGATTAGCCTGCGAAAGAGCGGGGCTGATCGCGACGGAAGAGGTGGCAGTTCGGATATTGAAGCGCGTTTCAAGCGAAATCAACGAGGCGCAGTCGGTGCTCGAGTTTATCGGACGCGGGGCGGATCTAATGCATTGATCTCGAAGTTAAGAAACTTCCATCGAATCAGTGTCAGATGCAGCCGGGCGCGCGTTGTTCGACTGAGAAAGCGCCCCGGCAAGGGCCGAGTCGTCCGCTTTTGCTGGCCGAAACCTGCGGCAGTCTGAACCGATCTGGCAAGATCGATCCTTGCCGCCGATGTCAGAATAGGTGGGGACTCGCCATCTAGGAGGTTATCAGCCAGCCTTTGCCGATTGCGCCGGGGCGTACCGCCTCGCAGTGAAGCGTGAGCGGTGCTACATGGGATCGCGGGCTTTCAAGCTAGCGTCCCAACGTGGCCATCTGAATGAGCAGGGGGCGGTTTGTTGCCTCGGGAGTAGGAGCCGCAACTCGCCGGCTATCAGCGCCGCGCCGCCGAGGCGCCGTAAACAGCGAGCATTTTGCCAAGCTTAAAACTCGGTTGATCCTCGTCTGCTTTTCGTCGGTCCGCTATCTACGCCTAAGCTTCGGGAGAGGCTGATGGCCAGCCGTCCGCCCATTGTTCGTCGCTCTGAAGCCCGTCAGCTTATCGACAGCTACGTCTCGTAGCAGGAACATCTTTACTGGCTGGTCCGGCTTGACGTTCTCAGATCTGGCAAGAGAATTGGATGGTATCCATCAAGGGATTTACCGCCGAGGCTTTGGCTGTGCTGCGGTGAGCTGCAGTTGCTCGCCTGCAGGCCGGCAGGTGTGCGCGCCAGCCGTGGGCGGTGATTGCGCCGTATGACCGCCAGCTTTGTCATCAGCCGATCAGCGCGCCAACCCTGGTGAGGCTGACGGCTTAAAGGTGCGGCTGCGGACGCGCTTGGTTTGGATACGGAGAGACGGCGATGAATACAGAGCAGCTTGGCTCAGGCACTCCTTCGGGAACTTCCGATTCGGAAACCTCCGAGCCGGCATCTCCGGCTGCCACGCAGTGGGGCGAAGCCCTGACGGATGCGCTGGCGTCCGCTGGCGAGGCGTCCAGCTCGCAGCTCGAGGTCTTGTCGACCTGGGCCGCCGAAGGCGGGCAGGGGCAACACGAGGACCGTCGAGAAGCGGTAAGTCGTACGAGGGCTTGGCAGGACAGAGGCGATGTTAATGAGGCCCTAGATTTGTCGTCCCTGTCCCTGACCGGCTTGCCTGCGTCGACCCTGGCCGGGCTGCGTCGCCTGAATGTCGACGACAATCAGCTGAACAGCCTTCCTGGGAACCTTCCGGTCAGTCTCCAGTGGCTCTCTGCCAGCAATAATCGGCTGACCGGCCTGCCCGAGCTTCCAAATGGCCTGCTGCAGCTCGATGTCATCAGCAACGGGCTCACCAACCTGCCCGCACAGCTACCGCCCGGGTTGCTGCGGCTGAGGGTCGATAACAATCAGCTAACCAGTCTGCCTGATCGCCTTCCGGCGACGCTTGAGGAACTGGACGCCAGCGGCAACCGCTTGACCAATCTGCCCGACCTTCCATCCCGGCTCCAGCGCCTCAACGTCGACCACAATCAGCTGACGGACTTGCCCGAGCCTCTTCCGGGCGGGCTCCAATGGCTCAGCGCTAGCCACAACGAACTGACCAGTCTGCCCGAAACGGCGCTTCCCGACCTAATTTGGCTCGGCGCCAGCAACAACCAGCTGACCAGCGTACCCGAGACCCTGCTGACACAGCTAAGCGGTTATTCTAGCGTTAATCTGGAGAATAATCCGCTCCCCGATTTGGTGCAGGCTGGCCTGACGGCAACGATACATGCAGCGGGCTATGCAGGCCCGCAGGTCTTTTTATCGACGGCCGAAGGCGCGCTGGAAGTCCAGCCGCGCTCGCTGCAAGAGGTTGTGGCGCACTGGCTCGAGGCCGAGCCGTCGGTAATGGCCACTTGGCAGCGCTTCGCCCAAGAACCGGGTGCGCAAGACTATGCACGCTTCCTCGACCGGCTCGGGGGTACCGTGAACTATGGCAACGAAGCGTTCCGGCAGGCGGTCGTCGAGGATCTGCGGCAAGCAGCCGTCAGGCCGCGTTTGCGTGAACAGTTTTTCCAACTGGCCTCGGGAGCGAGCGAGCGCTGCGAAGATCGGGTTACCTTGACCTGGAACGGCATGCAGAGCGCACGGCTGAACGCTGACGTTGAAGACGGCGTCTATGACGGCCGGTTAACCGAGCTGCTCCAGCAGGGCCGGGTCCTGTTTCGTCTGGAGGCGCTGGACAGGATCGCACGCGAGACGGTCAATTCCCTTCGTCGTGCCGATCCTGACGCCGACGTCGACGAGATCGAGGTCTACCTTGCCTACCAGACCCAGCTGCGCAACCCGCTGCAGCTGCTGCACATCGCTCCGGATATGCGCTTCTTGAATGTCTCTAACGTGACCGAGGACGATATTGTCAGAGCCGAGGCGTCGGTGCGCAATCAGGAGGCAGCGGAATTTCCGGACTACCTGGCAACGCGCTGGCACCCATGGGAAAGCGTGTTGAGGCGCATCGCACCCGAAGACCATGTTGCAATGGAGAGGCGGCTCGTCGACGCGATGGGCGATGAATTCCAAGCCCGCTTGGATCGGCGACTGGCCGAGAATGGTCTGACGGGCGATGCCGATGCAGAGCGAGTGCTTGGCGCCCAGATTCGCAAAGAGATCGCCCTCGAGATCAAAGGCCCGGTCATGCATCAGGTCCTCGAGAGATTCGGACTTGAGCTTTGAAGCGCCCTCGAGCGGGAGCCGTCGATCCGGCCAGCTGCGCGCAATCTCAGGCGGCTATCGATCCTTATCGAGGAACGAATGGAGAAGTTTCGTCGAGCGAATGAGTTGCCGGCAGGTCTCGGTCGCTAGGTTGTGCGGACGATCAAGAGAAATCGTTCTATCGACTACTCGACCAGGCGAGCACTCTGTCGAATATCACTCGTTCATCTCTGATAGCGAAATGGATAGTGAACCGGTCCCACAGTCGCCCTTGTGCCTCGTAGGCTCTCGATATTCGTTGCGCGAGATCGATAGGACCCTCGCTGCATCACGCTCGACTCCAAATCACGAAGCATGGTGTAGTTTCGCCGGATCCACTGATGCAGTTCGGTGGTCCAGTCCTTTTCGTCGCGCAGATACCCGGTGAAGGAAAAACTCAGCCGATCGATATATCTCTTTAGAAACAACGGGAGCGCGGAAATCCGGAGCACTCGCTCACAATCCATCGCGTCAGGTAGTCCTTCGCGCAGCACGAATTCATTGTGGACGGTGACCAGCGCCGCCGGTGGAATCTGCCGCCGCAGCATTTGATAACCACGGAAGGAATGGCGGTCAGCGCCCGCGACGAAGAGGATGACAGGCGCGACACAGCAGCGTGCTGTTTCCTTGATGAAGCCGATCTCCTCGCACATCTTGAAGAACTCGTCGAAGGCGTGGAAGCCGAGGTCGATCACCTTGGCTACCCGATCGTGTATGATCAGTGGGTCCATCAGTTGCATCTTACCGTAAGTGTCAATTACATCTGCGGTCTCCGTGATGTTGGGGAGATAATCGAGCAATGACGGTTCCTTGAGATTTACATCGAAGGAGAGCGCCGTACCATTTTTCAGCAGCAAGTACTCGCTCACGAGGCGAGCGACGAGAGTTTTGCCGACCTGCGGGCTAGGAGAGCAGATGATGTAGATAGGAGTCGCTAACATAGCCAGCAGATCAATCTCACTTCGTCCCTGGGCTCAACCCGTCGCTCGCCGATAATGCGACTACTTATCGTCGCTCCGAGTCGCTGACTTGGCGCCGGCCAATTCCGTCAAGTTGATGCGATCAAACTCGCTCCAGACATTTGCCAGCCAGTGCCGTACATAGCCGCGCAGAACGAAGGAATTGTTCGCCGGCTCATCGTTCCGGCCCTTGTTTGCGACAAAATCGACGAATGGGACAGAAGCGACTTCGACCTGCTCGTAGGCCATCTCGTTGAGCTTCGGGATGGTCAACTCGGTCGCATGCTTGATGCGGTGAAAATAAGAATTATAGGTCGACTGGTCCCACTGGAAGAATTGAGTATCGTTGATGAAGTTCTTCACCAGATAGTACTTTGCGCCGGCCATGTAGGTCGCGGTCTCGGCGATCTCGTCCAGCGAAGCGATGGATGATCCCAGAATATGGAATACGGCAAAAGTGATCTGGCCGGATCGCGCCGAATCCAAAAAGCCGATGTCGCGCAAGGAGGCCAGTGCTGTGGATAGTAAGCCGGCGCGAGCATCGATAACGGTGACGGATAGCCCTGAGTTCAGGGTATCGAAGATCTTCATCTGGTCCGCCGTCGTCGCCATATCGACGATCTCGGTGATTGCGGGATAGAATCGCTTCAACGTTCCCCGCGGCGACTCCGTGTCGAATGCGCGTGTTTGCACGTTATTGACGTTGAAGTAGTCCAGAAGCGTTCGTGATACGGTCGTCTTGCCGACGCCTCCTTTGTCCGCGCCCACCACAATCACAACCGGCTTCACCATGGAATTCTCCTGAGACACTCGCTATTGCCGCGCGCGACGTGCGCAATCGGCGTGTCTTTGCTTTGGATGCGAACATGGCAGAAAGAAGGGGCTATTGAATCTTCGACGCGGGTGCGGCCCGATTGATGAGGTTTTCCAGTGCCGAGCCATCGGAGCTCTTTGATTGCGACGACGATGCAATTCGATGACAATAACTAATCTCTCGTGATCGCGTTTCACGTGAGGTTTGTGGTGAGCTGAAAGGACAAATTATTCGAGCAGTCGACCATGCGCGCTGATGATCGCGATCACCATCATGCTAATTCAATTTGATCGTTGATCAGCGCAAACAATTCGAGAGTCTCACGTACGTCAGGAAAGTTGGGCTTTGGCGTGGGCATGACCGGGGTGTTCCGCCCCGGTGCTTAAGACGCTTTCGGCGCGTTGGGTCGCACGGCCGTGCTGATCCGGTTGATCGTCAGACATCTAACTCGACAATCATGGCGGCCGTCTCATCCGGCAGGCAACGTGACGAGCGAACACAACAAGAAAACTATCGAGCAGCGGCCTGTTTAAAGCCTCGTTGCACATTCGAATGTCAGAGTATAGCGCGACAATCTGGGTGGGAAGCGCACGACAATCAGGATGGCGAGTCGGTGTCGCGGCGAGGTGATGATTGCC
>NZ_JADFUD010000038.1:0-77145 GCF_054820065.1 Bradyrhizobium sp. UFLA06-06
CGCACAGTTCAGGAACTGAGAAAGATGGGATTGCTCGATTGGCGCGGACAAATCGCCTACGTGCTTCGGCGCGAGGAGCTTGAAACGGTGGCCGAGTTCAGCGCCGATTATCTCCATGCGCTAAAAGTCCCAAGTCCGCGCGCGATCATAATGGCAGCCGGGTGAACCGGCGCTAGGCAGCGCCGGCCCGAACCATATCCAGGCAGGGGAAGATCAAGAACCGGACGCACCCGGCAAATATCGCCGGAGCCGTGGACCAAAGACGCATTTGATCGATGGGTGGGAGTGGGCCACGAAGCCACGTAATTCAAACTTGGAGATCAACGTTAGCATCTGGCGCCCTGTCTCGATGCTCTCCCCCGAAGATCGGCTCGACCGCCACAAAGTTAATGAAGCTGTGGCGAGGCACAAAGAAGAGCCCGACGCCGATTAGGCGCCAGCTTATGTTCACTATTGAGCAAATCGCTCCAGCGCCGTTGATGAGTTATCACCGGCCAAGGCTCTGCTCGTAGGCGTCGGTGGCTGAGAGACCGAGAGCGCTCCCGCCTGCAAAGCCAAGGAGCACAGCCATGCCAATCCAACCTGTTCATCGGGTTCACGATGAAGCCGCCCAAATATCCAAGCAGACCGCATTCGTCCGCGAACTCATTGCAAAGGCGGCTGAACTATTAAAAACTAACTCCGCCCGACACCTTCCTCGACCGCAAAACGCACGATCCTTTCCCGCAAGAGGAGAGCCAGCACGGGAACCCGCAATCCTAACCTGCGTTTTCCCCGGCAGTGTTTTGGCGGAGAGCCCGATGGCGTCGCCAATACCGCCTACAGACAAAAAGTATCTGTGCCCGATTTGTCGCGAGCTAGCGTTGATCCTTTCGGCAGCAACGCTTGCCTTCGCGTCCCGGACGATATCCGATCTCAGCTGCCCTAATGGGCACAGCATCAGAATCACACCCGGAGGCAAGATCGTAACTTCCTCAACATCCCGGCGTGAACGAAAGGGCGCTGGGAAAGTCTAGGGAGGGAAACAGGCGTGAAGCATCAGGCCGAGCTACCGCCTGTCCAGAAGATCAGGCGGATTCTTTCGCCACTCGCGCCACTCCTGGAACGCGATGGCGATGGTGAGAACCGAGAGAACGATCATGAAGGCTGGAACTCCATCACATCCTGGCTTTGATGAAGTCGGCGAGATGGTTAGCGGCTCGCGCCAATGAAGCGGATGCTTCCTTCAGCTCATCCTGAGCCTTCTTCAAACCGCTCTTCCTGCTGGGTGAAATCTTTGTCCCCGCGCCCGTCGTCGGCGAAGATGCGTCGAAACTGATTGATGATCTGGTTCATCGCTTTGCCCGTATCTCTGAGGTCAGGGCTTCCAACGCGGTACGCGTGCTGTGAATGGCTTCGGCGAGGCGATCGGCAGCCAACACGCGCTCGTCATAGCTTTCGATCAGCTGGTTTTCGAGCAGCTGGAGTCGGATATCCTTAGCGAGTACACAAAAATGACGCAGATCAGGCCCGCAGGGCCGAGTTTCAATAGCTCCTGTGCCAAGTCCACTTCGCATTGCCCTACCGCTTAAGCCGCGCGACAATTTCGCCGCCAACTTTGGCGATGAACAGCGAGCCAACGATGGCTCCCATCCATTGATCCAGTGGGGAGGGAAGCGCCGCAATCGTCCACGACTGTGGAAAGGCGCGTGCCTTACACCAAAGGACTGAATAGACGCATACAGCGGCAAACCAGAAGCCTGCTGGCACGATGAACAGTAGTGGGAACCACCATCCGCGACCGGTTAAAATAGCGACTTGAGACGAGAGGCAGTCAGAACCTGCGCGAACCAGTCCGAGCTCCCGCGCGCCGTATTCCAGCATCGACTTGGCGTGGTTGCGTCCGCGCGACGTGATGAACAGCGCGCAGCCGCTATTCTCGACGAGGATCAGGGCGCGGTACGCATACGCTGCTGGTTCGCAAGCGCCCATTCGGAGAACGTCACACCGGCTGGAGGAGACCCGACCGACGAGTTATAGCTATCCGAGCCGACGACCTGCCAGGTCGCCCCGTGCTTGAACCGAATGAAAAGATCGCTTTGCGCCCCTGCGGGCCGCTCGAATGCCGACGCGGCCGCCCAGTGCAGGCAAACGTCATCCTTGCCGGCTCGACGATGCCAAATCCCGATCGCGCGCCGACACCCGGCCTCAAGCGCACTCCAGAGCGGCGTGGTAATCCCGCGGCTCCACCTATTCGGTAGGAGGATTCCGCATCGGAAAACTTGCGGATCTACAAGAACGTATCATATTATGATACAAACCTCTTGCGAGGCGTATCACCGCATGATACACTCCGATCATGATCAAGTGCTTCAAGGACGAACTGACCGAAGCAGCCTTCAACGGCAAAGCCAAAAGGCTTTCCGGCCGATCTGCTCAAGCTAGCTCGCCGTAAGCTCCAGTATCTGAACGCAGCTGTGAACCTACACGACCTTTTGGCCCCTCCCGGCAATCACCTTGAAGCCCTGAAGGCGACCGCAAGGGGCAATATAAGTTCCGCATTTACTTCACCTGGACCGCTGAAGGTCCAAAGGAGGTCGAGTTCGTTGACTACCACTAGCCAGACCAAGGAGGTCATATGGCAAAGAAACTGCCCCCAATGCACCCCGGTGAGGTGCTACGCGAGGAATTTCTCATCCCGCTCAACATTTCGGCCGGTGCGCTCGCCAAGGTTTGCGGCGTTCCCCGTACCAGGATTGAGCGTATTGCGAACGAGGAGACCTCGATTACCGCGGACACTGCTCTTCGCCTGTCCAAGGCGCTGAAAACCTCTGCTCAGCTTTGGCTGAACCTGCAGAATGCCTATGACGTGCAGATGGCCGAACAAGAACTTGGCAGCGACCTGGAAAAGATCAAACCGATCGACCGCGAAAGCTGCGTGAAACGAGAGACGCCCGGACGGGAGCCGCCGGGCGCATCTATTCACTCAAGCTGATTTGCGGGCGAATATTGGCTACGACTGCAAAAGTCAATCCACTGGGGATCTCACTCCACAAGGCCGGCTGTCTTACCGGAAGTACGTCATGCCGCCAACGACGATCGACAGGACAAAAACCAAAGTGGCAGCTCCAATAATCCACGGCATGTCACGGCGTTCTCTGGGGGTCATGTTACTTCCTCATGTGTACGTCCTCGAGCGCCTTAGGCGGCTGTAGCCCTGGCGACGTCAGCCACTCGTTGATATGGGCTGCCGTTTCGGCCTGACGCGCTCGGCGGAGATATAGCTCGCGCTGAGTGCCGGGCGGGAGCTGCGCAGCAGCGACCCTGAAGCGAGCAGCCTCCTCGGCCAATCTCTCTTCGAATGTCTTGGTATGTTTCGTTCGATTGCGACGCTTGATGACCACAGCGCACTCCTTTCCGTTGCAAGAAGGCGGGAGCGCGGTGACGGCGATCTCATCACCGATAGATACCCAAAGCCGTGCGGTGATGAGGAATAAATACTAGGGGCAGCGGCGGGCTTCTATATCCCACGTTACACGCGTAAATAATTGTTTTCCTTCAAAAATACTCAAACGGTTCAAAATACTCATTCGTCTCCTAATGACACTTTCGCTATGCATTTGTCACGCTGCCTGATCTCGCCATCTCCGCAGAAGATCATCATGCCAAAGCATCGTCGCGCCGGGATGTATCCTGAACGCAGCGAGATCAACCGCCCGGTCCATCGTCGCGCCCGGCGCCTCGTACCACCCACCTGCCCGCTTGATCGGCATCATGTCGCATTGCACCGGCTTGGAGATGTTGGTCGCGATCGCGCGGTTCGGCACCCAGAGGGCAGCGCACCGCCAGCTTGGTCGCCGACGATGCCTGCAGCCGCGTGATCGTCGCGACCAAGTCGAGCGCATAGCTGATGCTGCGGGGTCACAGAATACCCCTGACGAGTCAGTGGGCCCGCTTCGCTGCTTCGCAACGATGATTTCGAGGCGGTTGTGGCAGCTTTCGATCTTCGTCTGCCACTCCATGTGCTCGGGTATGCCCGGCTTCGGCTCGAGCTTGGACAGGTAATATTCCTCCCCGAAGAGAAACAGCACCGTATCGGCGTCGGCCTCAATGTCGCCGCTCTCACGCAGATCGGAAAGCTGTGGCCGCTTGTCATCTCGTTTCTCGACTTCTCGATTGAGCTGCACGAGCAGGATGACGACGATTTTCAGCTCCTTGGCCAGCGACTTCAGACCACCGCATAGTGACGCTGGCCGCGATATTAGGATGACGCTTTCAGGTACTTCAGATAGTCGATGACGATGAAGCCCAGCCGGCGCCCTTCCCGCTGCGCCCGCTCGGCGAGACTTCTGGTTCTGGCGCTCACCTCGCCTACGGAAAGCGAGGATGTATCGTCGATGTAGAGCGGGAGATCGCTGAGCCGGCGCGCGGAGTCGATCACCATGTTGACGTCAGATTCCGGCAGTCGACCCTTTAGAATATGTCCCGACGGGATGCGTTGAAGGGACGATCATCGACGGCGGGGGACGAACTTGGGCGACGATCGCGACACTGCTGCAGACGGCGAAGATGAACAACGTCGATCCGTTCGCCTGGCTCGCCGTAACACTTCAGCGTATCGCCAACGGTTGGCCGAACAGCGAACTCGACGCGCTTATGCCATGGAACCACGCCGCCTGACGGCCTCAGCTTGCCGCTTACCATGGACCGTCATAGGCGCTCCGTGGAGAAGGTCCTACTCGCTGAACCTCACGATGCCGAGCACAAGATGCTCGGCGTACTCGTATGGCACGGGCGCGACGGCCGTGCCATTGCGATTGGCAACCGACACAAGGTGGCCAGCAACCGGGATGTTCCAAGATCCCCTTGTCCCATGGACCCGGTCGGTTCGATCAAGCTTCCAGCGACAACCGTGCTGACCGAAATCTGAGCGGCTCTACAATCACAAGCCTTCCGGGCTGCGACCATCGCCAAGAACCCTTGAAATGGCTGACTCTGCTCCTATCGTCTGTTGTGGGCAAGCTTCAGCTTGCCGAAAGGTCCTCGGAGACAATTTGACCATGGACCCGAAACGGGGATCCAGCTTTGCAGGGGCTGCGGATCTTGTGGCGCACGCGGAGACGGCGCGTCGACACCTTACTGAATTGAGCGCAGCCTGTGCGAACGGCGACAAGAGTGCGGCCCGCCGGCATTGCGCCAGGCAATCAGTGAGCTCGAGCTCGCTCGCGCGATGTTGCGAATTGGAAATGACTGAATTGGAGACGTCGGGCACCTAACTGCGGGCTCCATCATGACGGCACAGCTTCACGATTTACTTACCGAGGCCCTTGAAAGCATCAAGTCGGGCGGTTTGATTCACAAATACAGCTTGGTCTGGGCCGGTCGTAGCGAGGCGCCACGCATTATCGTGTGTAAATCCGCCGACATTTCAGATGACGTTTTGCGTCGTACAATAGTGAGTTCACTGGCTGGCCTCGCAGCTGAGTCACAAATTACCATCGAAAAGGATTGAGGGCGGCGGCGTTCAGCTGTCAGAGGTGGGCTACGACTATGCTTTGGAATCAGTTCGTCGGAATCACGATGCTGCTCTATGCGCTGACGAGTCCGGTCGGAGCCATTCCAGTCTTTCTTGCGATCACGCGGCAGGCGCGAAGCGCAAATATCCATCGTATCATCGTCTTGGCATGCACGGCGGTTGCGGTTTTCTTTGTGGGAGCCGCGGTCCTCGGCAAGCAGATCCTCGGCTTTTTCAATTGTCGGTCTCGATGACTTTCGTATCGCAGGCGGGTTGCTTGCACTGGTCATCGCGCTCGAGATGTTTCAGGCACAGTATGGGAAATTCTTGCAATCAACCAGCGGAGTTGACAGCAGCGAAGTAGATATCCATGGAATGGCGATAACACCGTTTGCATTCCCTTTGCTCGTCGGACCAGCCGAAGTCGGCATCATGATCACCCTTTCCAATGATAATCCTGGCTGGCTTGCGAAGGCGCTGCTTGCTGCGGCGTCAATCATCGCAACATTCCTGATCGGATTGACACTCTGGACGGCGGCGGCGATCGAGCGGTTCCTGGGAAAAACCGGGATCAACGTTATGACCCGCACCATGGCGCTCATTGTAGCGGCGATAGGCGTGCACTTCATTATGACTGGCCTGCGGAGCGAATTGCCCGGATTGGCCGGCTGAGATTCTGACAGGCCAGTTGCAAGCTAGGCTTCCGCGCCGGCTGCGCAACGGATCTCACATGACGCGTGCCTTCGTGGTGAGCCTTTGCACGGCAGCCGGCTCCAGAGCAACTGGAAATACCGCAATGGGACTGGCACGCCCGGGGACAAAGTGCAAACCTCTCCGGTCTCGCGCGAGGTTCAGCATTGAGCGGTCTCCCGACCCGGCGCAGATGGCGGGCGTGCCTCGCGAGCCAACTGCCCGAACTCGGTTCCGGTGCGCGGGCCGGAATAACCCGACTAAAACCAAGCCAAAAAATTTTTGCGAACGCTCTTGAAACTGATCGCCGTTTTTCTAATTGGATTTTTGCCGCTTTACGGGCGGTGCCGGGCGCCAGGTTGGGCTCGGCAAAGCAACCAGGGCGCCGGACAGGTGTCTTGCACCGATCGTCTTGCGCTCCTTCGTATCCATCTTGCTCTCTGGAGGACTTGGCTATGAGGACATACGATTTCACTCCCCTGTGGCGTTCGAGTATTGGATTCGACCGCCTCATCGATCTGCTCGACGAAACCCAGCATCGGTCCGAAGACAACTACCCGCCCTACAATATCGAGCGGCTCGGAGAGGACCGCTACCAGATCTCGGTCGCACTGGCCGGCTTCAACCAGGACGAGATTTCGGTGACGGCTGAGCAGAACGTGCTGACCGTGGAAGGCCGCAAGGGCGACAAGGACCAGCACGAATACCTCTATCAGGGTATCTCGGCGCGTCCGTTCAAGCGACAGTTCAACCTCGCCGACTACGTGCAGGTCAAGTCGGCAATGGTCGAGAACGGTCTGCTGCGGATCGAGCTCGTGCGCGAAATCCCCGAGGCCATGAAGCCTCGGCGTATTGCCATCGGAAGTGGCGCTCCTGGCGGACAAATCACGCAGAAGGCGGCCTGAGCCCGCTTCCTATTGGGCCAAAACACGCACGGACGGTAACCGTCCGTGCGCTGACCAGCTGCATGTCAAGTTAAGGAGGATATCATGGGTATTCGGGATCTCGTTCCCTGGGGCAAAGGGCAAGAACTCTCAACCGGACGAGAGGCATTCGATCCGTTTCTCACGCTTCACCGTGAGATGAACCGTCTGTTCGATGACGCCTTTCGCGGCTTCGGCTCATTCGGTCGCATCAACGCTCCGTTGATGGAGGGCCAGTTTAGTTGGCCACGCCTTGAACTGAATGAAACCGATAAGGAGGTTACGGTTTCCGCCGAGCTTCCAGGCCTCAGCGAAAAGGATGTCCAGGTTGAAATCGCCAATGGCATCCTGTCAATCCGGGGTGAAAGGAAAGCCGAACGCAGCGACGATTCCAAGTTCGTCAGCGAGCGATACTACGGCTCTTTCGAGCGCCAGATTCCGCTTGATGGCGTCGAGGAAGATAAGGCGAAGGCCGACTTCAAGAACGGCGTCCTCACCGTGACGCTGCCGAGGTCCGAGCAGTCAAGGTCGAACGTCAAGCGTATCGCGATCAACAGCAACTAACGTCAGAGGTCGGCGGCGTATGACCGTCGCCGACCTCTATATTCAAGTCTTTAGCAACGCGTCTCTGGACGAAAGGAGAAACAGGAGACACGCCATGAGCCAAGCCAATCGTAATGCCAACCTCAATGAGCCGATTTTCCATCCAGTATCTCACTATAATTCACCTGGCGATGTATTGAATGACGCGCGGCTCTCGACAGACGAGAAGCGGGTCATCCTATCGTCCTGGGCATCGGATATGTACGTCATCGAATCCCAGCCGGCTCTTCGGGAGGTGCCCGGCATTCCGCATCGGTTGCGCCTTGCCGACATCCTCGCGGCCCTGAAGCGGCTGGACAACGAGGATGATCCGCCGCCGCGCGGCGGAATGGCAATGCAGCTGCCTCGGTTGAGCAAGCCGGCCTGCGCACGGCATTCTGCGACGCGGCGGCATCGGCCGTTGAGAGTATCCCACGCGGATGCTCGGTGGACTCGCGAAGCAAATGTACGGCGATACCGAAGGCTGTTGGACACTCAACTGACTGACGCCGAACGCAACTTCATCAGGCGGCGTCTTGTCGAGGAATTAAAGGGCTTGATCGCCTCCAGGAGCGAGCGTCGTCACAAAAACTGAGCCCGGGACCGCTCAGTGTACGATTAAAACTGTCGATGGAGGCAGGAAAAGATGGCAGCAGATCCGTTAGCTCAAGCGAAGATGGGTGTGGAGGCCCTTGCACTGTGTATCGCAGGTGTCTTGTGCGAACGTGACCCATCGCTTTTGCCCGTATTCCAAGAAAGTGCGAGGACGCTTCATCGCATTCTCGATGATCGTGGAGATCATGAGGCCGCAGCAATGATCGGCGCGTTTGGTCGAGCACTAATCAAACGTCCTCCAATCCCAAATTGACAATTGTGATCATAGCACTCCCATCGCTCGTGGGCTAAAGCCTACCACTCGAGCTACGCCGAAAACTGACGCATCGCCTCCAATCTTTTCATGGGTGACCTCCGGTGAGCATGTTCGCGCCAGAGTGCTGACCAGCTGTTCATAGGCGCGTCGTTCCTCTGCGGAGAGACTGGACGGCGGTGGGTTGCCGGCCTTGAGGGCCTTGTCGACGTCGGCTGGAACGGTGGCGGGCATGTTGGTGTGGATGGCAAGCAATCCCGCAGGTGCCTGTAAGCCCATCTGGTCGACGGCAAACGCTCCCCAATCGCCTCCCTGTTCGCCGCAACAGCCCGGGCCCCGATGGCGTGTCTTCCGCGCCCGCGGCCAATTCTACACACAAAACGCGAAAACGGCCCCAGCTTGGGGATCGCTGAGGCCGTCGTGTCGTCTGCTGGGGCGCGGGCGCCGGTGAGCAAGAGCCACCTCGGTTCAGGCAGAATGCCGGTACATCCGCGGCAGCCTGAATTGCACTCGACGTCGCAGCGCACTTGCCGAGGGCCTCGGGGGGACGCATACAAGCGACCCCGGCGCTGGGGGCACCGGGGTCGCCACTGAACTCCCGGTCGGGGGGGCACCTGATCGCGGGAGCAACGAATTGACTCTTCGCATTCCCACTTGTTCCCGAGCCGTTAGCAAATCAGCAACGTGATCGGCGCAGGCTTCTCTGAGGGACGGGACCGTTGGGGACGCAGCACGGTCACGTTTCGGAGGAGCTGGCGCACCGGCCCTGAGCGTCGGCTCCTCTTTTGGACTTTGTGTGAGTTAGGCAACAGAAGTCACTCCGGGTACCTGCTAAGCAAGTGACGTTGGGAATTTCAGGGCCCTAGCGCTGGGAATGACAGGGCGCCGCCGGGACAAACCATTTCGGGCCCGGCGGCGTAGTTTTTGAGATTTACCGCGCTGACGCATGAGAGGCGTCTCAAGATGTCTGGCGACAAGATTGCTACAAAGACCGTGCTGTTAGCGCTGGCCATAGGCATTGCCATATGGGCAACTATGGGGGCGCCCGAGCCAGGCACAAACTCGCCGATGCACGTCGCCAGCAGGCGATGAGGCCCTGCCTGCCCGTCTGGCGGTTTAGTCTCCTAGGGACATTGGGCGCTGTCGCTTAAGGTCAGCGTCATTCGAGCGGCAGAGAAAGCGCGGGCAGCGGCCTATTGCCCTGCTCGCAACCTGTTCGCCCCTTGAGCGGTAGAACCGGCGTTGAGGCATCCGCGGCAGTCCGGCCCATGAAATGGGTCAGATTAACGCCCGATGACCACTCCACATAACCAACAGCCGAAAAGGCGAGCGCTGCCACGACGAGAATACTGAGCATTGAAGCGGCGGCTGCTGACGGCAAGCTTTGGCTGCTGAAAAACGGCATCATGATTCTCCGACACCGAGTTGCCACCCATGGATGCGTTAGGCCGACTCGCGATGATCGCGTGTGAACGGCCTCACATATCACGCGCACTTGATGCGTCATTGGCCCGTGGCACAGCCCCTGCAGTTTGCTTAGTGCTGGGAATTTCAGCGTCCCAGTTCAGGAAGGAAACGCCGCCGGGCGTGCATTTTTGAGACCGGCGGCGTTTTTTCTTGAACCAGCGCGAGCTAGCCCGTTTCAGACCGCCTCGTCCTCTTCATCTTGCTGCTCGACGTTCGGCCATTCGGGCATTGCATAGCCCGTGGCCCGAACACTACCCGCAAGTCCACAGAACTCAGCAACTGCAATGAACAGCCTCTGAAAGGCAGCCTCGTCTTGGAAGTAAACCTCGTGATCGCCCGCACAAAGCGGACTGGCGTGCCAGAATGCAACGAGTGCTTTTGCCTTCAGTCCGCCGATCGACGTGACGGGCAGTTCGTCAATTCTATTCGCCAATGGTTGGAGCTGTCGATCGAGCAAGGTTATTTGCTCGCAAATCTCCGTAATACCCAGCCTGTCGCGGGCCTCCTCAAAGAATCTGCCTTTTTCGGTCCCGCAGTCATCAACTCGTCAGGATTTTGCACTTTACATCCTGGGGCTAGAGCCAACGGCCCGTGTGTATTTTAAGCGGGCGGCGTCGCGCCCTGGTCAGACAAACCACCTAAAGCCGGAGCGGCCGCCATCGAGTTGTGAGAGCGCTGACACCAACGCAGAGCTTGCTGCGCCCGGAAGACCAACCTCGACATTTGGAACATTCCGGGCCTTACCCGCTTGTTCCGAAATCCAGAACGAGATCACCAACGTGACGGACGAACTTGAATATCTAGCGCACCGATTGGTGATTATCGAGCAACCCGGCGGCGGGTTCTTGGTGGAAGCGACGCCGATCGCTGGCGCACAAACGATCAGAACAATTACCTATCAACGTACCCAGGAAGCGATCGCTGCAGCGAAACGGACAATCGACAAGCATCTCGTAGGTAGGGGACCTGCCAATCTGGCTCGCTATTAGTGGCTTTGGCAGCGGAAGTTCCATGCAGCCCCTTGGGGCTGAGTCGGCGGCTCTCCGCCGATTTGAACCCAAGACATTAAAACAATAAGTCCTAGCGTCTACGAGGAGCGCTTTGGACGCGCGGTTTTATAGCCTATTCGGGCTACGTGCATCCGGCATAAATTGCGCTTTCAGCGAGAGACGCCCGGGCTTAAGCTATGTGACAAATGCTGCACTGTCGGGGTGTGCCATGGCCGAAACATTCGTCCGCGTAGGCATGTCCTCTTTGGCCTTTGCCCTTTCGCAATCGTTGCAATTGCTCTGCTCGTGTAAAGCTGACACGGTTTCATTCGCGAGTCGGCCGGAGCGAACCGGCCGAGACAGCGGCCCCAGCGACAGCCTCTTGGCCCCAAAGGTTGCTGCGGCCGTTTGTGACTCTCTAAATTCATAGCAATGAAACACGTTGGCGACCGCCCCTACTCCGAATCCGAAAAAGCCGCGCGCAGGATCATGGAGCACGCGCCTTCGAGCCGATCCAGGATGGCCGGATCTGCATCGAAGAGATCAACTATCCGATGCTCTACCAGGACAAGGCGCCGCCGGCTGAGTATTGGGCTGGCTTGGAGTACCCGAAGGATCGGGGCTGGCTCGGGTATCACGGTCTCGCGGCCCGCGTGCCGGACCTGGACCTCGGGCAGCGCTTGGTGCTGCGGGACGAAACGGGCTGGCAGCTGACCGACGCCGGCCGCGAGATCCTCAGTGTTGCGGAATCGTCGGCCCCCCAGCCGGTCGCGCCGGAGGTCTCAGCTGTATCCGCGCCGCCGCAGCCCGATGCACTGACCGCCCTCCGCCACGCCTGCTCGAAAGCGCGATCCCGGCACAGCGACCGAGCAGACGCGAGGGGCGACGGCGCATCGACAACGGCGGCAGCTGGAGCGGTCGGCTTAGGACCGATCGACATTCATTGCATCCAGATCATTGCGGCAGCGAGATGGATGAAGCCGGTAAAGTTGTCAGATCCCCTATCATAACGGGTTGCCAAGCGTCGGAAGTGTTTGAGCTGGCAAAAGCAGCGCTCGATGCGGTTGCGCTGTTTGTATGCGTCGGCGTCGTGCGGAATGATGATCCTGCGGGTGCGGTTTGACGGGATCACCGCCGTTGCGCCGATTTCCGCGATGATCGCACGCAGGGCGTTGCTGTCATAGGCCTTGTCGGCGAGCACGGCATCGCCGCTCTGGCCGTGGAGCAGTGCGGGCGCCTGGGTGATGTCATTAACTTGCCCAGCCGTGACGATGAAGCGGAGCGGACGGCCGAGCGCATCAGCCAGCATGTGGATCTTGGTGGTCAGTCCACCTCGGGAACGCCCCAGCGCCTGATCTTTGGCCCCCCTTTTCCGCTCGTCGCCTGCTGGTGGGCGCGAACGATGGTGCTGTCGATCATCAGATACTGGTTGTCGCGATCGGCGGTCAGAGCAGCGAACACGCGCTCCCAGACGCCGGCATGGCACCAGCGGCTGAAGCGCTGATGGACCGTTTTCCACTTGCCGTACCGTTCCGGCAGGTCGCTCCAGTGTGCGCCCGATCGCAAAACCCACAAACATCCGTTGACGAACAGTCGATTGTCCGCAGCCGTACGTCCCGGGTCGCCAGCTTTCCCCGGCAGCAGTGGCGCAATCCTCGCCCATTGCGCCTCCGTCAGCTCATATCGTTTCGCCGCCACCATCTGCTCCGTGTCTCGAATCACGGAACTCTATGAATCAGCGATCAAACCGCTTGGGAATCCTGAATGTCGATCGGTCCTAGGCCGCCGCGAACGGACAGTCGTCACGGCATCAAACCGTAAACGCCTCATCGTTGGTGACCAGCGGATTGCAGGTCGAGTGCACGATCTTGCCGGCGGTGTTCAAGCGGAGACGCGTCCGGAACAGCCGTCCCCCTGCATCGCGGTACTCGAGGTAGATGCCGCCGTCTTCCGGCACGATCGCCTCGATCTGGAAGGGGCCGGGAGGCTGATCCGCCAACCTCAGCGTCCAATAGGAACGCAATGCCCGCCTGCCCTCGAACCTCCCGCCTTCGCAGCATTCCACGGTGGTGTCTTCGTCGTACAGGCCGAGCAGATCGGACATTCGCCGGTCCCGGCACGCGTCGAGCAAATCGACGACGATGGCCATGGCATCGAAAGTCTCGGGTGCACCCATCACGGCCCTCTTTCTGCAACGCCCCATCGCAGACTAGGCGTTCCGGCCTGAACTGCAGGTGAACCGCGCCGGGTTCCGGAATCGAGTCCTTCTTGCGCCGACCGGGTCCCGCAGCGGCGCCGGAAGAGATCGCAGAGGAGCGCGAAGATGGAGCTGACCGATCTGGAGCGCGATTTTCTGAGGAAGCGCATCGGCGAATCCTTGGTCAACCCACCGACGTTCGACCACGAAATCGCGGCGCGGCTCGTGGAGCCCGGTCACGTGGAAACCGAACCGCTTCCATCCGGAGATATCGAGTATCGCATCACCGACGGTGGGCGGGCGCCGGCTACCGCGTGAACACAGATCGGCGAGCCGAGGGGGCCGAGTCAGGGGGCTTCGGTTTTCGGGAGCCGCTCCAATTGCAGACGCAGGGCGGGCGACAATTCCGGCTTTTCCTTGATGCAGCCGCCCGCCGATTCCCGCACAATTGACCCGCTGTGTTGCGGACCGATGTCGACGCCCCCCAGCATCGGAGCAATCTCGTTGCGACCCACCCCCTGAAAGCAACGTCGGCGGACGTCGGCGGTTTCAGCGGCGACCGGGGCAGGTCGAAGGAACGATAATCGTGCTGCCCCATTGAACTGCAGGGACCGTCGCCCGCCGTTGAACTACGGCGCCTGTCGCGGATAGCCAAAGGTCTCACGGCCCGCTATTCAGAACTAGCGCTCGCGAGGATAGCCAAAGGCGGCGGCCTCCTCCAGGCGTAAGAGTCGAACCGTCCTCCGCAGCGCCTGCGATGTTGCCTTCGAGGCCAGCCGCATGGAGTCCCTAAACGATCGACCGATGTGCCCGGTGTGCAAGCACGGGCTCGCGCTGTCGCGTATCTCTTCCGGCGAGCGGGGATTCGAGGACCGTACGTTCGAGTGCTCTACCTGCGGCGGGACGGAAAAGGTTACGATCGAGGTTGACCCCGTGAAGTCAGATGCGGTGGGCTGGCTCGCCCGCGAGCGTCGGCCGCCGCGCTGACTTGACCCGATCGGTGCCGCCACGGCCAATGCTCGATGCCGATGATCATCCTTGTCGTGTCACGGCAGAAAAGCCAACTCGTTCTGCTGCGCGCCCCATCGCTCAGTTTTCGACTTGATCCATCACGTCGCGTACCTTGGCGGCCAGTTCATTGAAGCTGAAGGGCTTGACGATCAATTGCACGCCCTTATCGAGCCGGCCGTGATGAATGATCGAGTTGCGGGCATATCCGGTAGTGAACAGCACCTTCAAGGAGGGGCGGATGGCTCTGGCTTGAGCGGCGACCTGCGCGCCCGTCATACCGCCCGGAAGGACCACGTCTGTAAACAGGAGATCCACTCGGGGTTGCCGGTCTAGAATCCGCAGAGCCGCCGGCCCATCATGGGCCTCCAGCACGCGATAGCCCAGCTCGCGGAGGCTGTCGACAGAGTAGGCTCTGACGTCGGCGTCATCCTCGACGACGAGAATGGTCTCTTCCTGGGTCGCCTCCGGATTGAGCGTCTCGTCAGGTGTGGTGTCATCCGACGAGTCGCCTAACAGGCGAGGCAGGTAAATTTTGACGGTGGTGCCCTGCCCAAGTTCCGAATAAATCTTCACATGACCGCCCGACTGCTTGACGAAGCCATACACTTGGCTCAGCCCAAGTCCCGTGCCTTTGCCGACGGGTTTCGTCGTGAAGAATGGCTCGAACGCTTGCGCCACGGTCTGCCGGTCCATGCCAACGCCGGTGTCGGTGACCGATATGACGACGTACTGGCCCGCCACCACTTCCCTATGTGCCGCGACATAGGCTTCGTCGATGTGGGCGTTACCGGTCTCAAGTGTTAGCCTTCCCCCATTTGGCATGGCATCGCGAGCGTTGACGGCGAGATTGAGGATGGCAGCCTCGAGCTCATTGGGGTCGGCTTCCACGCGCCACAACCCGGCGCCGAGCACGGTCTCCACGGCGATCGTCTCGCCGAGCGTGCGATGGACCATCTCGGAAAGGCCGTTGACCAGAACGTTCACGTCGATCGGCTTGGGATCGAGGGGCTGGCGGCGCGAGAACGCGAGAAGGCGCTGGGTAAGCGAGGCCGCCCGTTGGGCGCCATTCATCGCGTGACGCACGGCGCGCTGCAGATGCGCGGAATCCGAAGGAACATTACGCTGCAACGTGTCGAGATTTCCCATGATCACCTGGAGGAGGTTGTTGAAGTCGTGGGCGACCCCACCCGTCAACTGCCCGACCGCTTCCATCCTTTGGGACTGCCGCAGCGCCTCCTCGTTGCGCTTAAGCTGTTCGGTGCGCTCGATCACCTGCTTTTCCAGCGTGGCATTCAACTCGACGAGCGCCTCCTGGGCGCGCTTGCGTTCTGCGATTTCGCGGTGCGACGCCTGCGAAAGACGGACATTGTCGATTGCCACGGCCGCTTCGGCGGCGAGCCCCGAGAGGCCCCGCTCGGAGCGCTCCGAAAAGACGCCAGGCTTGCCGTGGCCAAAGAACAGGCCTCCGATCACATCCCCCGTCCGCGAAATCACGGGAACGGCGAGATAGCTCCGGACGGGCAGATGGCCTTCGGGCATGCCTCGACGCGGCGCATTCTTGCCATAGCGGGGATCCTTGGTGATATCGTCGGAGCGCACGATGCCCTCGCCGTTGAAGGTCGGCGCGAACACTTCGGTATTTCGCGGCATCGGAAACTTCGAAAATGCCTCCAGCGGCGCTCCCGAAAGCGTGTAGAGCATGTAGCTTTCGCCGGCCTCGTTGGTGAGGTTGTAGAAAAACGCCCCAAACTCGGCACCGCTGAGTTCGACGCCCGCATCCGTTACGATTTGCACCAGGCGCTGGAGATCAGTCTCGAGGGCGAGGGCCGATCCGGCGCGATTGAGCACTTCGAGCGAATGCCGCTCTTCACGGATCATCTCCTCGGCCTCCCGCTGGATCGTGCGGTCGCGCAGGATCTTGACGAAACCGACGATCTTTCCGCCCTCGCGGATCGGGCTCAGTTCGCCCACCGCCCAGAAACGGCTCCCGTCTTTGCGGAGGCGCCAGCCTTCCTGGCCGCCGCCCCTACCGTGCGCGGTCGCATCTTCCATTTCTTTGCGCAACTGCGCTTGGCCAGCGTCTGCGGCAAAGATCCGGTCCAAGGACTTGCCGAGCATTTCGGGTTCGCTCCAGCCAAGGATCCGGCTCGCGCCGGTATTCCAGCTGGTAACGAGTCCGCGTTCATCGGCGCTGATGATGGCCGTATCAGTCGCGCCATTGACGATCTGACGCCACTGGGCCGCGCTGATTTCATCGGGCGCGCTTGCGAGGTCGTCAGCTTCGATCATCGATGCTCCCTGACAAAAGTGCGGATGCCACATCCTGGAAGGAGGCAGGCCGGCGTCAGTAGCTCGACTTTCTTGACGGCCCCCGGCGGCTGAAGAAGTACACTTGGCCAACGCAGGGTCCCAGCGGTGAGTTCCCTTTCGAGCGGGTGCGGTGGGGCACGAAATTTCGTTCAGAACGTCAATACAATGCGGAACAAAGGACCGCATCACGGCCTTCCCTAGCCATCTTTTCGGGTTCCATGACGGAAGGCCGCAGGAATTGTCCGACCTCGGTGATGGACGCCGTCCGCCTGAGCTGGCGCTCGGCTGATGGTCAACCGCCGGGCGTCCGGAATGCGGATGGCGGACTAGCCGCCAGACATCGCCGTTGGCGCTTTCGTAGAGAACTCTTCCGGTCATGCCGTTCAACCGAGGCCGGCCACCCGGGTTGCTGCACGAGCCTGCTTTGGCAGTTCGCAGGCTACGACGGCGCGCTGGCCGCGGGGGCGACCTTCCGCAGCGCCTCCAACGCTCCCTTCTTCGCTGCGGCCATCGATCGCTTCCAAGGTGGCCTGAAACGGCAGGTGCTCTCGTCGGCGGAAACGGGTCCTCCATTCAGATGCGGGGTGCTAGGCGTGGTGCGGGCCGGCCTCTGGCGATACCGCGCGGGTTCAACTTCCGTCCTCCTCTTTCCGCGCTTTACCGCCCCTATAGCTACCTCGTTGCACAACCCGGCGCTCGATCGCTGATCCGACCGGCCAGTTTCTACGGCCAACGAATTTCCTCCGTGGCACCTCGCGCGGATGCCCTGCGTCCCGAACGCAGTGAGCATCTTCTAAGTTGTTGATTTTTCTTGATGCAGCACGTGCTTCCGTCCCGCTTCGTGCACGGTCGTTTCACCCAATTCATTGCGATTTCGTTGCGCGCTCTGGGATGAGAACAGTAATGGCTCCGCAAAGGTCGCAGCCAATAGTTCGCCTCGTCGAATAACCTGTCCAAATCCGCAGAGCCCGTTCGAGCATTGCTCCTAGCGCGAATCCGGGACCACGTCACCGGTGCGCCAGGACCACGATACCCGTCAGCGACAGACCGATCGCGAGCGCGCGGATGACAGGGCCGCCTGACCCGGCTCGACGCCCATTGCAGGGACCGGGCCGTATGGGATGTTCGTATTTCGACGCGCTGGACCCGATCGGGCTAGCCGCTTTCGAGCGGCTCGTAATTGACGACGTTGGTGCTCGCGCCGGTTCACGCTCATGCAGCCTAAACCTCGTCCATCGCGTAACGTTGCAGTACCGGGCCGACGTGTGCGACGAGGTCCTCCCGCGAGAGAGAAACGACGGGGGGTAGCTTGAGAATGTAGCGGCACAGCGCCAATCCCAAAAGCTGGCTGCTGATTAGGCCGGCGCGCCGCGGCGCCGTAGACTCGCGTCCGACGGACGCGATCAGCGGCCCGACCTGTTTCGCGAACACTTCGCGCACTTTTTCGGCGGCGAATTCGTTGGATGTTGCAGAGCGCAGCATGATCGTCATGCCCCTGCCGGACCCTTCCCACAAATCGAGGAAGTGACGGATCAGCGTCTCCCCGATCTTGTCCGCTTCGCTCGTTTTCAACGCCGGCAGGCGAAGATCGATGGCGGCCGCTCGCCCGAACAATTCGTCCTTCGTCCGGAAGTAGCGCATGACCATCGCAGGATCGATCAACGCACGGGCCGCGACGTCGCGGATCGTGGTGTTGTCGTAGCCACGCTCGGAAAATAGAGCCTGCGCCGCAGCCAGTATCTGTGCCCGGGTCCGGTCTGACTTGATTGATTTTACTGCGTTTTTCGCCTTCATCGAGCGAATATGCCAACAAACGTTGACAAATTCAACTCACCGCCTCAAATGTCAACAAGCGTTGACAAAAGAGGTTTTGCCATGAAAACTCAAACTGAGGTTCTGATCGTGGGTGCTGGCCCAACTGGGTTGGCGCTGTCGATTGCACTCCATCAGGCGGGCGTCGACCATATTTTGATTGACCGCCTGAGCGAGGGGCAGAACACGTCGCGGGCGGGCGTCATCCACGCGCAGACGCTTGATTCGCTCGCCGCCCTGGGCGTGAGTGACGAGTTGGTCGCACGGGGCCTTAAGGTCAACAATTTCACGGTGCGCGACCGCGACAAAGCGCTTCTGCGACTGCGTTTCGACGCCCTGCCCTCCGGGCATCCATATCTACTAATGCTGCCGCAAAACATAACTGAGCAGGTCCTCGCGTCTCGTATCACAACACTCGGCGGCGTCATTCATCGTCGCGTCACAGCAACTTGCGCCGAGCAGGACAGCGCCGGCGCTCGTGTCACGGTGAACGGCCCCGACGGCGAACAGGTGATCTCAGCTCGCTACGTGGTCGGTGCCGACGGCATGAATAGCGTCGTACGTCAGGCGACCGGCATCGGCTTCGACGGTGGCACCTACGAAGACTCCTTCGTGCTAGCTGACGTTCGACTGAACTGGCCCTTGGGCCAACACGAAGTATCCCTGTTCTTCTCGCCCGCCGGCTTGGTTGTCGTCGCTCCGTTGCCGGGTGGATCCTACCGAGTGGTCGCAACTATGGATAATGCGCCGGAGCACCTGTCGAAGTCAGACGTTCAAGCCGTGATGGACTCGCGGGGACCTCAGGCCAGCAACGCAACAGTGCTTGACGTGCTCTGGAGTTCGCGCTTCCGCTTGCATCATCGTCTCGCAAATTCCTATCGATGCGGCCGGCTAATACTGATGGGCGACGCAGCACATGTTCATAGCCCGGCAGGCGGTCAGGGCATGAACACCGGCCTGGTAGACGCCGTGGTGCTCGGAGAAACTCTGGCGGGCGTCGTCGGGCGCAACAGACCTGAAACAATGCTCGACGTCTATGAGAGCCTGCGCCGCCCGGCGGCAGCGCGGGTGCTTGGCCTTGCAGGCCGGCTGACGGACATGGCCACGACGCACGGTATCTTCAAGCGTGCCGCGCGCAACGTCCTACTGTCCTTCGTGGATCTCGTTCCAATCGTCAAACGACAGATTGAAATGAACCTGTCGGGTCTCAGCCGGGCCAACCTGGCGCATCTTCCGAATTACGAGCACCGCCAAGCCGCTTGAGAGGCATGTTGCGCGCCGCGCACGCGGCCTCAAAGCATCGTGCGATCAAGCACGATCCCTGCTTTTCAGTCCGCAGTCGTTTCTCGCGTTTTGGGTCCTTTCCTGATCTTGGATCGCAGCACACGCAGTGGTGTTGACGACTTCCGCTCCTTATCGGCGAGTGCGCCAAATGACTGGCAATGACGGATCGAAACGCTCCCTTCAGTGGGACGCCTCGCTGAACTTGGTGGTGCTGGAATGGAAAGGATGCCATGGCGCCGCGCGCGAAACCCAGGTTTCGAGAGTTGGGTCGAATTTTGAGGGATCATCGAGGCTACTGACAGCGACGATCAACGATTGCGGTCTAGTAGGCCAGTGAGCGGAAATAGGACTGCCACACTTGTTGCAAAAGCCCCTTCGGATTTCACGGCCGCTTTCAGCGACGGTCTCATAGAAGGCCGGCTCACCCTTGAGATAGCGAAATTTGTCGCTCGCAAACAACATCATCGCCGAAAATGCGGTGCCACTCGATCGCTGGCAGTCCCGGCAGTGGCACATCAACTGAACTATCGGTTCTCCTGAGCATTGGTAACGGATGTTCCCACAGGCGCAGCCGCCGGTCAGCATCTTCATCGCTCCCATTCAATGCAGAGGTGTATACATATCAGCAACTCCAGATGGGTCAAATCGCGGGTCAAGCTCCGTTTTCCCGCCCCGCCGCCTTTCACTGAGGCGACGATTTCCGATGCTTATACCTCCTCGCCCATCGCAAGCATTGCTGCGGTCGCCTATGCGCATGAACGCCGCTGTTGGTTCTGGCGGATTCCGGCACTGGCGCAAGCCATGTGTTTTTGTCTGCCAATAATTGATCAGAAAGCATGTCATGAAAGGATGTCGTCGCTCGTCTCTCGCTTGTCGAACAGCAAAGGAGGCCGTGAATGACACCCCGCATCAATCTTGCCGCCCCAAACGAAGGTATTGAGGCCACGCGCGCCGCCGATAAATGGGCCCAAACAAAGCTCGAGCCGAAACTTATAGGCCTCGTCAAGACGAGAGCCTCGCAAATCAACGGATGCACCTTCTGTCTGCACACGCACAGCGGCGAGGCGTTCAAGCATGGTGAGACCCCTTTCCCGTCTGCCTTTGATCGATGGATGGCAGGACTCCGCCTTATTCTCGAACCGCGAGCGGGCAGCACCAGCTGAGACTGAGTTTGACTAGGATCGCGGAAACCCGCCCATTCGTCCTTAACGTCCGGCGCTCGCCTCGAATCTAGAAAGGTCAATCCATGGGCGCCCCCTCCGCCGCTCTGCATCCCGAATGCTTCGAGAAAGCGGCGCCCGACTAGATGCGGAGGGCGCCCTTCATTGCCCCGAGCCGATGTTGATGTTCGGTTCCCTGAAATGAATCGGACGCAATTGCGCGTGCTTATCCGTCGTTTGGATGATCCGCGCGTTTCCTGAGCCTTGCAGGGCCCGCTCCTGGCAAAGGCGCCCGTGCGCTTCCGCGCACCCTGGCAATGGGATGGCGGTCCCGCCGTACTGCAGAGTCGCGCCATCGACGATACCGGCATGGTGCAGCCAACGCGCGCAGTTCGCGGCCGAGCGCGGCTTGCGTGGTGTCTACCACTACAATGCCATCGCAAGTTGGCGCATCGACGAGTTTGGGGAGGTCAGCAATGTTTACGCCTAAATGCATAGCAGTCTGCTCATTGGCGATCGCGCCGGTAGCTTTTGCCCAAGCCCCGCGGTTCGGGCAACCGATCGCGCCGGCGGACATCGCAGCATGGGACATCAGCATCGGACCGGATGGCGTAGGTCTGCCGCCTGGTCGCGGCACAGCAATTGAGGGTGAGGCCATTTATGTCGCGAAGTGCCAGGCCTGTCACGGCGAGAGGGGAATCAGCCCCAGCGTCGCGCTCGCTGGAGCGCTCGTCGGCGGCATGGGCACACTAACGCCGGACAAAACACCGATAAAGACTGTAGGAAGTTACTGGCCCTATGCAACGACGCTGTTCGACTACACCCGTCGCGCAATGCCATTCCAGGAGTCGAAATCGCTCACCGCGGACGAGCTCTACGCGGTATCGGCCTACATCCTCAATCTCAACGGGATCGTCGGATCGAACGATGTGATCGACGCGCAGTCGCTGCCCAAGGTGAGAATGCCGAACCAGGACGGGTTCATCCCGTTTCCGCGCAATCCGAAATAGCTTCGGGGCCGGACCTCAGGTGCCGCCTGCGTACCTGCCTACTTTAGGTTGGAGGAGGAAGTCAGACGAAGTTCGATCGGCGCGCTATGATCCTGCTCTGCGCCACCACGCTCGCTAATACGGTGGCTAAAGCGGGGGATGACGGTGATTTAGCCCAGCTTATCGAATCTCTCCGAACGGCCAAGCAGACGAAGAACAAAATGCAGTTAGAGAACTTGTGTGACGATCATCTTTCCTATGGTCACTCGTCCGGGAAGATCGACGACAAGGCCGCGTTCGTCGCTGGTGCAATGAGCCCCAAATGGCGTTGGATATCTCTGGACTTCCTAGATTCGAGGACAAAGACGGCTGGCGATCTGGCCATTAGCCGTATGACATTGGCAGGCACCTATGAGGTAGATGGCAGCAAACAAATATCCATCAAGGATGGAGTTGTAATGGTTTGGCGGAGGGAAAGTGGGCAATGGAAGTTGTTTCTTCGCCAAGCCTATAAAATCTGAGACGCACTCACACCCGTGGCCGTAATAATCCGCTGTCCGTGTCGGTTGCTGGCCCGTTTGAGACATGCAGGCGGGCTCAAAAAAGGTCTGCTTCTGGTGGAAGACCTGAAGTAGTCGGCGGAGGCTCAAAACGACGCGATTGACCCATAGCAGAAGTGGCATGTCGGCAGGACATACGCTTTATGCCACAACCGGCCGGTTCGGCCAGGTAGCACTTCGACCCCAAAGCCAAACTTGCGAGAGCTCTGTCTTGTCCGGAACCTAGATCGCGCGGTTATTGCGGTAACTTCGTCACAAGTCTGCCAGCACCTTGCGAGCTTCCACGAGATCGTGCGTTTCCAAGCCCTCGCTGAACAAGCTGTAGATCGGCATGAGAGCGTCGCGCGCCTCTCGCCGCATGCCGCGTGACGCTTGGAGCCTGGCGCGCGCAATGCTTGCGCGAAGCCCGGGCAAATTTGCTCCCTGAGCAGCGGCGATATTGATCGCAACCTCGAACTCCGCGTCCGCCTGATTTTCCGCCTGCTTCCCGACTGCCAGCAACAGCAGTTCACCCCGCTCCCGGTGAAGCTCGACGGCGCACCAGGTCTCGAGACTTGCGTCCGCAATTGCGATCGCTTCGTCGACGACTCGAAGCCCGGCCATGGCCTTTCCAGCCTTGCGATGAAGTGCCGCGAGCAAGCCAAGATGGTGCGGAATACGTAGCCCCGCACTTGTACGCCGGAAATCCTCAAGCCCGGCATCAAAGTCCGCAAGACCTTCCTCAAGCCTGCCGGATTCAGCGATCGCCCAGGCGCGAACGAGGCTGGCCCATGCGCCATAGTAGTCGAAGCGGTACTCGGCGCATATGTCGCGCGACTCTGCAGCGGCTTTCAGTGCGGCATCGGGCTCTTGCCGGAATTGATATAGCATCGCCAGATAGTTGAGCGCGAGCGCGATGCTGAACGGATGTGAAATCTCACGCGCGACGGCGAGCCCTCTCTCGGCAATCCCAAGGCTGCGAACGGGATAGCCGAGATGCCAGTCACAATGGCTCATGTAGGCGCGGCAGAATACGCTCATATCAATTCCGTAGACCTCGGAATAATAGCGGCCGCGGTATTCGCCGGCTTGTGCGCTTCGCTCGAGACGGTCGCGCGAGAATTGAAACTGACCGAGGTGGAATGAGAGCACGCCCGCAAGATGATCGGCTTCGGCTTGACGCACGGGATCACCGCTTCGTTTCGCGAGCGTCTCCGTCTCCTCGACGAGGCTTGTGACCTCGCGCAAGTTGGCGCGCACGTGATAGACGTGGCCGAGCCCCTTCAATGCGGCGGAGAGATCAGCCTCGCTCTGCAGCTCCCGGCTGAGTTCCTGTGCGCGCTGGAACGCCGCTTCTGCCTCGCGTGAAGCAAATCCTTTTGTTGCAATCAGCGGGCCGCCAAGCCCAAGCTGCAGGGCAAGCTCGAAGCGCGAGCGAGGTGCTCCAGGAGGAAGTGCTTGGGCGCACTCGAGCCCTGATCTCAGATGGGCAATTGCCTCCATATTCGCCGATCGGGCGGCTGCGAGGCGGCCGGCACTCAGCCAGTATGGAATGGCCTTCTCGGCCAATCCCGCCTCGCCAAAGTGACGGGCGACGAGCTCCGGCTGTGCTTCGACAAGTTGCGGAAAGAGCGCTTCGATCGATGTGGCAATCCGCGCGTGCAGCTCCTGGCGGCGCCGCTTGAGCAGGCTTTCGTAGGCGGCATCGCGCACCAGGGCGTGCTTAAAGACATAGATTGCGGCAGGCGCGAGGCCGCGCCGGAAAACGAGTTCTGCCGCTACCAGGCGGTCAAGCGCCGCGGCGAGCTCCCCACCGGGCATCGACACGACCGCAGCAAGCAACTCGTGATCGAACTCACGGCCGATGCAGGCTCCGATCTGGGCGACCTCCTTGACTGGGGCAAGACGGTCAAGCCGCGCCATCAACGAATCGTGCAGCGTCGCCGGGATCGCCAAGGACGGGAATGCTCCGGCGAGCACGTAGCGAGCGCCGGTGTAGCGGAGGATCCCGGCTTCAAGAACGGCCTTAGTGAGCTCCTCGATAAAGAGCGGCACACCCTCAGTCCGCACCAGAATCTGGTCGAGGACCTCGGCGGGAAGCGCTTTGCCTTCGGTGATCCGGTCGACGAGTACAATCACCTGCTCCTGTGGCAGGCGATTTAGCATGAGCAAGGTAACGTGCGGAAACCCGGTCCATGGCGGTGGGATTTCCGGGCGGAATGTGGCAACGACCAGCACTGGCAGGTCCTGAAGACGATCCACGATCTGGTCGAACAGCTCGCGCGAGGTGGGATCGAGCCAGTGCGCGTCTTCAAGCACCATCAGCACCGGGCCACGAGCGGCAAGTCGATCGAGCCTGGCCAGGAATGTGCGGAACAGGAGCGCCTTCCTTTGCTGCGGCGACATCTCTGGCTGGGTGCTCGGCCTCTCGGTTGGAATGCAGAGCAGATCGGCAACAAGCTGGATTGCATCGCTAGACAGCCCTTCGCCGTTTTCGCCAAGGAGGAGTTCGAGGCGCTTGAGCCGTGTTTCCGCGGCATCCTCAGGTGCGAACCGCGCCTCCCGCTCGAGCTGCGAGATGAAGGGAAAAAGCGGGCTGTTCAGGTGATGCGGCGAACAGGTGTAGCTAACGAGCGTGATCTGTTCGGCCTGTAGCCGTTCGCGCAGCGCGAGCACCAACCTTGATTTTCCGATTCCCGGTTCGCCAAAAATCAGGACGACCTGTCCAGCCTGTCCCTTGGCAAGCCGCCACCGCGACAGCGTCAAATCCAGCTCCTCGCTGCGCCCGACGAGTGGCGTGACGTGGGCTCCGTGCAAAGCCTCGAACCTGCTCTCTGCCCGGCCTTCGCCGATGACCTGCCAGGCTTGCACCGGTTCGGCAAAGCCCTTGAGCCGAAGGGAACCGAGCTCGACGAATTCGAAGAGATCGCCGACCAGGCGGCGCGTGCTGTCGGCGATAACGACCGTACCAGGGTCCGCAACCTGCTGCAGGCGGGCCGCGAGATTTGGCGTCTCCCCAGTGACCGCTTCCTCCTTCGCAGCACCTTCCCCGAGCAGATCACCCACCACGACAAGCCCCGTGGCGATGCCGACGCGTGCTGCCAGCAGGCCTCCTGCGCCTGACGACATGCCGCTGACCGCTGTTGCGACCGCAAGTCCCGCCCGGACAGCTTGCTCTGCCGCATCTTCGCTTGCGCGCGGCCAGCCGAAATAGGCCTGCACTCCGTCTCCCAGAAACTTCGCGACGTGGCCCTCCAGTCGCGCAATCTCTCCCGCCACCGTGTTCGAGTAGGCCCGCATCACCTCGCGCAGCTCCTCGGGATCGAGACGGCGGCTGAGATCGGTCGAGCCGACGAGGTCGACAAACATGAGCGTGAGCTGTCGGCGCTCCACCGACGCGACGGGCCGTGCCGCCGCCAGGTCCGCTGGTAGCAGGCCGATTGCATCGAGAAGCTTCCGCCGGTGGCCGACGGCCTGGACTCCAATTTCCTTGAGATCTTCAACCGTCAGGTGGGGCAGGATCTCAAGGTCAATTCCGTTGTCGCGGAACGTCTGCTCATAGGATTGCAGGCCCAGGCTGCGCAGCCATTCTCCGATGTCCAACTTCGTCTCCGTGGCCCCCTCGATTACGGATCCCGTCCTCCTCTTGTCAGGCGGCCGGTCGCTGTGCGGCGGACGGCCTGACGTTCTGATTTAGCCGGAATAGGTTGCCGGGATCGTACTTGGCCTTCAGCGCGGCAAGACGAGCGTAGTTCGGGCCGTAGGCGCCGGCTACGCGATCGGTCTCGTCCGCCGGCATGAAGTTGACGTAGACGCCGCCGGTTGCGTGAGGCGCGGTCTCAGTAAAGAGCCTGCGCGCCCAAGCGATCGAACGTTGCTCATCCGCCGGATCGCGCCAACGCGTGTGAACATTCATGACAAACTTCGCATCGCGGTGGGGGAACGCCGTGGCGTCGATGGCCATGCGACTGGTGGCGCCACCAAGCTGACCGATGAAAATCTCGCACTCCGCGGTCGGCAGGCTTGTCGTATGGCTCGCCAGCGTGTCGAGAAGACCGTCGTTGAGTTCAACGAAATTGTGCGACTTCCAGTAATTATAGGCGCCGGGCGTGAGCATTGGGTCAAACGCGGTCTGCCAAGCCGCAAAGGGCTGC
The DNA here is from genome assembly GCF_054820065.1 of Bradyrhizobium sp. UFLA06-06. Classification (NCBI taxonomy): domain Bacteria; kingdom Pseudomonadati; phylum Pseudomonadota; class Alphaproteobacteria; order Hyphomicrobiales; family Nitrobacteraceae; genus Bradyrhizobium; species Bradyrhizobium sp. UFLA06-06. Next base: position 26,470 of record NZ_JADFUD010000038.1, read on the forward strand.
ATGCCGATCACGTCTACGATCGGCTCTCCGAGCGCGCGCAACGGCTCCAACGCACGCTTGCCCTCGTTCTCATCTCCCACATAGCAGACGGCGAACGCGACGATCTCCTTGCCGTGAACCTCGACGGGCAAGAATGGCAGCGGCGGCGCCTGTCTGAGCACCACCCACACCGTCAATTCGTCGGGCGCCTTGGCGGCGACGTCGCGATAGCCCGCGAGCAGCTCCTTCGCCCGCGCAAAGGGATGGACGATGAGTCCGGCCAGAACCATCGGACCAACAGGATGCAGGCGGAACTCGAACGAACTCACCACCCCGAAATTGGCTCCGCCTCCGCGCAGCGCCCAGAACAGATCGGTATTCTCGGCGATGTTTGCCCGAACGAGCTCGCCTTCGGCCGTCACCACGTCGGCCGAGATCAGGTTGTCGGCGGCAAGCCCGAACTTGCGGCTAAGCCACCCGAAGCCGCCGCCCAGCGTCAATCCCGCAACGCCGGTCGTCGAGTTGATCCCGAGCGGGGTTGCAAGGCCGAAAGCTTGCGCCTCCTTGTCGAAGTCGCCAAGCGTTGCCCCCGGGTCCACGCGCGCGGTGCGGTGAAATGGATCAACCCGGACGGAGCGCATCAGCGAAAGATCGATCAAGAGCCCGCCGTCACAAACAGCATTGCCCGCGATGTTATGGCCGCCGCCCCGCACGGCGACCAAGAGGCCGTGCTCACGCGCAAGCCGTACGGCACGAATGATATCTGCGGCCCCTCTACAGCGCACGACCGCGCCTGGGCGGCGATCGATCATCGCATTCCAGATCGTACGTGCTTCATCGTAGCCCGGCTCCTCGGCCAGACAGACGTTGCCTCGCAAGGTTTGACGAAAGGCAGCAATTGCATCGCTTTCAAGGGTAATCGCCCCGCCCAATAGCGAGGCCAGCCGGATCTCCGCCATGGCATCTCCTCCGTGACTAGCGGTCAGTGTTTCGGCAGTCAGCTCTCATACGCTTGGACGGATCAGCAGAAAGGGCGGCCACGCCCACGGCTATTGCAACCGAAGCGGCGCCGAATCACCCCGCTGCAGCCGTTCGACATTGCGAACGGCAGATTTCCGCCTAGAGGTTAGTCCTCCGGCAAAACGAATGGTTCTGCGACAGAATGTCTCGCGGATGAGGAGCGCCTACAAGCCCGCGCGGATCGGCTTTCCGTCACCTGCAAACGAAACCAAGAAAATCCGGCCCGCAGAGGGAACTTCGGGGGTAGAGGAAAATGGAGGCCCGCTCCTGCCCCATCGCTGAAGCCAACTCGTCGGCCGATGTCCGCTTTGCTGCCACTTCTCGCAAGTCAGCTCTTGATGCTGTGGACGGCTCCTCCACGGGCACGACAGTGCCAAGGAGTGGGCGCCGTTTGAGGCTCCCACGATTCGGAGGAGCAGCCTATGCAGTCAATTTCGACGATCGGTCTGGATATCGCGAAGTCGGTCTTCTAAGTGCACGGCGTTGATACAGCCGGCCAGGTGGTCATACGCCGTCAGTTGAGGCGCGGGAACGTTCTGGCGTTTTCCCAGAAGCTGCCGCCATGCCTGGTGGGGATCGAGGCTTGCGCATCATCGCACCATTGGTCCCGCGAGCTGCAGGCGTTGGGGCATACGGTGCGATTGATGCCTCCGGCCTATGTGAAGCCCTACGTCAAGCGGCAGAAGAACGACAGCACCGACGCGGAGGCGATTTGTGAGGCGGTCACGAGACCCAACATGCGGTTCGTGCCGACATGATGGCCAGGGGCGAGCGCTACAGGGAGCCCATCGCGCTCGTGGCGTAACTCATCGCGCCGGACATCCGGTGTAACGTAACGGTTGGGAGGGCGAACAGCACGTAATGCAGCGCCGGTCGATCCGGCGATCAGGACAACCCACTTGGGCCACGGCATCTTCGAATGCGTGCTTTTGACCGGGACCTGATCCGCGGAGGGCATTATGGCCAGCGGTCATGTAGGCCGGTTCCATAGGTTGAACTTATCCGCGCTTCCCGTATCTAATGACGCCGCTGGCGACAAACCATTTCGGACGCAGCGGCGTTAGTACCGATGGCGTCTCCAACACCGCCTACAAACAAAAAGTGTCTGTGTCCGATATGCGGTGAGCTCGCGCTGATGCTTTCCGCAGCGACAGCTCCCTTCGCGTCCGGCGCGATATCCGATCTCTCTTGCCCTAATGGGCACAGCCTCATAATCACCCCGAAGGGAAAGGTCGTAATTGCCTCGACACCTCGGCGCGAATAACATCATTTGCGTAACTACGGCTGTCGGTTTGCGACAGCGCGAGTGCCCGTATAGAAAGCAAGGCATATCGAGATAACAAGGAACGAGACCGCCTCAGCCGACGGCACTCCCAGCGATTAAAAATTCTATAAAATTCCGAAACCTAACCTACGTTACTTAGTTGTTGCGGATCACCGGCGCGCCAAAGGCACTGGCGGCTGAGAGACCGATCGCGCTCCCGCCCTTCTAGACCAGCGCGGCGCGCGTTATACGGTGCTCGCCAGACAAATCACTGACCAGCAGTCCCTCGATGCCATAGCGCTGATACTCGCAAACCATGACGCGCAGAAGCGCGAGCTTCATCCCGAACCGAAAGAGTAAGGCCGCCCCTCAGGTGTCGGATATTTCGTCATTTTCGGCTAGTGCCTCACTTTGAAGTTCCGTAGATGAAAGTTCCAGCCCTTAAGGAACAACGCTCCTATGTTATCTTGGTGCGTTGTATCGCCATCACCGGCCGAGGCTCTGTCCGTAGGCGTCGGTGGCTGAGAGACCGAGCGCGCTCCCGCCTGCAAAGCCAGGGAGCACGGCCCTGAGTACGTTCATCCGCGAGATCATCGCGCGGGCGGTCGAATTGCTAAAGCTGCCTAAGCCTGACACCTTCCTCGGCCGCAAGACGCAGGAGCCTTTCCCGCAGGAGGAAAGCAGATATGGCGAAGAAAAGGACCGTGGGCGAGCACTTGGATACTCCCGCCAAGCGGGCACGAGCCAGGTTGCGCCGACTAAGCACCGGGCTAGAGACGGGCCGTAACAAGTCAGCGGACAAGGAAGGCGGCCCCAGCGAGGTGTCAGCCGGGGCCACTTCGGACGTTCAAATGCCATCGGTAGGACGTGAGGTAACAGCATCGGAACGTGCGCGATAAACGAGCCCGCTTCGCGTTCGTTCCTTGAGGGAGCGTAGTGTTTGCGGGTCCCTAGGACGCCGTTAGATGAAGATGATTGCTGAGTACCTGGAGCGGGCTCACCAGTTCGAGCGGATGGCTACGCATGAAAGTGATCCCAAGCTCAAGGCTGATCTTGAAGGACAGGCGGAGGCATACTACGAGCTCGCGAGTAAGCGAGCGCAGGAGATGGGATTGCCGTCGCCCAAGACCAAAGGCCAGCCCGGCTGAGGCCGCGGCCGGCTCACCCGAAACAACCCCGCGTAATCTGGCTGAAAAAGTTGCAGCTTTTTCCTGGCTGCAGAAATGAAAAGGGGCCGTTTCGCGTGACGGCCCCTTACCGGAAATCTGAAAATTGCTGCGGAATGAAATCTAGCCCCGGCAGCGAATAAATTAGCGCCGAATGGTCCACAGGTTGACTCCGTAGAATCCCGGTGTCGGCCGCCGATGGGCACTCCAAGAAAAAGGCCCCAGCACCTCTGGGGGCCTGGAGGCCGGTGCCGAGGCCAGTTGTCCTTCGATGAATCGGGGCGTGACCCGAGGTTTCCAACGCTAACACCGGTGTCAGGAATTGCTACTCCTTCTCCCCGGCGATCGGGTGCCTTAGTTGTCGCAGCAAGTGTCCTGACTGGACAGCGTAATAAGAAAGGACCCCAGCCTTGACGCTGGGGTCAGGATGTAGCTGGGCGTCTCGTGCCGGTAGCGGTGCGGCACCGAACAGGGCGACCAATGCAAGCGCAAGCGCTTCGTTCCTACCTAGAAAAGGCCCCAGCATCCGGATCATGCTGGGGCCAAGTCGCCGAAACGCTGTCCACCGAGTAGCAGCGGTCGTCGGTCTAGGGCTGAAAAAATGCGAAATGAAAATTACAAGCCCTGCTGCTCGGATCATCTAAGCGATCTCCGGTTCCGAAAATATCCCGTGTGAATCTTCGCGGAAAAAGCTGTGCTTTATCCGGTCTACAGGTGACGATCCCAAGGGAGATGATCGCGAATGTGCCCCGGGTCTTCGGGGGCAAGAGCCGGGGCACGCTCCACTCGTCCATGCCGCTCTGCCGTGGGCGGCACATTGCTAACGATGCTTCGAAGGTGCCGTTCCTAACGACTTTTTCATCGCCGACCCGGGCCGGCGCTCAACTCGCTTGCGGCTGGTGCCGACCTTCTTGACGGCTTTCTTCACCGATGCGGCCGACTTGCCGGTTTTCCTCGCCTCATAGCGCACCTCGTAATCCTGCCCGCCGGCGACGCGCGCACGGTCCTGCTTGCGACCGCGCGCGGTCTGCTTCTTCGCCTTCTTTGCCATTCCGGCCTCCCTGTTGGTGATGGCCAACTCTGGTTATGATCGACCGTTCCATAGCGGAGATGCGGCGGAACGATTGCGATTGCGCCAGTTTGAATCAGCTCATTGTTTGTGGAGTTGCGTTGTGGCGTTTCAGCGTAGGAAGCCCGAGGCGATCGGAACCAAGGCGCTCTTTCCCGGCTTCATCGCGCCGGCCCTGGCATCGCCGATCGAGAAGGTACCGAGCGGCACACGCTGGATCCACGAGATCAAGTTCGACGGCTATCGGATTCAAACCCACATCGCCCATGACGAGGTGAAGATCTACACCCGGCGCGGCAACGACTGGACCAAACGCTTCAAGAAGGTTGCCGACGACGCCTGGCACATTTCCGCATCGTCAGCCATCATCGACGGCGAGATCGTCGTTCCCTCGGCAGACGGCACGACCGACTTCTCCGTGCTGCAGAACGAGCTGCGGGGCAAGTCGACCAGGATCGTGATGGTGGCCTTCGACCTGTTGTACCTCAATGGTCGTGATCTCCGGAAGCTGCCGCTGGTCGAGCGCAAGGCAGTGCTCAAAAAGCTGATCGCCGGCACCGCTATCCAGTTCAGCGAGAGCTTCGAGGTCGACGGCCCCAAGATGTTCACCCACGCCTGCAAGCTCGGGTACGAGGGCGTGGTGTCGAAGGTGGCAAACAGTGTCTATCCGATCGGTACCCGCAGCCGGGACTGGGTCAAGAAAATCTGCGCCCAGCGCGAGACCCTGACCATCGCGGGCTTTGCGCTCGACGGCAATGACTGGGACGGCATCTATGTCGGCCGACGCAAGGGCGACGAGTTGATCTATGCCGGCAAGGTCGACCACGGCTTTGACAAGGCGTCGGCCGCCGATCTCCGCAAACGCCTGACGCCGCTGATCCGCAAGACGCAGCCCTACACCAAGCGCATCGCACACAAGGCGATCTGGGTTGAGCCGAAGGTGCTGGCCGAGATCGAGTACCGCGCAAAATCCGCCGAGGGCAAGGTGCGGCACCCATTCTTTCGTGGCGTGCGAGAAGATCTATGAGCAAGCCTTGCTGCATTTTTTGCGACGACACAAGATGGGTTTGTGAGAACCATCAGGACCAGCCCTGGACCGGTCCGCACGCGTGCACTTGCGGCGGCGCCGGCGCGCCCTGTCCCGCCTGCAATAAGGCTGATGATGGGCAAATCCCTCGCCTCCCCAAAGGTTTCGATCAAGACCCCGATTAGGAGGAGCGATCGCACGTGACCATCAGTGCTTGACGTGAATGTCGACGAAGTTGTTCACGACCCAGACGACGCCGCCGGTCAAACCGACCGCGGCCCAATAGAGCCAGCGGCTGACGTTCCTGACGCCGGCCGCCTGGACGCGAACGTTCTGGACGGCCTGGACGGTCGGCTTCATCTCGGCGATGTCTTTGGTCACCGTCGAGATCTGCGCGCCCATCGTCGTGACGTCGGCCCGCAACGCCTCAACCTTTTGATGCAGATCCTTCCGGCCCTCCGAGGCCTTCTCTTCCATCCGCTGCCAGGTCTGCAGCAGCGTCGAGACAGTCGACTCGAGCCCGCCGATCTTGGCGGCCATTTGAAGCAAGGCAGCATTTACGCCGGCTGTTTCGTCGCCGCTCATTTCGCCTTTTTTCGCTTGAACAGGCCGAACCGAGGCGACGGCTTTTCCGCCGGCGCCGAGCTGTCGCAGGCGACGGCCTCGACGCGGCCGATGCCCTCGCGGACGTCCTGTTATTGGCAGACGGCGCGACGCAGGCAGGCATTGACCTTTGCCAGCGCCGCGCGGTCGGTTTTCCAGAGCCGCTCGATCTCGCCGGCGTCGAGATCGCGATCCGGCGTATCGACCGGCGCGCGCTCGCAGGCCGCGACGTCCGCCGGCATCGGCGGAATGTTCGGCGCGTCCGGAGGCGGAGGCTGCAGCTTGTCGACGCTACCGGACGCCACGCACCCGGCGAGACATGTCGCAAGTAAAGCACTTGTTAGAATTAGCCGGCGTTGCATCGATTGCCCCCTGGTTGGTCCTGAGCTGCTCCTCGGCTGCCGCAGCACGCTTGGCGTCGCGCTGCTGCAGGGCTTTGGCGAAAACGAGCTGGCGGTCCCTTTCCGCGAGTCGCGCCTGCAATTGTGCATTCTGCTCGGCGACATGGGCCGCCTCGCACTTGGCATCGGCCGCGCTATAAAGCCGGCGTTGTAGAGATGCATGCCGCCGGCGATCGCAGCGCCGCCGGCGACGACAGCCAGGCTGCCGGCGAACAGCGCGCCGGCGGCAAATGGCGAGAGGTTCACGCCGGCGAGGCCCGCCAGGCGCATGACGATTGCGACGACCCAGCTCATGCGTGCTTCCCCGCAGCCGCAGTCGATCGTCACGCCGGACTGTTCGCCGACCCAGGTCGGCCAGCGCAGATGCTTCGAATACCAGGCTTCGCTGGTGACCTCGGCCGAGACGATCAGGTCAAACGGAGGCACGGGAGATGCCATGCAAATCGATAGCGCTCGCAGAAACCAGCGCTGGTCATAGTGATAATCCTTTATTTCGGAAGAAAGCGCCTTTAGCGAGGGGTTCGCTAGAGCGAGAAGGTCACCGACCGTCGTGCCGAGTAGCGGAGCGGAAGCTAGGAACTTCTAATTTGCTAGATGCATATCTTGCTGGGCATCACTTGGCAGCGTGAAGCGATGTTTAGAGAAAGTATCATAGATCAATTGCGGGAGATCGAACGTCAGGTAGTCGAGGGAGAGCGTCAGCTGGCTGAATGCGAGGCACGCCTTGTTGAACTGAAGCGACAGAATCACGAAAAGGCCGGTATGCAGCGCGAGCTTGAGACGCTGCGCAACAACCAGAGCCAACTCGAACAAGAGCGGCAGCGCCTGCTGTTCCTGCTTCACCCGTAGTCATTTAAGAGCGGAAGCGTTGCAACACCTCAGGAGCACTGGGCTTCGGCAAGCCATATTGCTCGGCGCGCTTCTCTGCCAAATGTCTGTACGCAGCAGCCTGCCTCAACAGCACTGATCTGAACGCTTCATTCTCTTCAGAGGCTGCTAACCGCTCGAACTCAACAGCTCGATCCAAGTATTCCGTAAGCATCTTCATGACTGCAAACCACCGCACGACCGCCCTTAGGGCAAGTGTCGCGCTTCCGAACAAGACCTGTCAATCACATCGACGCGGTGAGTAAATCGAGCCTCTCTCCCCAAGTTAGTCATTTTAGTTTTTGTGCTGCGGCCCGATCAGACCAGGGCATTTGCGCGAATTAGAAGCTGGTCGACTTGCGCGTCGGACAGGCCGACGACCTGGGGCCTTAGAGAGGCCGATGGTGATGGCCTGTTTTCGGCTCCTCACTTTCCCGCCCTTGCCGCCGCGTCCACTCTTGGCGGTGCCCTTCTAGCAGCGGCGCATTTCATTTTCGACGTCGCTGCTCGAGCTTTTCGATTAGCGGCGCTTTTTCGATTTCTTCGTTTTCTTGGCACTCTTCGCCATGGCCGCTTCCTCCCGCAAGGCACTGCGGGCCTTCGGGCTCTCCAGCACCGTAATGAGGTCGTAGGGATTATTGAAGCCGCGATCTCAATAATCCCCAGTCCGCATCAGGCCGCTTCGGCCTCGGCATTGACGACGCTCTTGGCGAGGCTGGTCAGCGTTTGATCCGTCTTCTTCTCTTCCGCCAGTGTTTCCTTCAAAAGCTTGACGGCATCGGCGAGGCCGAGCTCGTCCGCCCATGTGATAAGCGTGCCGTAACGGGAGATCTCGTAATGCTCGACCGCCTGGGCCGCGGCGAGAAGACCGGCATCGAGAGCAGCCGCGCCCTTATACTCGGACATGATTTCCTTTCCCTCATCGAGAATGCCCATGATGGCATCGCAGGTCTTGCCCTGGGGCCGAGCCTTGATCGTCGTGAAAACTGATTCGAGACGTTCAATCTGGGCTTCGGTCTCCTCCTGGTGCTTCTCGAACGCGGCGCGCAGTTCGTCGCTTTTTGCAGCCTTGGCCATTTTGGGGAGCGCGCTCAGAATCTTCTTCTCGGCAAAATAGATATCCTTGAGGGTGTCGTGGAAAAGGTCCTGCAGGGTCTTGTTTTTGCTCATGGCGTGCCTCCAGATGAAATTTACACGACAAGCCGCTCAACCCCGAGTGGTTCCTACGCAAAAGCCCGGGGTCCGCGGGACATCGTTTGATGAAGGTGGAAGCGGCCACCAACTGAGGCCGCCTGACCGTCGCAAGCCCATCGTGGCCACAGCGGAAGTCAATCGGCCGCGTGGCAACGTAAATCTTCAGATCAGCTCCGGCCGCGATCATCGTGACGCTCGCACCGCACGGATCACCCGGGATAGCTGTTCGGCATCAATGGCCGTATCCGTCCGCAGCACGACATCACCGATCGCGATCTCAAGCCTGATCGCCGGAACCTGACGCTCCTCCATTTTCCACAACCAGCGGCGCAAAAGTCGGTGGAGACGCCTCGCACGGCGACAACATGCCTCGCTGTCGAAACCGCCGTCGCCAATCGTAGATTTGCCAGCGCGTCGCCCCGTGCTTGCTCGCAACCTCAGACACCTAGGCACCGGGCAACAGACTCTCGGCGACGATCCGGGCTCTCTCAGCTTCCGAACGCACGCGGCGCCCCGACGGCCCTTCAAGAACTTCCAGCCGGCTCACCGACCCCGACGGGCCGTCCAAATGGACGTCCTTTTTGCTGTCCAATCCCATCCCAACCTCCGTCCAAGCCGGAGGCTTCTTCGCACAGCCTTCCCAATCCTGAAGCAAGGGTCCCGGCTAAGCGCTTACGGCAAAACCCTCTCCAGCATCAATCCAACGACCATCACGGATTGCAGAAGTTGGCACGGGCCGGAAATAACGCACGTTAATCCCCGCAGCATGTTGGCCGCAAAACGCTGCTATCCGCCTAGGCGAGATCAACGGGCGAGCATGGGCGCCGGTTGTTCGGACCACCGGCCCATCGACGTTTGCGATGAGTTATGAGCGCACTTTAAGGGCTAACCGACGCAATGGTTGCTTGGCTGCCAGATCCGATTTCTGCTCGTTCGGATTACCCATTGTTAGTCGCGAAACGTGGCAGCGTCTCGCACATACTTACATCTGTCAGGATTTTGCATTCCTTCCTGGGGCTAAGCCAGCGCCGACCGCAAGCATTTCAAGCGGTCGGCGTTGTGCTGTGGGCTTGCGATTTCGCAACCAGGACGGCAGCGGCGCATCTTCCGGGGCCAGGCGGCGTGACGCCGAAGCCGTCCCGATTGCCAGCGCTCCATGAGGCGCGATGTCATTGTAACGAACAACGATCGACATTGGAGATGCCATCGCGGATTACCTCAACTTGACAAGTGTCTAAGTTCTTCCGCGCTGACTTATGCGCCCCTCGAGCCTGGAACTTTCTGGCTTCAATGTGCTTCTTGATTCCGTTTTTGGGGCAGGATCGTCAGCGTTGGAGAGAGGAGCCATGAAGCGACGACGCCGGGTTAAACAGATTTTTCCCCTTGAAGAACGTCTTTTCAGAGAAGCCCAAGACCTACGCGAGCGGGCGAAGAAACTTCCCCCCGGTCGAGAGCGTGAGGTATTGTTGAGGAAGGCGCGGCAGGAAGAGGCCACCGCGCACTTGACGGCATGGCTAATGTCATCCGGTCCACGGGTCCCCATCTAACATGCAGGCTAACCAACACCTCGACGCCGTTGAACTTGCCTTTGTCTGCGCAGCGGCGGTGTCATTTGTTGCGCTCGTCGCCAGCGTTGCTTGGCTACTGTGAACACAGACGCCCCAGCCGGAGTGCTGGGGCTCTGGCTTTAGCTCCTGCAGGGAACCCGTGACGTGGAGTTATCTCATCGTCACCGGCCAGGGCTCTGCCCGTGGGCGTCGGTGGCTGAGAGACCAAGAGTTCTGCCGCCTGTTTGAACGAGGGAGCGCGGCCATGGCCGATCAGCGCGTCATCAATCGCATTTACAGCGATTAACGGCTAGACGGGCACATCATTGATGCGGCCCTCCGGGTTTCGGCTGAATCTATCCGGTTGCTCAAAGACAACCTGCCGCCGGATACATTCATCGGTTCGTCGCAGCCCTAAGTAGGGCCGACGCATCCAGCGCTGCACCGACGGACGCGCTGTCCTGAAAGGCGCAAAGGCCGATTATCCGCTGCGCATTTTTTTGCTTGGACGTTCTTGACACCGCCAAATCGCGTTCTAATTCCTTTTTCGCGCAGGTCACCGTTAAGGAGGCCGGCGCCCTGGACGCCAATCGGGTCCAGGCAAACGGGCGCCGGTCGTGTCCGGTGCTTCTCATACCCATCTTGCTCTTTGGAGGATTTGGCTATGCGCACGTACGACTTCTCTCCCTTGTTCCGGTCGACAATTGGATTCGATCGCCTCTTCGACTTGGCCGAAACGGCCCAGCGAGCCACCGAAGACAACTACCCGCCCTACAATATCGAGCGACTTTCGGATGACCGCTACCAGATCGCGCTCGCGGTCGCCGGCTTCTCCCCGGACGAGATCTCCGTTACCGCTGAGCAGAACGTCCTGACGATCGAAGGCAACAAGGTCGAAAAGGCGGACCGGGATTACCTCTATCAAGGCATCTCGACCCGCCGATTCAGACGGCAATTTAGCTTGGCCGACCATGTTCTGGTGAAGGACGCCGCGTTTGACAACGGTCTACTCAAGATCGAGCTGGCGCGCGAAATTCCGGAAGCCATGAAGCCGCGGCGGATCGCAATCAACGCGACGCAGCCGAGCCGGCCGCAACAGCTCGAGTCCGCTGCAGCCTGACAGCCGCGAAGCCGCGTCCGGATCTGCCGCACGCGGCTTCGATCATCCAATTCTCGTCTTGGAACGGAGGCAAACATGCGGCCGACGACCGCGAATGTCATTTCCCTGAATGTATCTGACCGCAAAGAGGCGCGGTTTAGTCATCCCCGAGATGTCCTGGCGGATCTGTCCCTGACCACGGAAGAAAAACGCGCGCTCTTGGCGTCATGGGCGTCTGACGCTGCCGCGGTTCCTAGCCATCCAGGCCTACGGGCGCCACGGGATCTACGATCACCGGTCAGGCTCGAGGCCATTCTCGACGCCTTATGCCGTCTCGACAGCGATCCTCATCATCCGCCGGGAGGTAGACCCCGTCGTCTTCGTTCAACCGCGCGTCCGCTAGCCGCTTAGGAGGGTGACGTGAACGACATCAACCTTCCGAAACATATCGTGGACAGGATCGACGCCCGCTGGTGCGCCCGGCATGTCTCGGCAAAAGAAAAGCGCGAGATCGTCGACCGCCAGCTCGAACAGCTTCGGGCGCATCGCAACAACATCCAGCGGTATCGATGGCTACTCAGCACACAGCTGAGCGACCTCGAGCGCAACTTTATCGAACGACGTCTGTCCGAGGAATCGTCGGCGATGGAAACTCTGGCGGCTCAGATTCCCCTTCTCGTCCATGAACGGCCACCACTCGGCGGCACAGCCAGTCGATCGGAAGGAGCCTCACCATGAGTACGCAATTTCTGATACGTGGAAGCCAGAAGGTAATTAGTCACTATCAGTTTCTGTTGGAAACAGCCGAATCGGAACAGGAGCGGGAGACATTCGCGAAAAGGATCGAAGAGGAGAAGCGAAACCTGGAACGGCTGCTTGCTGATCTCGCTCGGCCAGCCCAAGCGGCCTGATCAGTTACCGTTCAAGGCAACGTGGGCGGCAAGGCTTAGACGGCATGAGAACGCCAATATCGGTGAAGGACCTGGAGTTGATCGCGCTGCGCGAGATTCGCAGTTTTCCCGGCGGTGAATATGTGTGCCATGTGGAAGTCATTCCAGCGAGCGCGGATTGGAGTCTTCATGCGACGGTCAGGGACGGCGCCGATCTCAACCGAATCCAGCACGCCGCGGAAGCCGCGGCGTTCAGATTGAAGCATCGTTATCAACTAAGAACCGATTGGTGACGACAGTGAGGGGGCGACAAAGCCGCCTCACTTCACCCTGAAGAAGTGGCCCCAGCATCCGGATCATGCTGGGGCCAAGCTGGATCGCCGACCGCTGTCCACCGAGTAGCAACGATCGTCGTTACTAGGGCCGAAAAAATACGGAATGAAAATTACCTGCCCGTTGTTCGGATCATCCCAAACGACGCCCGGTCCGAAAATAACGCGTGTGAATCCTGACAGGAGAAAATTCCGCTTTTTTAGCATAGGTCTATTCCTGCAGCGGGACGATTTCCCGTAGCTTCCCGGTGCAGGCACTGGACCGAGCTTGCTAAATCGCGGTCATGCCAAGCACTTTCATTCATAGAGGTGTCACGTTCAAAGTGACACGGCGATACGATGATCAATTCGAAATCACCATTGAGATGGACGGAGAAACAATACGCAGTACCGTTCGAACCAGGCTGCCTGAGCTGGCAAGACGACGTGCCGAGATGCTCATCAATCGAAAGCTAAAAAAGAGGATTCGGCCGGTGTGAGTTTAGCCGGCGCGCCCCAGCGAGAGCTGCGTTCATGCCAAGGCTCGACGCCGTGAACCCGATCAAACCGAGCGCTGATCGCGAGTGTGCCCCGGGTCTTCGGGGGCAAGAGCCGGGGCACTGCTGCCCGCCAGCGACGCGCGTACGGTCCTGCTTGCGACCGCGCGCGCTCTGCTTCTTCGCTTTCTTTGCCATTTCAGGCCTCCCAATCGCGCCGCAGTTTCGTTGCGGCAGATCGGGAACAACGACTCAATGACTTCGGTTCCTAACCTACATAGCGGGCATAAGTTTTGGCACGAGGAAGGGCCCGTTGACGCAGGTGCTATAACTGGCGGTGTCGGTTGATTCGAGACCACACCATGAAGCCCAATGCGCAACATCGCCCGCCGCAGCAAGCCGCCCGTCCAGCCTATCGGAGCCTCGAAGGCTGGGCGCTCGGCATGCTGATCGAGCACCAGCCGTCAGGGAGTGCGAGCACCACGGTCATGCCCTCGATCGCACCGACCTCGATGCGCGGAACCGGGCTCGCGAGGCGGCGTGGAACCGGCCCTTCCCGGGCGCCACGCCGGAAGAGTGTCAGGAGGTCCTGCGCAGCATCGGAGATGCCTGCCCCGACTGCTAGCGCAGACTCCACTTCGCTGACCGGCGTCCTATATTGATACCATTCAGTGTAGTGGAGTTTGTTTGAGTATGGCGCCGCGCGCCAATTGGAAGGGCTTTTTGCGGTTATCGCTGGTGACGTGTCCCATTGCACTGTTCCCGGCGACCTCTGAATCCGACAAGATCAGCTTCAACCAGATCAACAAGAAGACCGGCCACCAGATCAAATATCTGAAGGTCGACGCCGACACCGGCGAAGAAGTTGATTCCGACGACATCATCAAGGGCTACAAGGTCGACACCGACGGATATCTCGAGCGCGTTATCTTTCCATTCGCGCGCACGGTCATGGTGGTAAAGCCGACAAAGCCACCAGCCGTCTTGTCGTCCCACTCGTCTTGCCATGTGCCGAACAAATCCAGCAAGAAGGCAACGTCGGTAACAGCCGCGACTAAGGTGTGATCGGGTCAGTCGCTCGAATTCATGCAGGCCAATTTCGGCAAGGCCGGTGCGTACTACTATTGGATCTCGAGGGGCGTCGATAATTGTGAGGTCCGCGCGGATCGAATTCGGAAGTCGGTCGGCGCAGAGACTACTTTCTCCAGCGATTTGACCGAATTCCAAACGTTGGCCGCCGAACTGCAGCCACTGATCGAAAAGGTCTGGCGGCACTGCGAAGACAAGGCAGCGCGTGGCCGAACGGTGACCCTCAAGGTAAAGTTCAACGACATCGAAATCATTACGCGCAGCAGGTCGGTACCTGCCGCGGTTTCGAGCCGCGCGGAACTCGAACGACTGTCGATCGCGCTGCTTCAGAACAAGATACCCTTTTCCAGGTCAGTCCGGCTGTTGGGGGTTTCGCTTTCGTCCTTACAAGGCGACGATGCGGCGCCGCAACTTGACCTGCCGATCTGAAGGTCGCGGCTGACACGTCGGACGTCGTCAATTCCGGACGATACGTCCTTATCACCACGCTGTGGAAACCCAGATTGCCGACGCGGTTCTATTGCATGGCCGCAACAAGGTCTGCAAGGACGCTGCGCATCGGCCGGTCGACAACACCTGCCACCGGCGCACCGGCAGGCATGAAGAAGACGGTGCCGGCCAACATTTGATTCGCTGGTGTGCGTGTCTCGATCAGACGTCATTTGTCCGTATCGACGGCCCAGTCACGGATTGCATCTTCCGCGCCGAGCCGACGAGATGAGCGCGACAAGCTCTCATCTCGCCGGCTGCGCGTCATTTCACGGGTGCATCATACGCTCGAGACCGGCGCAGCCTTCATCGCAGGCTCCGATTCCGCGTCGGCCTTGAAGCCCTTCGCGGACAGATCGCGACCGAGCGTTTCGGGAAGCAGAAGAGAAGCCAGAATGAAAGTAGCTGCGGCAGGAAGGGCTACGGCGACCATGCCGTTCAGCAGGCTTCCGCCGAAATGAGCAGCCGCCAGGGGTACGATCACTGGCGCGATGCTGCCAAGGCCGCGGCCGCCCATATAGAATGTGGACACCGCCGTTGCGCGCAGGTTGACCGGATAGAGCTCCGAGATCCAGACGCCCGTCACGCCGAGCGCAACGTTGCCAATACCGAAACCGATATAGAGCCAGAACATCGGCCACTCGGTCTTCGAGCCGGCGTAGAGCTGACTTCCCCACACCGCCATGCCAACCAGGGATCCGACCCAAAACAAGGCCGGCACGAGAGCACCGAACCGTCGGCCAGCCCTGTCGTTGAAAAAGCCGTTGGCGAGGTAGCAGATGCCGCTGACCACGGAAAGAAGAACGGCCGTGGTGCGAACGACGTCGCCCGGCGTGTCCATGTCCCGGAGCAACAGCGTCGGAATGAAGGAGACTACGCTGTAGTAGCACAGCATGTAGCTCATCAGCCACACGAAGGCAGTGACGGTCTGCCGCGCCAGACCATTGCGGAACAAGTCTGCAAGGGGAAGAGTGCGGGCCGCGGCCACAACCGGACCGGCCTTGCGTTGCGCCTCGTACTCCAGCCAGATCTTCGACTCAGGCATGAAGAAGCGAATGAAGATGATCAGCAGGATCGGCACTCCGCCGCTCAGCAGGCCGATGCGCCAGCTCCACTCGTCGCTGAACGTCGCGATAAGCCAGATTCCGACGATCGAAGCCGTGGACGATGCGATCACGGCGCAGCCCTGAAGCGCAGCTGCACCCAAGCCTCGGCTGCCCTTTTTCCAGGCCTCGTTGAAAAGCACCATGCCAACGCCATACTCGCCGCCAAGACCGATGCCGGTGATGAAGCGCAGCACCGCAAGCGACCAGTAATTCCATGCGAACGCGGAAATGATCGCCGCGACCGAGAACAGCGCGATGGTGAGCTGAAGCGAGGTCTTCCGGCCAAGGCGATCACCGATGACGCCGAACAGAGCCCCGCCGATCGCCGATCCGAATAGTGTCAGGGCCTGCAGAGAGCCGATCTCTGTCAACGATAGCGACATCGACCGCTGGATCGCGGGCAGGAGAAACGGAAAGATCAGGACATCATAGAAGTCGAGAATGTATCCCAGCATCGCCGAGATCATGATCGAATACCGTTGCCTGGCCGTGTAATCTTCCGCGCCTGAGAGGGTTTTGGACATGCAATGCGTTTCCCATTGAAAGAGCTGGACAGTGGATGGTCGTTGCCGAAACGCTTTCCGCGTTATTGGGAACCGCGGATGCGGCTCCAGGTCTTGATCAGGAGGGCGAGGCCTAGCGGCCGGGTGCCCTCAACTCGGAATAGGCAAACTCACCCTTGTCGAGGATATGAACATCGTCGAGCCAGAGGCTGCAGCCGCGGAGCGGGATGTCGAGATGACACGGCGTGTCGTTCGTGCCGCCAAGCTCGGTATTCGGTCCCGTCGAGAACAGAACGTTTCCATAAAAGGAAAGGGCGTTCATGATATGCTCCGACGCGAGCTGCTGAGATGCAGCTATGTGGTGCCAGTCGGCGCGCTCATTTGATCCCCACCCGATATGCGAGATTGCCCATCCGCGCCGATCGCCGAAACTGTCGATATAGTTCTTGATGAGCGTTGCGTCGGTCCCCTCGCCCTCGAGGTCGACAATGAAGCCGTCCTTGATGGTCAGCGTGACCGGAGACTGAATATAGCGCTTGAACGCGCAGAGAATGTCGCCTGGCATCAGAACGACAGTTCCGTTGACGTCACCATCCGTGGCTTGGGTGAAAGCGAAGCCTGACGGGAAATGATCCCAGCGGCCCGGTTCATCGGTGTATCCGTACTCGGAAATGACCGGATACTGCTTTAATCCGTAGGTCACATCTGTTCCGCCCGGCGACGTGATGCGCATGGTTCTGGCTGACTGCAGGAGCGTTCGTGAGAGTTCCGTTCGCCGGCGGAGATCCTCGGTCGGGAACATCTTTTTGAGAATATGGAACGGCTCCATTACGCGCAGAATGCGCGTGCCCGCTTCCTGAATTTCGAGTTGCTCGCGCGAGAACAGCAGACCCAGAAGATCAATCACCATATCCACGCGCTTGAGCGTGTCGATCGCCGGCTGGTTGCCTGTCAGCGCGTGTCTACCCTGCAGGCCCGCAACCTTGCTCTGGCCGTATTTGGGAACATTGAGGTGGAAGGTTGTCGCACCGAGACCCTGGGCAGCCAACATGAATGTCTGGGCATATTCCGACTGATCCTCGCCGCCGCTCAGGACAGCTACGACCTCGCCTTCCCTCACTTTGCAAAGTGCAAGCTCGGCCTTGAAGAGGTCGAGCATTTCAACATCGATGCGTTGCCGGGTCATCTGGTCATCTCCTCTTTGCCAAGCATGTATCCGCAACCCTCCGACCGGCCTTGAGCGGTCAGCCGAGAACGTCATTGACGATCGAAAGGAAGCCTTCCGTGTCGTCGATGTGCATTTGGTGACCTGCGCTCTCCAGTCGCTTGATCACGATGGACGGCAGCAGTCTTTGAATCTCTCTTTCATCTTCGGGACGTATGACATCGCCCTTCCCGGCAACGAGCAGCGAAGTGCGGACGCTGAGGTTGGCGAGGTCATTGTGAATGTCATCGTGATGAAAGCCCTTGTGGCTTTCGACCAGGGCGCGTTCATCGCAGGTGTGCATCCACTCGGCCCTGGCCCGAATGTGCCTTTCGGGCCAGCGCGGCGCGGACGGACTTCGCAGCGCCGCCTCTGCCTCCCCAAGGCTTGCGCTGTGAAGCAGCTTGAGAAGAGGTCCGATCGGACTTGGGTAGGCGCGACGCCCGGGACCGGAGACCGGTGGATCGACCAGGATCAACTGTCTTATGGGCGATGGCCGCCAGCGTGCGGCACGAATGCCGATGCGGGCTCCCATGGAGTGGCCGAGCAAGGTATATGCGCCTATTTCCAGCGCCTCGGCGAACGAAACCAAATCGGAGGCGCAGGCATCCAGCGAATAATTGAGATGCGGTCCGCTTTCGGAAAGGCCGCGCCCCCGGACATCGAGCACATATACGTCGTATCCGACGCACAAGCGTTCCGCGATGAACGCCCATTGTGCCGCAGTCGTCGAGATGCCCGGGACGATGACGATGGCGGGCCCGGCTCCGCCGAACCGCAGGTAATGTTGGCGGATGCCGTTCGCACGCACATGAGCGCCGTAAAGCAGACCGGATACCGGGGCGACACTCATGTCGGCCGATCCCTGTTACGATCATCCGCCAGCGCGCGGAGCCGCTCGATGGCTGCCCGGGTCGGCATCACATCTGCGTACTTGCTGGCAATATCGAACAGGTTGACCGCGTGCGAAGTCGGCGAACGATCGTAGACGGCGTCGCTCGGCACGATCGATTTGAAATTCAGCGCGCACGCATCGACTACCGACGCCCGGACGCAGCCGCTGGTCGTGCAACCGGTCACCACCAGCGAATCGATCCCGGCCCCGACGAGATACGTCGTCAGCGGGGTGCCGAAGAATGCGCTTGCCTGCGTCTTTGGCAGCAGCAGTTCCCCCGGCTCGGGAGCCACCTCACGAACAAAGTCGTAGCCCTCAGGCGGAATTTGCATGATGCCCGGAATTTTTGCCGCGAATGCCCCCTGGTCATGGCTGACCTTGCAGGCGACATGCGGAAATATCACCGGCCATCGTCTCCCGCGAAACAACCGCATCAGTTCGGAAATCTGCGTTATCGCCTGCCAACCAGCCTCGCCGCAGCTGGTTGGATATTGCTTGATCGCTTCGCGGATCGGCATCGGGTGGTCACCGACCGAGCGGTACTGCACGTCAATCACCAGGAGTGCGGGCCGCTTGCCGAATCCAGCCGCGCCACCCAACCCTGCAATGGCATAGGTCTCGCGCTCTTCGAGCGGTATCACCCTGTCCCAGGGCTGCTCTTTGCCGATCATCATTGTGCACCGGTGCTCGTGGAGGAGAGATGTCAATGAAGAGGAACGGCGGTCGCGTCATACTGGTAGATCCAGTCGTAACGAGCGGCCGTGGCTTCCGGCGCCCACTGGGTCCTGATGTAGTCTCCCGCCGTTTCGGCCTTGCACAGCGCCGAGTTATGGAAGATCGGCAGCATCCCGGCAGCGGACTTCACGACCCTGGTTGTGCGATCAAGTCGCAGGCTCTGGTATGTCTGGAAAGCTTTCGCGAGATCGTCGGGCTGCTGCTCGAAGCAGCGGGCGAGAACGGACGCGTCCTCCAACGCCATGTTCACTCCCTGACCGAGATACGGCAGCATCGAATGGCAGGCATCTCCAAGAAGCGTGACCCGTCCTTGCGACCAACCAGCCAGCGTAGGCCGCACGAACAGGCCCCATTTGTGAAGGCTATCGACGTTGCTGACGAGCGCGATGATGTCGGGATGCCAGCCTACGAAGTCCTTCAGGCACTCCTCGACAGAGCCCTTCTCCGACCACGATTCCAGGAGCCAGTCGTTGCGATCGACCTGACCCGAGAACGTCATCAATTCCGTGTTCTGCCAACGGACCGGATATGCCGTGACATGCGCGGTCGGCCCGATCCAGGTAGACACCACGGGCTCGCGCTGATGCGGCTCGAGGCGGTCGACCGGCACAAGACCACGCCAGGCGATTGCATTGGTGTACTGGCTCTCGATCTGGCCGATCAGACCGGTACGAACCTTCGAATGGGAGCCGTCGGCGCCGATCAGGGCGCGACCTTCGATCTCACGGCCATCTGCGAACTGCGCCCGAACTCCCTCGTCGCTCTGGCTGAACCCGACAACATGGGCGTTCAGATGGATGGCGTCCGCCTTCAATCGCCGCACACCGTCGACAAGGATCTTCAGCAGATGCGCGCGCAGCAGAAGATAGGGTTGGTTCCGGGCCGCGTCGGAGCTCCGATTATAGAGGGACCACGTTTCACCCGTGTTCCAGAGCCGGATAGAACGTCGCTCTGCCGCGATGCAGTGCTGTTCGACTTCCTCGGTGAGGCCGAGGTCGCGAAGAACACGCACACCGTTCATGGAGACCCAAAGGCCGGCGCCTACCTCGCGCAACTCGGACGCCTGCTCGAAAACGTCGCAATCGATGCCGCGTCGAAGCAGCGATAGCGCCATCGCCAGACCGCCGATGCCAGCGCCTGCGATAAGGACACTCGTTCTTTTGACCTGATCAATACTCATGATATCTCCAGAAGGTAGCTGCGCTGTCTCGCGCGGATTCAAGCGGCATCCTGCGAGACCTGCTGGATCGCGAGGCTCTTCACGGCTTCGAAAATCTTGGTGTAACCGGTGCAGCGGCAAAGATTGCCGTGCAGGTAGCTGTCTCTTATACACATCGTTCGTCGGCAGCGTCAGATGTGTATAAGAGACAGCCTCGATTGTGGTAACCTCGCGCCGATCCACATCGACGGCGAGCGTTGTGCAGCTCGAGACCGGCTCACCGTCGAGAAGGACCGTGCAAGCGCCGCATACTTCCATGTCGCAGGAACGTTTCGTTCCCTTCAGGCCCAAACGATCTCGGATGAGATCGATCAAGAGCACATGGGCCGGGATGTCGACGGCGATCGTCTTGCCGTTCAACGAGAACGAGATGGCCAATACCTGTATCATTTCAGCCAGCTCCCGCCGGCGATGATCGCCTCAGCGGCGTTACGCAGAAGAAGCACGCCTGCAAGGTGACGCTTGTAATCGGCCCCGCCATGCCGATCCGCGTTGACTTCAAGCTGATCCAGCGCCGCGGGAAGAGCTGTCTCAATCGCCCGACGGGCCTCTGCTACCGCTACGTTTCGGAGGGCATCTTCGACGGCCGTCAGAGGCTGTGGCCGCGAACCAAGCGCGCCGACCCGTACACGGGCGCTCCTGATCGTGCTCCCGCCGGCGTTCAGTGACCAGGCCATCGCGACGTTCACTGAGGGCCTCTCACCATGCTTGAACCGGCGATAGGTTACCGGTCCCGCCGGCCGCGGGAACACGATGACTCTCAGCAGCTCGTCAGGCTCGCGCACAGTTTCCATTTCGCTTCGGATGAAATCATCGGCGTGAATTTCACGCGCGCCCTTGGATCCCTCGAGCACCAGTCGTGCGTTCAGGGCCGCGAGCATCGTCGGCGGATCGGCGTGAGGCTCTCCGAAGCACAGGTTGCCGCCGATTGTCCCGACGTTGCGGACCCTGATGTTCGCCACCTCGGCGCAGAGCGACGACAGGGCCGGCACGTGCTCGCGGATGACGGAATCGCCGGCGATCTTCTTGTGCGTGCAGCGCGCGCCGATCTCGATCTCGTTCATGTCGTTGACGGCGATGCAATCGAGCCCAGGGATGCCCTTGATGTCGATGAGGCGGTCCGCACGGATGACGCGCATTTTCATCGCGAGCAGCAACTCGGTCCCGCCGGCGTAGAACATGCCGTCGCCAGAATCTCCGACGGCACGCACGGCGTCGGCGATCGTCGAAGGCCGCTCGAATTGGAAGGGTGACGGCAGCATGATCAGGCCGCGCCCAGCATTTCTTTGAGCCGCTTCTCGAACTCTTCGAAGTTCTGATCGACCCGGCGTTTGATGATGCCGAACCCCATGGTCGCAAGCCGGCCCTGCACGTCGACTTTCGCGTCCACGGCAAATGTGGAACCAGACCCTTCCTGCGTGACGGTCACGTCGAGGACAACCGCCAGCCGCGTTCCTGTGATCTTGTCGCGGCCTGTAGCGCGGGTGCGCACGTGAGACGGCTCGGTGATCGATTCAACGATGATGTCAGCCGGCACTTCGAGCTTGAATGGACCGATCTTCTGCTTGACGGTCGCCTTGTAGGTTGCAAGCCGCTGGATTTCCTCGACGCTTTCGCACCCGGGGATGCAACTTGATATGCGCGGAACGTCGAGCAGCGTGCTCCAAAGCTGCGCCGGCGTCGCTGGCACCGCCATCGACATGTTGAATTCCATGAATTCAGCTCCTCTTCTGTAGCGCGCGCCACACTTTTTCGGGTGTCATTGGTAGATCGGTGATTCGGATGCCGTAGGTGGAGAACAGCGCGTTGGCGATCGCCGGTGCGACTGGAAGGATTGCTCCCTCGCCCATTCCTTTGGCGCCGCCAGGCCCCGGGCCGTCGCCGTTTTCGACAAGTATCGTGTCGAACGAGGGAGGCACGTCGGAGATCCGCGGTATCGAATAATCGATCGGCGTCGCGTTGACGGGTTGCCCGTCCTCGAACTCGAGGGCCTCGTAGAGCGCGTGACCGAGCCCCATGACAGCGGCGCCCTCATCCTGACCTTCCGCAGCGACGCGATTGATCACACGACCGACGTCGGCGGCGCTGGCGTACCGAGGAACATGGATCTCGCCGGTTTCTTCATCGACGACGATCTCTGCGAGACCCGCGGATGTCTCCCAGAACAAAGGTGACTCGGCCAGGGAGCCCTTCTTTGAACGCGGCGTTATGGCGCCGCGGCCGACGACTTCTCCCGAATCGACACCCAGGCTGCGGTGAAATATCTGATGGAAAGTGAGAACTTCCGAACCGGTCGAAACGCCCCCCTCGACGAGTGACAGGCTGTCGCGGGGAAGCTCCCAGACCTCGGCAACCATTTCGAGAATCTGATCGGCCGCGTCGAGAGCGGCGCTCTCGACGGAGAGGCCAACGACGACGGTCGAGCGGCTCGCGCCGGTACCCCAGTCGTATGGGGCGACCGCCGTATCGGAGCGCAGGACGGTGACCGCAGACACATTCTGCTTCAGGGTCTGCGCCGCGATTTGGGCCATCGTCGCGTGCGCACCCTGACCAACCTCGATGCTCGAGACTGAAACGAGGACCGACCCATCGATCTTGAGACGTACGATCGCGTTGCTGATCGGCGTATTCGCCGGATCGGTTACGGCGACGGCCAATCCGCGCGCCTGACGGTTGGACGCCTTCGTCTCGGATGCGAACGATTGCGCTACCCGGCCAATCAGCTCGCTCATGTCCATGTCGAGCGCGCGCAGATCGGGACGGATGCGCTCGCCACGCGGGACCAAGTTGAGCAAGCGGAACTCTGTCGGATCCATTCCGATTGCCGCAGCCAGATTATCCATGTGCGATTCCTTGGCCCATACGGCTTGCGGGCCGCCGATTGAGCGAAATGCCGCGCCCGGGACGGTGTTCGTGTAGACCGCACATGCCTCGAGGCGCAGATTCGGCACCACGTACGGCCCCATGATGCGATTCGCCGATTTCGTGGCGACCGCCGAGCCCGTATCTGAATACGCGCCGCCGTCGAGCAGAAGCCGGGCGCTCTTCGCGAGGATCCGTCCGTTGGCGTCGACCGCGGTTCGAATCGTGATGTCTGCGCCGAGCCTTCGACAGGTCAGCATCGATTCGGCCATGGATTGAGCGACACGAACCGGGCGCCGCACCTTCCAGGAGGCGGCAGCGACCAACGGCTCGATCTTGACGGAGGCCTTACCGCCGAATCCCCCGCCAACAAACGGAACGATTACGCGGACCTTGGCCAGCGCCAGGCCAAACAGCCTGGACAGCACCTTCTGAACCGCGGTCGGCGTCTGCGCACCTGCCCAGACCGTCAGGGACTCCCCCTGGAAGTCGGCGATGACCGCATGCGGCTCCATCGCGAAGTGCGAGATCGCCGGAAAAGTGAAGTGGTCCTCGTGGATGTACGCCGCAACCGCCTCCGCAGCGTCGACATCTCCGACGTTGTTCCTGTATGTGTGGAATATGTTGCTGTTCGGGGTCGGCCTGGCGCCGCCCTTGAAGTAGAAGTCTTCGAGATTTTCGTGGCGCTCATGGATGAGCGGCGCATCCGCCACCAAGGCTTCCCGGATCGTCGTTGCATGCGGAAGCTCATCGTATTCGACGTCGACGAGTTCCGCGGCGGCTTCGGCGATCTCGATGCTCTCAGCGATCACCACGGCGACCGGCTCGCCCACATACCGAACCCGGTCGATCGCTATGATGGGCCGGTCTCTGAGCACGACTCCCCAGCAACCGAACGAGGCGACGTCCTCGCCGACAAGTACGTCAACGACGCCGTCCACTGACCGAGCGGCGCGCGTATCGATCGAGGCGATGCGTGCGTGACTCGCGGGCGAGCGAACCACAAAGCCGTGCAGCACTCCCGGGATCATGAGGTCGGTAACGTATTCTGCCCGCCCCGTAACCTTTTCAATGAGGTCGGGTCGTACGGCACTCATACTGTCAGTCACCGACATGCTCGGATCCGGGGTGCGAGGTCGCCGCCGATGGTCAAGAAGCCTGCGCGGCTCCTCTCAGGGGGCAATCCTCAACCCTTATCCTATTTATCGCTCGTATGCAAGCACTGCACTCGTATACAAGTGCCAAGCCTTCGATGCCTACGGCGCACCGGTCGGATCGGGCTCCCAGTCAGGCGGCATGGATTCTTGGGGTCAACGAATGTAGACAAATGATCAACTCGGGACTTCCGAGGCCGAGCCATCCAGCTTTGTTCAAGCCGAGCCACGGCCAAGTGCCGCAAGAGGACGAAAATCGTGCAACCGAAAACCAGGACGGCTCCGACCGAGAAGCCGAAAGAGGCCGCACAGTCTTACAGGTTGGACGATGCGCCAGGATTTTTGTTGCGCGTCGCGCTCCGTACCCACACATCGATCTTTGTCGCGAAAATGATCGAAGAACTGACCCCACCCCAATTCTCGACGCTGGCAAAACTGAGGGAAGTCGGATCATGTTCTCAAAATCACCTGGGACGACTGATCCACTATGATTCAGCGACGATCACGGGCGTCATCAATCGCCTCAAATCGCGCGGGCTGATCAAGAGCTCCAAGGATCCTTTGGATCCACGACGACGGCAGATCGAATTAACCGACAAAGGGAGGCGGACGGCGGACGCTGCGATCGAGACCATTGGTGAGATTTCCGGCGAGACATTCGCCCCCTTGACGAGGGAAGAATTTCGGACTCTGACCGAGATCCTCAAGAAAATCATACGCCGCTGAGCCCCACAGCGCTGAGCCGGCTGACAAGCTGATCCCGCAAACGCTTCAGCCGCCGAGCAAAAAAATGGCCCGGCACGAGCCGGGCCAAGTCCAGGGAGGAAGCGAAGGATGTGGATCCTTCGCAAACGCCGAACGCGGATCTCGATCGAAGACAGCCCAACGAACGATCTCAGCGACAGAACTATCTGGTATGCCGCCCGGCATTTTGTGCTGAAGAAGACGGAATTGCACTGGTTTCCGGCATTTTCGCGTGACAAGGCCGGGATAAGCCGCATCGGCGGGCGCCATGCTGCATGGACCGGAGGCTAGTTGGTCCATGCGCCGGATCCAGCCGGCCCCGATCTCGGCTCCGTGCGCGATGATGCGGAAATCTGGCTGAGCCTCAGTCGACTTGCCGCTATTGGGAACGATGTCGATGTGGGCGCGGATGGACAAGGTCTTGAGCTCACCCCTGTAGCCGCCGTTGTCCGTGCGGGTGACGAATCCGATTGCAGTCATGGTCTGTCTCCTTCGATCTCGCAGGGCCGATCCCTCGCGATGGCGAGACCGTCATGGGGAGCGAAGTGCCATTGAACCCATCGGGGCGAAGCGCAGCGGCGCACCCGAGAGAGCGGCCTTTTTGCAGCGAAGCGGCCGCGAGGAGCCGGTCTGCCGGCGGGGAAAAAAGGAGCTGGCGAGGGTTTCGGATGGCGGGGCGCTTCCCATAGGTCGTCACGTCCATAAGCAGGGAAGTCGTCCGCGGAAGGAGCCAAAGATGGACACTGAACGCATCGAAGACGCTGAACCAAGCGTCTCAGGCGGCGCGTCAGGCCAATGCACAACCTGTCAGATCTGCCAGTATCGGCGAGACGCCCGGCCTGGTAGAATCGCGCGAGGCATATCGAGCAGCCGACGAATGTCATTGAGTCGTGAGACTGTCGGTATTTAGCCAGCGGATCAGCGAGGGAGCCAATCGCCTCACTTAAGCGAGCCGACTTCGCGCGCGTGAATTAGAAGGAGCACGCATCACCCAGTCAAAGCTAAGTTGGCCCCAAAAGCGGATGGAGCATATCGAAAAAGTGATCGACATCCGCATCTAGGACAATGTTGGCGCGCCTGTCCCGAGCCTTCTTCGCAGCCGCGCTAGCCTGCCCAAACTGCCGCTTGTCGCAATTGAGCTGCCGTCCACGAGCCGATTGTATGTGTCGATGGGCACAGATGACCTCGAGACGTCTAGCTCGCGAAGAACGCCTCCTGGCGATTGCGCTGAGCGGCGCGGTACTCCCGATCATTGCGGGCGAGCACCAGCGCCTCCGATCCTCGTCCGGCAATTCAGGCCAAGCACACGCTTCAGGGGACCAGAAAAAGAACAATGGCGTTCGCGTGAAACTCGATCACCGTTAGTGCTTCGCAGATTGCGATTTCGCTAACATGGCTGACGTCTCAAATCGCCGGGAGACCATTGGCCAGCACGACCCTCTCCGGCTTTCTGTGGCCGCGGCCGTGGCATTCCCGGATGGTTCGATGACCGCTTCCGGATTGCGCCGAGAGAACGCTCGCGGGCGACTCATCATCGAGCGCATCGCCGGCAAGGACTACACGACACTTTTTCATATTGAGCGAATGAGGGAATTATGCCGCGTCGAAGCAAGGGGGCCCGGCTCCAGCTCAAAGCCGCCCGACGAGACAAGGCCGGCAACGTCACCCATAGAGCAACCTGGATCATCCGGGACAACGGCCGGGATATCGGCACAGGCTGCGCTGCAGATGAAATTACGGCCGCCGAGCAAACGCTGAAGGATTACATCGCATCGAAGTACACCCCCAAGCGCAAGGCCCAGGACATTGAATCGATCCCGATCGGCGATGTGCTCTCGATCTATCTCGATGCCGAGCTCGCCAAGCTCCGCGACCGATTCAAGATCGCAGAAGATCAAGAAGAGGCAATTCCCGGCATACGCAAGTTCAAGAAGCGGATTGGCCGGCTGAACGACTGGTGGGGCGCGAAAATGCTTGCTGACGTCGACGGCGAGCAGTGCCGTCAATTCGCAAGGGAGCGCGGCAACAAAGGAGGCTCACGGCGCGATCTCGAAGACCTGCGCGCCGCCATCAATCATCACGCTGCGGAGGGCTACCATCGGGGTATCGTCAAGATCACGTTGCCGGCAAAGGGCGAACCCCGCGATCGGTGGCTCACGAGATCCCATGCCGCGAAGCTGATCTGGACGTGCTGGCGGTACCGCGAGATGCAGAGAATGTCCCGGGGGTCATTGAAGGGCCAAAAGGTCGCGACAGGAAAACGGCCTTTGCGTCACCTCGCCCGGTTCATCCTGATTGGCGTTTACAGCGGCTCCCGCGCCGGAGCGATCGCAGCGGCCTCACCTATTCCGGCAGTCGGCCGCGCGTTCGTCGATCTGGAGCGCGGCATTTACTACCGGCGCCGCCAGGGCGACGCAAAGACCAACAAGCGGCAACCGCCGGTGCCGATCCCGCCTCGCCTGCTTGCGCACCTCAGACGGTGGCACCGGATCGATCATCACGCAAAGCACTTCGTGGAGTTCAATGGAAAGCCCGTTACCTCGGTGAAGACGGCGTTCAAGACCGCGGTGCGACTGGCCGGCTTTGGCGCGGGTATTTCGCCCCATACGCTCCGGCATACGGCAGCGACCTGGCTGATGCAGCGCGGCGCCGATCCCTGGCAGGCGGCGGGCTACCTCGGCATGTCGCTTGACGTCTTGCTCAATACCTACGGTCATCATCACCCCGATTATCTCGCGGACGCGGTCGAAAAGATCGCCAAGCGAGAGAGGAAGCTCGAAGGAAACGGGGGCAGTTTCGGGTCGGTGCTGCCACTCCGTAGATAGAAGATGCAGTTCACGTGACTTGGATTGCTAGTGGAGCCTGGATGATGGCCTCAAGTCCCCCACGTCCGAGGCGTTTTTTGTTCTCGGCGGAGAGAGTGTCAGTCAATCCGCGTTGGAAGATAAGGCGTTTTTGATCCTCCAACGCCAAAACCCACCATTTGAGCTACTGCGAATGCCTGCGTCTTGCTTGCAAACAGTTGAGCCTCAGGTGGCAGCAGAAAGCGACGGCTGCTCGATCCTCCAGATCAAACGGCTTTCCTGGGCGAGGATAAGATGCTCGGAGGCTCTAGGCCGGCCGGTCCGAATCCTTGTCGCGTGCGGCGTGCCGCCGCTCGAACTTGCCCATGTTGGGGAAGCCCCCAAAGATGGCTGGTTGAGGCCCGACCGCACTCGTGAACATGCCGAGCGGACGTTAGAGATATTTAGCCAGCGCCGCCATCGCGAAACGGCCGAACACACCGGTGAACTCGACCATCTTCCGCAGGCGGATGATGTCGATGCGCAGATCGACAAACGCATGCACGGTCATCGGACGGCTCGCATGCCATATCTCCGCGCACCCCAATCCACTCGACCGCGCCAGCCGCCATTACGTCAAGCGCGGTGATCGCCCAGTTAACGAACCGATCCGAGGTCAAACTCTTTCGCTTGCCTGATGACGGCATCACGATCGTAGTTGTTGATCTCGTCGATCAGGTCATTAGTGTACATTCGCGAAGTCGGAACGGGGCGGGCTATCTGCCCCCCTGCCAGCAGAAAGCTGCTCAAGTTTTTCCAATCTTCTTCAACGAAGAGACCGTTCTTTCCGTTGGTCTTGGCACTTCTCCACCCGGGACTTCGTACCTCGAGGATCTTCAGACCTTGAGCGAGGGCCTGCTGCGCACCCAATTCCCCAGGACGGCTCTCCGGATAGACTTTCCAGGTGATCATGACGGCCGCCACCGGATTGGCGTTGGTGAAATCGATCGCCTTTGATACCGCTCGCGCAAATCCGATCAGCATTTGCGGATTGTTCTTGATGACGTCGTTCTTCGCCAAAAGCGACAGATCCGGCAGCGCATCCAGATTCTCACCGACATCGAGATTCCGGAGAGCGAGGCCGCTGAGTCCGAACCGGACGTTGGCAACATCCCAGAACGCGATCGCATCGACGATCTTTTGCCGAACGGCGCTCACGGCTTGGGAGCCGACCCCGATCGGAATGAACGTAACGTCCCTGTCCGGGTCCAGCCCCGCTGAACGCACATAAGCTTTGCCGTAAGTGACGCCTCCACTTCCCAATGAAGGGATACCAATCTTCTTTCCTCGGAGGTCCGCGATCGATCTGATGTTGCTGTCCGCCGGCACGGACATGGACCAGATATTGCGATAGCTGTAGTCGTAGAAGTAGCGGACATCCAATGGCGCCGCTGAATTCTCTTGCATGCCGATCACGGCCTGCGAAGGACTCGCAGCACCTAGATTGGCGTTGCCGGAGGCGACTTGAATTGCGATCTCGTTCGAGCCGCCGACGGTCAGCAGATCGACGTCGAGCCCTTCCCGGCTGAAATAGCCCAGATACTTGGCGACGATGAAGGGCGCCTGCGCTTCATCCATATTTCGCACCCCGATCAAGGCTTGGACCTTGTCGGCCGCGAACGCGGGCTGGCCACAGTGCACGCCAAACGACACCATCCAGGCAAAAAGAACCAGTCGCAGATTACCCATGCCCGCCCTCCTGTGAATGGCGGATTGATACACTTGTTGACCGATTAGTCAACATGGCATAAGATCGACGTACTTCGTCGGTGAACATGCTTGCTGGCTCAACCGGTTCGTACCTCGCGACTTTTTGTGCCGCTCCGGAACAATTGCTTGCGTCAAAGAGCGCTCCAAGAGCGCGCTACACTCACGGAAATCGGCAATGGGAGAGATCCGAAGCTTCTGCACGCTGTGCGGCTCGCAATGCGGAACGATCAATGTCGTCGAGAACGACCGGCTGGTCGCCGTGCGAAATGATCCCGGCCATCCGACCGGGCACGCCGTCTGTCCAAAAGGCCGGGCCGGTCCGGAGATCGTGGCCGCAAACAATCGAATCCTCTATCCGATGCGCCGCACCCGGCCAAAGACAGATCCCGATCCAGGGTGGGTACGTATTTCCTGGGACGAGGCGCTCGATCTTTGTGCGGGAGAGTTACTCGATATCCGGGAGCGCTACGGGGCCGAAGGAGTCGCTTTTGCTGTAACGACGAAAAGCGGAACCGGTATCGCCGACAGCATCGAATGGATTGATCGGTTCGTTCGCTTGTTCGGAAGCCCGAACATCGCGAGTTCGACTGACGTTTGCAATTGGCACAGGGACGTGGCGCATCGGTTCACTTTCGGCGTCGGCATGCCGACTGCCGACTATGCGCATGCGGGGCTGATTATCCTCTGGGGGCACAACCCCACCAGCACCTGGCTGGCTCAGGCGGACGCAATTGCGCGCGGCCGCGCGAATGGCGCAGCCATGATCGTCGTCGATCCGCGAGCGACCCCGCTCGCCATTGACGCCGACGTTTGGCTCCAAGTCCGACCGGGCACTGACGCCGCTCTGGCGCTCGGCGTGTCAAATCTCTTGATCCAGGAAGGAGGGGTCGACCTGGAATTTCTCAGGCGGTGGACCAATGCGCCGATGCTCGTGCGTGAGTCCGACGGACTGCTGCTAAGGGCGCGGGATCTCCGGGATCGCGAAGGTGACGAGACGGCACAGCAATTCGTGGCGTGGGACGTTCGGACCGACGAACCTTGCATCTATGATGCGGCCCGCCTGCTTGACGTCGATACCGCTCGCCGATTTGCCCTGACCGGCCGGTATGAAGTCCGGGGTCATCACGGCGAAGCGATCGCGTGCAGGCCTGCCTTTGATCACTTCCAGCGGGCCTGTGCCGCTTGGACACCCGAGCGGGTCGAGCAGGTAACCGGCGTTCCACGCACAAAGCTGAAAGCCGCCGCATCGCTGATGGCGAGCCACAGCAAGATTGCCTACCACGCCTGGACAGGCATTGGCCAAGGCAGCAACGCGACGCAAATAGAGCGTGCGGTCGCCACGCTCTACGCTCTTCGCGGATCGTTCGACGAGATCGGTGGCAACCGCATCCTGGGCAGGCAGCCCGCGAACAAGGTCGACTCGACGGACCTCCTCGTCGAGACGCAATCGTGCAAGACGCTCGGACGCGACATCCGTCCGATGGGACCAGCAGCCGAAGGACGCGTGAAGCCGCTCGACGTCTACCGCGCCATCGTGACCAGCGATCCTTATCCGATCCGTGCGCTCGTCGGCTTCGGATCCAATCATCTCCTCACGCAGGGAGACACCGACGAGATTCGCCGAGGGCTGGAGGTCGTAGAGTTCTATGTCCACACCGACATCGTAGAGACTCCGGTGGCCCGTTATGCCGATGTCCTGCTCCCGGCAAGCACTCCATGGGAGCGGGAAGGTCTACGCTTCGGTTTCGGCATTAGTGAAGCCGCCCAGAACCTGATTCAGTTGCGCCCGGCCGTCTTGACCCCGCGGGGAGAAGCACGCTCCGATCTGGAAATCGTATTTGCCCTGGCTGAACGTCTGGGCATGGGCGACAAGTTCTTCCACGGCGACATCGACGCTGGCTGGAACTACATGCTGGCTCCTCTCGGGATCACCGTCCAGGATCTGCGGGCGAATGACGGCAAGATCGTTCGTCCGATCGAACATGCCGTACGCAAATATGGCCACGTTGATGCCAGGGATCGCGTGGCGGGCTTCCAGACTGAAACAAGACGGGTCGAACTCTACTCCGAACTGCTGCTCCGAAATCATCAATCTCCTGTGCCGATCCATGCGGAAGAGCACGTCGATCGGTCACTCTATCCGTTCACACTGATCAGCATGAAGAACGGCGTCTTCTGCCATAGTCAACATCGCGGGATCGCCTCGCTCAGGCGACGCGCCAGCCGACCGACAATCCGATTGCATGGGAGTGTTGCGCGCCTGAAGAACATCAACGACGGGCACAGTGTCGAAGTCACGAGCCGTCACGGCTCCACGCGGTTCGTCGCCGAGATCGACGATACTCTCGCATCCGACGTACTGGCCGCCGACTTCGGCTGGTGGGAGGCCTGTGAACCGCTCGGCAAGCAGTCGTACGCGCTGACAGGGGCGGCCAGTTCCAATTTCAACAGCCTCGTCTCTGCCGAGACACGCGATCCGGTCAGCGGCTCCGTCAACCATCGGGCGATCGCGTGCGACGTCCGACGTGTCGGCGATTTGGGCAGCCGCTCATGGCAGGGGTTTCGGCGTTTCATCGTGTCGGATCGGCATGCGGAATCGGACTCAGCCCTTGCCATTTCGCTGTCACCGCAGGAAACCGGCGCGCTGCCCGACTACGAACCCGGCCAGTACGTACGTATCAGGGTGGCACGTCCCGACACCGGTGAACTTCTGACGCGCGCCTATTCATTGACCGGAGCGGCGGGCATCAGAAATCGATCGGAATACAGGATCTGTGTGGGTCGCGCGTCAGCCGGCGCCAGTGACGCCTCAACCTCACTCTCGTCTCTCATACATGAGACCTTGAAGGTAGGAGATATGGTCGAGGTCGAGGCTCCGAGCGGCGCCTTTACGATGCCGACGGTATCATCCGTTCCGCTGATCCTGATGGCAACAGGCATCGGCATCACTCCGTTTATGAGCCTTCTGAATTCGCTCGATGGCGATCAAATGCCTTCGGTCACCTTGTTGTACGGCAACAGGAACGGCTCGGAGCACGCATTCAAGCGCCAACTTCGAGCTCTTGCACAACGGTTGCCGAGACTTGTTGTCAGAACTTTCTATAGTCGACCACGCGCTTCGGATGTTCCTGGAGCCGATTTTGATGTCCACGGTCGCCTCGATGCCGCTCAGATCGACGCCTCACTGGTCATGGAGCGCCCGCGATTCTATCTATGCGGCTCCGATACAATGGTCACGTCGACAACGAGGAGCCTGGTTTCCTTCGGTGTGCCAAAATTCGACATTCACACCGAAGTATTCATCTCGCCGACGAACACGCTCGAAAAAGGCCTGGGCCCTTGCTCGGTCTCGTTCAAGCGATCGGGCATTTCGTTCCAGTGGGGTCCCAAGGACGGCACGCTGCTCGAATGCGCGGAGCGATTGGGCATACGCGCTCCAAGCGGCTGTCGGGTCGGGCAGTGCGAGAGTTGTGCAGTGCGCGTGCTGGCTGGAAGCACAAGGCAGCTCTCTGGTGCAGTCCCGGAAGATTCCGGCACGGTGCTCACGTGCCGAGCGGTCCCATGCAGCGATCTCGTTCTCGATCTCTAGGCGCATGTTCGCCCTCAGCGACGTGCCGCAGGCAACAGCGCCGCTTTTCGGCTGGCTGTACTGGCGTGGAGCAGCTATGCTGTGTTGGAACGCCGTTGCGAGCCGACCCAGCGACCGGCCGCTCAAGATGTGGAAGGTTGATTCCCGGGCCCAAGCGAGCGAACGCGATGCAGATATCCGCCGCCGATGACGACTATGGCCTTCCGAGGCTGAAACTTCCCGATCTCCGGATCAACTATACTCCCATCGATCCCGACTATTTCGATCGCCCCGTCGTCTCGATGTGCATCGAGACCAGACAAGACGACGACGAGCTGCCCCTGCATTCGCACAAGAAGGGACAATTGGTGGTCGCCTCGCGCGGATCGGTCATGTGCCGGGCGCCAGGGGGACTCTGGATTGTTCCTCCTCAGGGGGCGGTCTGGATTCCCGCCGGGGTACTGCACAGCAACTGCGTGTCCGATTTCGGCAAAATCTACGTCGTCTTCATCGAGCCTTCCGCAAGCAAGCTTCCGGATTTTTGTTGCACATTCACGATTTCACCTCTCGTTCGAGAGCTGATCCAGCGTCTTGCGGCATTTCCGCCCCTGTATCCGGTCGAAGGCCCGACCAGCCGGCTCGGCCGCGTCCTTCTCGACGAACTCGTGCAGATGTCGACAGAGCAGATGTACCTGCCGATTTCCGCAGATAGTCGCCTCCAGCAACTTGCGGCTTCATTGTTGCACGAGCCCGGAGACAGGAGCACGCTTGATGAATGGGCCGCACGTTACGCAATGAGCGAGCGTACGCTTGCGCGTTTGATCGTGAAGGAAACCGGAATGACATTTGGCCGCTGGCGGCAGCGGCTCCACATCCTGGTCGCGCTGCAGCGCCTGTCCGCGGGCGCGTCCGTCCAGACCGTCTCACTCGATCTCGGGTACGAATCTCCGAGCGCGTTCATTACGATGTTCAAAAAGACCCTGGGAAAGAGCCCGCGCCGCTTCCTTACAGAGCGCACATCCTTCGACTACAGCCCCAGATAGGCGCGCCTTACATCCTGGTTGGAAAGCAAGCCCGCGCCGGTTCCCTCGAGAACAATGCTGCCATTCTCGAGAACATAACCCCGATCTCCGATGGCGAGGGAGCTCGCTACGTTCTGCTCCACGAGCAGAATCGTTATCCTGTGACTATGCAGCTTCTTGACGACGTCGAACATCACGGTCGTCAGCGCGGGTGAAAGTCCGATCGAAGGCTCGTCGAACATGATCATCTCCGGTTCGGACATCATCGCCCTGCCGATGGCAAGCATCTGTTGCTCGCCGCCCGACAGCGTTCCTGCCGACTGTCGCCGCCGCTCATCCAGACGCGGAAACAATTCATACACCCGCCGCAGATTGGCGTCCCGGCGGCCCCGCGCTCGTTTCAACGATCCTCCGATCAGAAGATTGTCCTCTACCGAGAGATTCGGGAACACTTCACGCCCTTCGGCGACCTGGGCGATGCCGAGCTCGCAAATCTCCCAGGGCGACATGCCCACGATGTCTCTGCCCCGCCAGGCTATCCGCCCCCTTGTCGGGCAGACGATGCCCGCAATTGTGCGGATCAAGGACGTCTTTCCGGCACCGTTGGCTCCGATGACGCAGATCAGCTCCTCTGCCTGCACGGCAAGAGAGACGTCGTTGAGAGCGGCCGATCCGGCATAGCCGACGTTTAGCCCTTCGACGGCCAACAGGGGTTCCTTAGCCACGGAAGCCGTCCCCAAGATATCCGGCCAGAACCTCGGGATGCTTCACGATATACACGGGGGCTCCCTCGGCTATTTTCGCGCCGTGATGCAGAACAACGACATTCTCCGCCGCCTCCATCACAATTCGCATGACGTGCTCGACGAGCATTATCGTCAGTCCGCGCTCTACCAGGCGACGGAGAACGCGAACGACGGCCGCGGCCTCGGTTGGACGGAGCCCGGCCATCACCTCGTCAAGCAGCAACAGGCGCGGCCGTGTCGAGAGAGCCTTTGCCGTTTCAAGCATCTTTCGATCGGGAAGCGTCAGTTGGCTGATCGACGCGTTGGCCTTTGGCGCAAGACCGACCGTCTCCAGCGTATCCAGGGCGGCCTCCCTCGCTTCGGAGACCTTTCTCGTCCAACTGAACGCTCCGACCATCGCGTTTTCCAGCACGGTCATATCGCGCATCGGCCGGACGATCTGGAACGTCCGCCCAATGCCCAGACGGCATACCGCCTCCGCGCCGCGTCCGGAGATCGTCTCGCCTTCAAAGCGTATCGTACCGGCAGTCGGCCGGAACGCCCCGGCAATCATGTTGAAGCAGGTCGTCTTGCCGGCCCCGTTGGGACCGACGAGAGCCGTGATGGAGCGCTCCTTCAAACTGAAGCTGACGCCGTCGACCGCAAGCAAGCCGCCGAAGCGCTTCGAAACATTGTTGAGCTCGAGAAGCGCGGTCATTGTCCGACCTCCTGGGTCTGGACAATTCGACTGCGAATTGATCGTACTTCCTTCTTCGCCTCAAAGTGGCCGAGCAGCGCCGGCCACACGCCATCCGGCAGCAGCCAGACGACACCGATCAGAACGATGCCGTAGGCGACATTGTTCAATCCGGGCAGACCAATGGTGTCGCTGAAGGAGCTCATCAGGTGATCCAGGGGGATTATGATGAGCGCCCCGAGCAGCGGACCGAACGCCGTTCCCAGACCACCCACGATCGGCCCGATCAGGACGTCGACGGAAATCCCCATTCCCATGATCGAGTCGGGAAAAATCGATCCCTGGACCAGGGCCAGAAGACCACCGCCAATCGCAGCCCATGCTCCGGAGATCGATACAACCAGAACCTTGTGAAGGAAGGTCCTTACTCCGAGCGCCCTTGACGCATCTTCGTCATCGCGCATCGCTCGCCACACATATCCCAGAAAGGACTTCCTGATGAGCGCCGTTACGCCTACACCGACCGCAACGGCGGCGAGCGCGACAAAATAATAGAAGCGAGCGCCGCCGCGCAGCATCAGCAGGGAACTCTCGCCGGACTGAGCCGGAAAGAACAGGCCCTGCATTCCCCCCACAAAATCCCAACCGCCGAACATCACTCGGGCAAATTCAGCTGCGGCGATCGTCAACAGGCCGAAGTAGATTCCCCGCACCTCGAAGCGGAAGCTCAACCAGGCGAGCGCAGCACCGACCGCGCCGGCGATCACCGATCCCACGAGCAGCCCGAGCCAGGGGCTAAGGCCATACTTGATATCGAGCACCGCAACGGAATAGGCACCGATTCCGACAAACAGGGCGTGCCCTATGGATAGCTGCCCACCCAGACCAAGCATCAGGCTCCAGGATTGCCCGATAAAAGCGAAAATGAATACGATCGTCAGCAGAGAGACCAAATATGAATTGAACACGGCGCCAAGCAGCGCGAGTGCGGCGAACAATGCCATGCCGGCTGCCGCGCCGACGAAGTCGGGGCGAGACTCAAATCTCTTTTGCACCGAAGAACCCTCTTGGACGCAGAATGAGCACCACGATCAGCAAGGCATACGACAAGGCAGTCTTCATGGACGGTGCGACAATGAGTGCGGCAACGGCCTCGGTCACGCCGATCGTCAAGCCGCCGATCAGAGCCCCGACGAAGCTTCCAAGGCCTCCGACGATGACGGTCACGAACGCCAGCAGCGTGAAATCGACAGCGAGATAGGGCTGCGCATCGAACAGCGGCGAGATCAGCGCGCCGGCGAAGCCGGCACACGCAGTGCCAATTCCAAACGTGATCGCATAGATCTTGGGAATTGGGATCCCGACGATCAAACCGCCAAGTCGATTGTCGGCCGCCGCTCGAATGTATCTACCGAACAAGGAGTATTTGAGAAATGCGGCCAAAGCCAGGATCAGAACGGTCGTGGCACATGCAGCCTGCAAGCGCGCCAGATCGATCCGAATGCCTCCCAAGGAGATCGTTTCAAAGGACAACTGCGACACGGAAGGGCGAGGATCCGGCCCGAACCAAAGAAGCTGGATTCCCGTGAACAGGAGCGAGATGCCGATGAACAGGATGAACTGCACATGATGCGGTCGGGTGACGAACCGCGTCACCACTACGCTTTCCAGGTAATAGCCGACCGCGAACATCAGGATGCCGGCCAGCAACGCAGCCAGGATAGTCGGCATGCCCCACCAAAGTCCGGTGCAGTACCCGATGTAAAGGCCGAACACCACCATCGCGCCGTGGGCAAAGTTCACGACCCTGATCACGCCGAAGATGATCGTGAGGCCGAGTGCGATCAGCCCGTATACCAAGCCTATCAGGACCCCGCTTATGACCACATTTGCCCAGAGCAAGGCCATTAGCGGACCTCGAACGGCTTGAGCGGATACTGCAGGCTTGCGTCGGCGATAGCCCGCGGCGAAATCACCTTCGGCATTCCGCCTTGTCCCTGCAGCATCGTAACGGCACTATTGATGTTCTGTCCGTTCTCGTCGAACTTGATCTTGCCGCTGTACATCAGGACCGGATTCAGATCGGTTTTCCTGAGAGCGGCATGGATTTCCGAGGAGACTGACGAATTTGCCCGGATGACCGCGTCGGCGACGATCTGGACCGCCTCGAAGGCACATCCGGAATTTGCGTCCAGCCACTCGTTTGGATAGCTGGCCTCAAAGCTCTTGATGATTGCGGCGGTGTCCGGCGCCTTCGGGTTATACCAGACGGTCGACAGGATGGCGCCGTCTCCATATTTGCCGAGCGCGTTATAGTACGCCTTGTCCTGCACGCCGTTTGAGTTCGGCGAAAAGATCAGCTTGGGATTCCACCCCTGCTTGATGCATTCGCGGGTGATCATGATAGCGTCGTTGACGCGCGTCACAGACACCAGCGCATCCGCTCCCGAGGCCTTTGCCTTCGCGACCTCGACGGAGAGGTCCCGCGCCTTTTCGTCGTAGGGAATGTATTCGGCGATCTTCAGCGGTACATCGACCTCTTTCCACGCCTGATCGATGCTCGCGGCCGTCGACTGCCCCATCGTGTTGTTGAGGTGCAGCACTGCAGCGCTCTTCGGCGGATTTTCGACACTCGAAAGGATCGCCTTCAATTCGAGCAACGATTGCCGAACGATCGTCAGCGACGTCGGATAGAAACGAAATACCTGGGTGAATCCCTGCGACGTGACCTGGGTGGCGCTCGCAATGTGCACGACCATCGGAACCTTGGCGGCTTCGGCCGCCTGAAGCGCCGAAATCGTAGCGCCCGAGTCCCATGCTCCAATGAGGACGGTGCAACCCTGCCTGATCAGGTTGTCCGCAGCGATTCGGCCGTTTTCCGGTTTGCTCTGCGTATCCGCGTGAACGATTTCCATCTCGACGCCGAACCGCTCCTTGGCGAATTTGGCGCCAAGATTGATTCCGCGCACGCAAGCCTGGCCCGGGAAGGCCAACACGCCGCTGCTGGGCATGATCGAACCAACCTTGACGGTGCGAGATGCAGCGCTCGCATGCCATGGCATCAAGCCGGCGGCGAGGCCCATTCCGCTCCCGAGAACGGTGCGCCGCGTCAAATCCTTGCCGAGGATATTCCCCATCTGCCTTGCTCCCTCGCTGCTGTATGTTTATGGACGGTGATCGCTGCTCCCGAAGCAGGCTCATCGACCTGCTTCGGGAAGCACTTGCGGAATCGCGAACCTGCCATGCCGGTAAATCAGCCCTTCGTAGTGGTCCTGATGGACCTCGCCGAGAACCGCGCCGAAGAAGACCGTGTGGGTCCCCACCGGATGCATGCCGATGACCTGGCAGTCGAAGCTGCACAGCGAACCGATCAGGATCGGTGAGCCAGATACCAATTCCGCCCAGCTGCCCTCGCTGAAGCGAATGTCCCCCTTGCTTCCATCAAGCCCTGCGAACTTTTGCGCGAGGTCCACATGGCTCGCGGTCAACAGGTTCCAACCGAAACATCCGGTCCGGACGATCGTGTCATGAGCTCCGGCCGACTTGTTGACGCACACCAGGACGGTCGAGGGGTCGACTGAAAGCGATGACGCGGCAGTGACCGTCAAGCCATGCCGTTCCGGCGCGCGGCCGGACGTCACGATCGATACGCTCCCGCTGACATTTCTGAGCGCCGTCTTGAAGGAAGCACCGTCGATCAGTCGAGCACCTTCGAGACCCTTTGTCGGGTCGACCGACATCAACTCATTCATCACGTCCGGCTCCGCGAAATGGTGTCGAGGCCTCAGTAAAGTCCCTGTACGCATCATGCTATCGATCCGCTTTGGCAGCTTCGAAGAACTGGATGACATTGCTCTCGGGATCGCAAACTTGCGCCACGCGTCCGTGACCGCCCATGTCCCGAACGGGAGCAACAAGCGTCGCGCCCGCAGCGATGGCGCGTTCGACTACCGATTCCAGCTGCTCGACTTCAAAAACCACGACCGCGTTTGCAGATGGAATCGAGGCGGACTCTTCCATTCCGGAAACGCAGAAGGCCGCACCCTCGCTCCGGAACTGGATCCAGCGTTCACCATCCGCAAAGCGAATGGTGAGACCGGTATTCGCGTAGAACTCCGCAAGCTTCGCCGGTTGACTGGCGGTGAGATAGACGTGCTTGACCTTCATTTTGCACCGATGCTTTCCGCGCCGATTATCCGACCTGCGCCTTGATCAATTTCTCCTCGGATTCGTCATAGAGCGTGTCGATCAGCGCTCGATATCGCTCCATCAGCTGCTTGCGGCGCTTCTTTCGCGTCGGCGTCATGACACCATTCTCGGGAGAGAGCTCTTCGGGAAGGATACGGAAGGCCTTGATCTGCTCGGCGCGTGCCAGGCGGTTGTTCGCCTTTGCGACCTCGCCTTCGATCATCCGGATGACGATCTCGGATTTTGCGAGGTCGGCGTATTGCGCGATGTCGGTGTCCCGCGACCTGGCCCAATCCATCGTCGCGGTGGCGTCGACCTCGATAAGAGCCGTCAGGTATTTCTTGCCCTCGCCAATGACGGCGGCTTCGGAAATGTAGGGGCTCTGCCGAATTTCGTTCTCGATCTGGGTCGGGCTGACCGACTTCCCCCCGGACGTGTTGATGATCTCCTTCTTCCGATCGACGAGCTTGAAGCTTCCATCCTGCGCGATTTCGGCGATATCGCCGGTATACAGCCATCCGTCTCGCAGCGCGGATCTGGTTTCCTCGGGTTTGTTCCAATAGCCAGTAAACAAGCCCGGTCCTCGAACGATCATCTCGCCGTCTTCCAGCACCGCGGTTTCCCAGGCTGGATCCTGAACGGGAATGCCGACGCTGCCGGCCTTCGGCCAGTCCACCATCTGGACGAGATTTCCGCCCACCATCTCGGTCTGCCCGTAGCACTCCTTGAGATTCAACCCCCAGAGCTGCCAAAGCGTCATGACCTCCGATGGCATCGGCGCGGAAGACGTATAGGCGATCTTCAGTTCGTCGAAACCAACCTCCGCCAAAAGCGGACCGAAGATGTGCCTGCGACATGCC
This sequence comes from Bradyrhizobium sp. UFLA06-06, assembly GCF_054820065.1. Lineage (NCBI taxonomy): Bacteria > Pseudomonadati > Pseudomonadota > Alphaproteobacteria > Hyphomicrobiales > Nitrobacteraceae > Bradyrhizobium > Bradyrhizobium sp. UFLA06-06. Next base: position 67,017 of record NZ_JADFUD010000038.1, read on the forward strand.
GCGAACAGATCGCTGAGATACTGGTCCGGCGTCCGCCCCGCCTGGCGGTCATCGAGCGCCTTGCGCGCGATCCGCATCGCCAGTTGGTAATCTTTCCTTTGCTTGGCGCTGGCCGAGTGCACCACGCTGAGGATCTGGGTTGCGAATCTCTGGTAGAAGCGAGGCGGAGCCATGTAGTACGTCGGCTTGGCTTCCCGGATCGTCTGCGCGAACCCCGCGGTCGTTTCCCCGAAGTGAGGAACGGCTCCGGACAGCAATGGCAACGTGGTTGCCTGGGCTCGCGCGACCGTGTGCGACATCGGCAAATGAACCACGAGCCGCTGGGTTTCGGTCCGAATGGTCGGATGGAATGTCGTCTGCACGTGGCCACCTGCGAGCAATGACAGGTGCGTCAGCATGGCGCCTTTGGGATACCCCGTGGTACCCGACGTGTAACCAATGCTCGCCAGTTCGTCCGTTTTGGCAACTGCGACCTGCTCACGAAGAAAGGCGTCGCAATCGAATGAAACAGGCTCATAGAACTCGGCAAACGAGACGATGTTCTTCGCCCTGAGCTCGCCGGTCCACGACGGATCCATCACGACGATTTTCTCGAGCGTCGCCGCGGTGCTGGCTGCCAGCAGCGTCCGCAACTGCGTCTCGTCTCCCACGAAGGCAAAACGGGCTCCGGAATCACCGAGGTAGTAGTTCACCTCCTCGACGGATGAAGTGAAATACACGCCCACGGTCACGGCGCCGGCGCACATGGTCGCCATGTCGGCGAGCAGCCATTCCTGGGACACGTCTCCCATGATGGCGACGCGATCACCACGCGCGAGTCCCGCCATCTGGAGGGCACCCGCCAGTCGGCACACCTTCGTCGCATAGTCGTGCCACGACACCGATATCCATTCGCCGGCGCGCTTCTGCCGATATGCGACGGCCGTTGGTCTCTCGATGCGTCGGGCTTGCAGAAGCTGCGGAAGAGTTACCGAAGCAAGCTGGGCACCGGACGTAATGGACCCGACATTCATGTCACCGCTCCGCGAAACGCCTGCGCTTCTCCGCAAAGGCGGCTACCGCTTCGCGACGCTCGGGCGTAGCGAACGTAAGGGTTTCCAGGGCGGTGGACGTGTCCAACAGGAGATGCGCGAACTCCTTGACAATCTTGTTCACCGAATACTTCGTCCAGATGATTGCTTCTCGTGGACCGCTCGCCAGCATTTCCGCGTATTCGATCGCCACCTCGCGGACATCACGATCGGAAACGGCTTCGTTGATCATGCCCATCGCAACAGCCTGCTCGGCGGACACGAAGGCGCCCGTCATAAGATAGTGCTTGGCGCGGACCGGACCGATCAGAAGCGGCCAGATGACCGCACCACCATCGCCCGCCACGACGCCGGCCGTGACATGGGTATCGGCAAACCGGGCGGTCGATTGCGCAAAGATCACATCGCACATCAGGGCAAGCGTTGCGCCGAGACCGACGGCCACGCCATTGACGGCGGCAATGATTGGAGCCTCCACTTCTAGCATGTTGCGGACCAGGTGGCGTCCGCCGCGGGTCGGCGACGGGATCGGGCTCTTGTCCAGCGTCTTCTGATCGCCACCGGAGCAAAAACCACGGCCGGCTCCGGTCAGCACGATCGCCCGGACCGATTTGTCCCGATCGAGATCGACGAACACCTGCTCGAGCTCGTCATGCATGTCCCAGTTGATCGCGTTGAGGATCTCGGGACGGTTCATCGTCACGACCGCGACACCGCTCGGGCGCTTCTCGATGAGGAGATATTCGTACTTCGATTCTAACATGGACCTGTTCCTTACACTGCCTTCTTCGAGGACCCGGAGTTCTGCGGCCGCATTGCCCGGATCGTGTCGAGAATTTCCTCGGTGGGACGGACAACGTTGTTCTTGTCGTTGAAATGCGGGATCACGTAGCGCCCCACCATGTCGATCGCCTCCATGATCTTGTGGTGAGGTACCGAATCCAGGTGCAGAAGCACCTCATCCACACCGAGCGCTTCATACTGTTCGAGCTGGCGAATGACGGTATCCGGAGCTCCGCACACGGTCGTGGCGGAGTGATTCAGGAGATAGTCCCAGTCTCGCCCGGCGCGCTCCATCGACGGGACGCTCTCGCTCATGTAGGAATAGTCGTCCGCAAGCTTCGCCAGGCGCGGATACGCATCCGTCGAGATCCGCGCATAGTGCATGAGCGGTTCAGCGTAATCGTCCTTGGCTTTCTGATCGGTGGGACCGATGCCGAGGAATAGCGGGATGCCGATGCGGGGACGATCGAGCGGGCCCTGTTCGTCGCGCTTCCAGGCGCCGCGATAGGCGGCGAGCAATTTCTTCTGGACTTCCCAGCCCTGATAGATCGAGTGGCTCATCACGGCCAATCCCTCGGAGCCCGCCCAGTTGTGGCTGCGCTCGCTGGTGGCCGCTATGCCGATCACCGGGTACGGCTTCTGGACCGGCTTCGGCACAAGTTGACGCGGAGGGATCTGGTAGTATTTGCCCTCAAATGTGAAAATGTCTTCGCGCATCGACTTGCGGAGAAGCGCGATTCCTTCTTCCATCTGTGCGAGCGTTTCAGCCGGATCGACATTGAATGCCCGCATGGCAATCGTCGTATTCGCGCGCCCGCCATAAAACTCCATGCGACCGTGCGAAAGGATATCGGTGACCGCCAGACGCTCCGCGGAGCGCAGCGCGTGATTGATCCGCTGAGGCATGAGGGTAACGGCGGAACGCAGCTTGACGCGCGACGTCACCGCGGCGAGGTACCCGTAGACGACCTCCGGTGCCGAGCTGGAAATGCCGCCAAGCGCAACATGCTGCTCAGAGAGCGCGACGCAATCGAAACCCACCTTCTCGGCGAGGCGAACCTCATCAACGAGTTCATGAAGCCGCCGGGCGTAGCTTTGCCCGACCTGAGTTTCCTGCTCCGACCAGAACCCAAATTTGAGTGCCATTCTGCTGTCCTTCCGGCGTACCTGATGGACGAAACAATGTTGCAGAACCGGCGAAATTTTCCTCCGAATACGGCTCGTCGACGCCCGACTTTCAAAATTTTGTGCTGTCTGTGAACATGGGCTCGCCAGTGGCGCGCACGGAGCCGTCTTTCGCCGTGGGCTTCACGGCCTGCTCTCGACGGCGCACACGTCTTGACGACGAGCCTTTTCCGCTCGTTCGGATGCGCAAATCTCAAGCTGTGCAGGAAGGTGTGAAGCGGGTCAGTCTTCGAACGCGTCGACCAGGAGGTCGGCTATGTGCTCAAGACAGCTTTCCCCGATCGCAACCGTCGAACCACGAGGATCTCCGAGGACCCCGTTCTGCGTGACGGAGGAAATGCCGTTCCTCCACATCAGCTCCAGCTGGTGCTGCGACAGCAGACCGATGTGGCCTGGTTCGAAACGATCGATACGTACGCTGTCTGGACGAATCTTCATCATCAGTGACGTTTCGGCGATGTCGGCGTGGCCGCCTACCGCGGCTTCATCGCCACCGGCAGCGGAGACCGCTTCCCGCCACCCCTTCATCCACGCCTCGGAATCGACGAAAGCATCGATCCGTGCTCGTCCTTCAACGCTCCCGCGAAGGCGCGGCATCATGTCCCTGAGGACCGGGAAGTTGCCGATATGGCCAGAGAAGAAGATGATTCTGGAAAAGCCGTGCCGCATCAGGCTGGCACAATAGTCCGAGCACAACGCCTCGAGCGTTTCGGGACGTATCGATATGGTGCCGGGAAACGTCAGATGATGGGAAGAGCAGCCCACCCTTATTGTCGGGGCAATAAGCGTTCGACCGAGGCGGCGGGCGACCAAGGTGGCGAGGGCTTCCGCATGGTCCGCATCCATGCAAAGCGGCAGATGGGGTCCATGCTGCTCCACGGCCCCGCAAGGTACGACCACAGTGTGGAACCCGCTGCTCAGAGCCATCGAGACATCTTCGAATGTCATGAGCTCCAGGCGCAGATCGCCCATCCATCCAGGCTCGCTCATTCAGACCTTCTTGTTCTTCGCCAGAAAGCGGGCTCTGGCTTCGGCAGAACCCTCTTCGTCCAGATACGCCGGCAGATCCGCGATCGTCATGTCGTCTAGTTCACCGTCACTCATCTGACCGGTGAGATTCAAAGACCGCTTTATCGCCGCGAACAGCTTTCTGTCCTTGCTTCGGAGCTGACGACAAATCGATCTGGCTCTGTTGGCAACCTCGTCCGTGTCAACGATTTGATCGACCGCACCCAGTCTGAGGGCTTTTGACGCGTCGATCAACTCTCCCCAATACAGCAACTCCTTGGCAGCCCGCTGGCCGAGCATTCGCCCCGCTTGACGCATGCCCTTCACGGCGGGAAGCAGCCCATGATTGATCTCCGGGAACCCGATCTGGCATTCGGGATTTGCCACCACGTAATCTGCATGCAGCAGAAACTCGAAGGCTCCTCCCACGGCGTAACCGCGAACGGCACAAATGAATGGGCTCGGATACCTTTCCATTTCACACAGCAGCGCGTGAAACATCCTTAACCGTGGCGTTGCCACCTCGACGGTCGCGATCTCCTTGATGTCGCCGCCGGCGCTGAAGAAGCGATCTCCACGTCCCGTCAGGACGATACCCGGCGGAGCCTCATCTCGTGCGAAGGATTGAATTCGATCCAGAAGGGCGGAGATCAGGTCAATATTCAGAGCGTTCGCCGGCGGACGATTCATCGTCATCACAACCACGTCGGCGTCGCGATCTATCAGCAGAATATCGGAGCTTGCCATGCTTGCAGGCTAGCCAAAATTCCCCTTGGTAATCTGCCGAATCTGCTGATCGTTTTCAGATACGGCAACACAAACATTCGCCGGAGCTTCCCCAATCCGCAGGTTCTGCCGCTTCGGCGCAGATTCACCTATTCTATGTGGGATCGATTTTTCTCACGATTCCAACGCCTGATAAGCAACATGGATACCGATCAGATTGTCAGTTTTTAGATACAAGTCGGCATTTTGTCGAAATTCCGCAACCGAGGGAAGCGTTAGCATCGCTGTCATCGAGATGTCACCGTGCGGAGCAACGCGCGGGACGGGAGGCCTCGACAGTCGTATCGTTTGCCCATAGGAGGACTACAGTATGACCGTGGTGGCGCTGGACAGAATCGATATCAAGATCCTGAACGAATTGCAGCAGAACGCGAGCCTGACCAACGTCGAACTCGCCGCTCGAGTTAACCTCTCTCCTTCACCCTGCCTCGCCCGGGTCAAAAACCTCGAAAAGCTTGGCGTGATTGATCGCAGAATTACAATCCTCCATGCCTCCGTGCTGGGTCTTGGCGTGACCGCATTCATCCAGGTGAGGCTCGAAAAGCAAGTACAGAACTCACTCGATAACTTCACCCGTGCAATCGATCGCATGGAGCAAGTGATGGAATGCTATCTCATGACTGGTGATAACGACTATCTGCTCCGCGTCATGGCTTCGGATATTGAGGACCTCGAAGATCTCATCGTAAACAAGCTATCGCGCATTTCGGGTGTATCCAGCATCAAATCCAATCTTGCCTTGAAGAAGATCTCGTACAAGACGGTGCTCCCGATCGACACGACGCGCCCTGTCCAGATCAGACCGTGTCAATCGACGGCGAGGTATGGTGCCGCCAAGGCAAAGTGCGAAGCCACTGCCCTTCCCGCAAGGCCAGAGCATAGCATGACGTTCGGATTGTCGCACGCGGATAAGCCGTCGGTAGGTGCAAGCTGAGCCAACCAGGAAACTCACAACGATCAGATCTGGTAGACAATCGTTTCCGCTAGGATTCCATGAACGTAGACAGATCCACCGCACTTGGGTCTAATCCCTGCAGAGCCCCTCGGCCTTCTTCACCAAAGCCCGCAATCGAGGCGTGGTTCAAGTGGGCTTCAACTTGGTGCCATGCGGACTACAGACGCCACGAAGCCAACTGGCCCCCTGGACGTTGCGGATCTACATGGGATCATTTGACCGATTTAATCTACGTATCAGCCCGGCCCGTATTTCTCCTCCCGCCGACGCGCCACCCGTGAAGTTCATCACGGCGCCGCCCCAACAACACCAACGCCGCTCGCTTTAATTCCGGCTTCATTTTCGACCCTGTCGCACAAATTGAGTCATCGCTAATGAGTGCCAGCGACCCGCCGACGATTCGGTACGCTGTACCGAGGTGCATTTGCCATGAATCATGTTGACCATACCGTCAACACAATCTAGCAATATACGCGCCGCGCGATCCCGAGGGATGAAGGGAGCCCACGTTACCGTTTTAGAGCGGAGAAATCCGCGCGTAGACCGGAGGCTGTTTGGTGTGTGACGGTTGGACAGACCCTCCTCAGACCCGTCGACGAATGGTCCAAGCGGCCGCCACTGGCGACTATTGCTTCGGAGACACTAGATGACTTCTCAAAAACTTCGGCGAGTATTTGAAGCACTGAGGTGCGGGCTGGCCAAGCAGCTGGAAGCGTTGCAGCGCAACTTAGCTCAATATCCGCCTATCGATCACCCGATGGACGTCTCGGAATACGAGATACTGAGCAGCGTTTGGGCCGCCCATACCGGCCAGCTTCGCAGCCGACCTCGGGGTGGCGAATTGGAGCATTAAATCGCTCGCGGCGGCCCGTCGGATTGCCTTCCGATGCCCGACCGACTTCCGTACGACAGCTACTTGGGGAAACATTTATGAAACGACGTGACGCGCTCAAAATTGCTGGTGCAACTGCTTTTTCTGTCATCTCCGCCTCTGCAGTATCGGCAGAAGCGTCTCCGCCGACCAGGCAGAAGATAATTATGGTCCACGGATCATGGCACTGGGGCGCTTGTTTTGAAAAAGTCAGCAATTTTCTGGCTGAAGCGGGTTGCGCTGTGGCCACGCCTGACCTCAAGTCACACGGATTCGACGAGAGCCGATATGATAGCTTTTCGACTATGGGAGAATATGTGCAGCCCGTAGAGAAAATGCTGCAAGAGTCAAGAGAGCCTGTCGTATTGCTCGGCCATAGCATGGGCGGCGCCACATTGACTTATCTAGGGGAGAAGTATCCGGAGAAGATTTCGAAGCTAATCTATCTTACAGCGTTCATGGTCCCCCAAGGAAAAACGGTCTTGGATTATACTAAAGCAGATGCCACTAATCCTCAGAAAAGGGAAATCCTGGCGATAGTTAAGTTAGTTGGCGACGGTCGCGGTCTCGAGCTCGATACAACCCGGCGCGACCTCGTGAAGGCTGCGTTTTACGGCGATTGTAGCGACCATGACGTCAATATAGCTATCAAGAATTGCGTGCCCATCACTAGCACCGTGCCCTACGCTGTAGTGTCAGAGATAACAGCCGATCGGTTCGGCAAGATCCCTCGCGTTTTTATCGAATGTTCAATGGACAAAGCGATTCCAATTGAAAGCCAACGTCAAATGGCCGCTGATGTACCCGGCGCGAAGATCATTAGCATCGATACCAGCCATTCTTCCTTCTTCTCTAGGCCGGCAGAGCTCGCCCATATTATTTTAGAGAACACATAGTCACTAGGCCGTGTACTTATAAACCAGCGGGGCATGTGGCTGGTGGTGACTATGTCCACTTTGCTCCTATAGCGACCAAGTTCGTGCGGCAGCGCAGCATGTCGCTATGGGCCAACATCAGAAGCCAACGGCACCTGGCCTCATGACGTCTGAGGACGTTGAGATCTACATCTTGTCGATGATCGACGAACCACCGGCTTTGGGCGCGCCATCTTTAGCAGCGGCAGCGACAATCGCAGGGATGACATCCTCGGCACGATCGACGACAATGGGCTGAAGCAGGTGGTCCCTATGAAGGAAACCCGCGTTGCGTATGTGGTTCAGCATCGCCATCATCGCGCCCAAAAGCCTTTGATGTTCACCAGGACCATCGGCTTGCGGTGCTGCCCAAGCTGGGCCCAGGTCATGATTTCCACGATTTCTTCGATGGTGCCGATGTCACCCGGAAGCGCCACGAAGGCATCAGAACGCTCGAACATTCTGTGCTTGCGCTCGTGCATGGTGTCGGTGATCGTCAAGTCTTCGAACGTCTTGAGCGCGTCGGTCGTCGTTTCCCAGTTGGTGAGAAATCTCGGAATGATCGCGCCGACCTTGCCGCCGTTGTCCAATGTGCCGCGAGCAACTGCGCCCATCACGCCATGGGTTCCGCCGCCATAGATCAGCGTTAATCCCGATGCAGCAAGTGCGCGTCCCAATCGTTCGCCTGCCTCGACGTAGGCAAGATCGTGTCCGGGCGAGGAACCGCAATAGACGCAGACTGCTTTGATCTTGCTCATGTTGGCGATAACCTTTCCGACGAGCGCCGTCACAAGGGCTCGATATCCGTCGTCTTCGCCCTAACACCTATCCCGTTTCGAGGGAAAGCGATGCGCTATATTCAGTTTGGCACGGGTAGCCGTACAAGGCCTCTCGCAATCAGTATGGCGCCGAGCGTGACGATCCTCAATCGCCCTGGAGCTTGGAGCTTCCGTCCTTCTTCGCATCGTTGATGATGGCGGTTCGATCGTAGTTGTTGATACTATCTATGAACTGGTTCGTTAGAACGTGATCGACGGCTATGGGAGCCGGTAAGACCTTCTGGTCGACAAAGAAGTTGATTAGCCGATTCCAATCGTCGGAGACAAACGTCCCGTGTTTGTCACCAATCTTAGGCGTATTCCAAATGCCGAGCCGTGCCTGATTGACGGTTATCCCTTCCTCAAGCGCTGCAGCGCTGTCTGGGTTTTTGGATGCAGCCTCGGGATACGCTTTCCAAGTGATCAGAACCGCAGCTTTGGGATTTGCCATCGAGTAGTCGTAGCCCTTTGCAACGGCCCGTCCAATTCCCGTTAACATCTTTGGATTGCTCTCGATCGTCTGTGTGCGGGCCAGCAAGCCCACATCCGGCAGCGCGCGCAGATTTTCCGCCACCGGTAGCTCGCGAAGGCCGAGACCGGAGAACTTGAACTTGGCGAGCGCGGCATCCCAGTAGACGGCCCCGTCGACAAACTTCTGACGGATCGATGTGACGGCCTGCGCTCCAACACCTATCGGCAGAAGGGAAACATCCTTGTCGGGATCCAGGCCGGCGGCCTGCACGAACGCGCGACCAAACGTCGTACCGGCGCTCCCCATCGATTGGACGCCCAGCTTCTTGCCTTTCAGGTCGCCGAGCGCCTTGATCGGACTATCAGGCAGGACGGCGACCGACCAGATGTTCGAATAGTAGAGCCCGTAGAAGTATCGAATGTCGAGCTTTCCGGACTGAACCCCAACCAGAGCTTCACCTGGCGAGGCGGCGCCGACTTCCGCGTTGCCCGCCGACACTTGTATCGCCGATTCGTTGGAGCCGCCGACCGCGATCAGCGTAACGTCGTAGCCTTCGGATGCGAAATAGCCCTTTTCCTTGGCGACGACGAATGGTGAGAACGCTTCGTCGATATTGCGAACTGGAATCAGCAAGCGTACCTTTTCCAGGGCGCTCGCACTCTGCATTCCGCCGAAATAAACGATTATCGCGGTGGCAGCCGCCCCTAATAGTCCGCGCTTACGCAACATGGTCGACATCGGCTATCTCCTGAATTGTTTCACGTCATGACTGGCGCATCGCTACGCCTGATCCAGAAGATGTACCTGCGTGCGGCATACCTCATCAGGCCGTGCATCACCAGGCCGATCGCCGATAAGATGATCAACACGGCAAAGACGCCGGAAACGTCCATGCTGAAGTTCAGCGTAACCACCAGGTAGCCGAGCCCCACCTGAGCGCCAACGAACTCCCCAACGATGGCGCCGATAACAGCAAGGACGGCAGCGATCTCGAGGCCGGCAAAGATCAATACCAATGCCGACGGAATCCTCAGACGCATTAGGGTCTGCAATTTGGTGGCACCGAATGCCTTCATCATGTCGAGCTGATCTTTATCGGTGGAGTGAAAGCCGGCGATCACGCTGACCAACACCGGGAAGAAGCAGACGAGTGCCGTGATTACGATTTTCGACGTCAAGCCATAGCCGAACCAAATGATGAAGAGGGGCGCAATGGCGACCTTCGGCAAGGATTGCAGCGCGACGAGATAGGGGTAGACCAGTCGCTCAAAAACCGGAATGAGCGAGATCATCGCACCGATAATCA
>NZ_JADFUD010000039.1:0-73903 GCF_054820065.1 Bradyrhizobium sp. UFLA06-06
ATCGCGGCCTGACGCTGGCCCAGTTTTGGCTTCAAGATTGACTGCCCTGCAAGGCCGTTTTTACACGGCCAAGACCCGGAGCCGACATACCAGGCCACTCTCCTTAACTCGGCCGGCCCATGCTCTTCAGCGACTACGGTCCTCACTCACTGCTGCCAAGGCAAGGCCTAAACTGTGAAGAATGGTCCGAAATCGGTTGTACGATGGACCGCGCACTACCCACCGCATGTGCGCAATTGTATTATGAAGTTTTCTTCATCCGATTCGAAGGCGTCGAGCCATGACCGTTTTGCGGAAAATCTGGTGGGTTGGCCATAAGGTTCTGATTTTCATTGGCATCGCCGCGATGATAGGTGTCGGCGTTTACATTGGACGCCCCCCGGAAAAAACAGGCAATCAGCCGGATTTCATCGGCTCAGAGCAGCAGAAAAAGCGTCTCGCGGTTTTTCTCGATGGCACCTGGAATAGCATCGGGACAAACACAAACGTATGGCGCATGCGAGCGCTATGCGCATCGAAAGGAAGCGATGGCAAGCCGCAGCTGATCTACTATGGGCTGGGCGTAAACGGCTTCATCGGAGGGGCTTTTGGCCAAGGCCTCGATGAGAACATTCGCTCTGCCTACGAATGGCTAGTTGAGAATTACAATGCTGGCGATGAAATCTTCATCTTCGGCTTTAGCCGCGGCGCCTACACTGCGAGAGCATTAGCTGGTTTGATCGCAATCGACGGCATTTTGAAAGCCGGGTCGCCCATAGGTGTCACAGAACTGTTTGATCGCTATAGGCGAGCGGATGAGCAAACCATCTGGACGCTAAGAGACATGGAGGCTGCGCACTCTGAGAAGATAGACGATCAAGAGCGATTGCTTTTGAAATACTCTCAGCTCGCTTACGTCAACTTCGTCGGAGTTTGGGACACCGTTGGATCGATTGGCATCGAAGCAGGTGACTTTACAGGTATCAGCAGTTCGAAATTTGATTATCTGCAAACAGGGTTACGATTGCCGATCCTCAACGCATACCATGCGTTAGCCATCGACGAGCACCGAAAAAAGTTCGTTCCGACTATTTGGGACGTCCATCGTACGGACCCGACCGACATCATTAGGCCGCCGCGGCGAGCACTGACGTCAGTCGAGCAGCGCTGGTTCGCAGGTGCTCATGCAAATGTCGGAGGAGGCTATCCGACTGACTTGCTTCCTCAGGCATCCTTGCTGTGGTTGATGAAGAAGGCAGAATCGCACGGACTTGCGTTCCGGTCTGAGGTTCAGCTGGACGGAGATTTGCTTCGTTCGCCCGTGGTCGATTCGTATGGTCCATTTCTTTTGGGGATCTACAAAATATTCGAAGGAGCCTACTACCGTCCGATAGGACAGCCGCCCCAAGTGCGCGATGATGGCGCTCATATCAATGTTAACGAGACAATCGATGTCAGCGTTTTCGATAGGTGGCGCAAGGATCCATCGTATCGGCCAAAAAATCTTGTCGAATGGTCACAGCGGAAGAAGGTAGACCCGGCAGCTTTGCAGACTTCTGTGCGAGCTGACGATCCAAATGTTCAGGTTGGAGATCAACAGACGAGATGATGCCAAAGTCGAGAGCAATGCGGCTCTAGCGTGAGCAGCGCGTGTGCAACTTCGGCGCCGCGACCATCCGAAGGGCGATTTTGCGTTGCAACGGTCGACACAGTTGACACACGGCCGAGCTCCCATGGCCATTGCTCTGCTTGTGGCCCTTTTGCGGACGATCTGGACCCGAAAATCCATTTCTCAGATTGAACCCTTAACAGACATGGCTCTTCTGCGAGGGAGATTGCAGCCGTCCCAGTGGAGCGCGAGCGGCCTTAACGAACGAAAAGAGCACGTATCTGGTGCGGTTTCTGGTGCGGTAGTCGCGCTAAGGGCAACGAGAACCCAGTAAGTTGTTGATCCTCTTGGTGGGCCCGGCAGGACTCGAACCTGCAACCAGACCGTTATGAGCGGCCGGCTCTAACCATTGAGCTACAGGCCCCGCCGCCTTGCGGGCCGCGGGGCGCGGCCGGCAACGGTGCGGGCTCCGTTTACAGGGTGACCGCGGTTTCGGCAATGCCGCCCCCGCTTCCCTGTGCCATCGCCGCCGGGCCAGCCACGTCTCGCGGCTGGCATCGCTGGAACAGCGGCCGGCAGCCATCTTGCCTGGCCTTCGTCTCCCTGGCGACCGGCGCCTCAATCCACCGAGACGCCGGCGAACTCGACGACTTTGCGCCATTTCTCGGTCTCGTCGGCCACCAGCTTGCCGAATTCGGCCGGGGCCATCGGCTTCGGGATGCCGCCGACTTCGGCGAGGCGCGCCACGAGCTTGGGATCCTTCAGCGCTTCACCCACCGCCTTGTTGAGGGCATCGACGATCTCCGGCGGGGTGCCCTTCGGCGCCGAGATGCCGTAGAAGCCGACCGCCTCGAAGCCCGGGACGGTCTCGGCGATCGCCGGCACGTCGGGCACGCCCGCCCAGCGCTGCGGCGAGGTGACGCCGAGCGCGCGGACGCTGCCGCCGCGGGCCTGCTCCAGCGCCGACGGCAGATTGTCGAAGATCAGCTGCACCTTGTTGGAGATGATGTCGGGGAAGGCGATCGCGGATCCCCGATACGGCACATGCAGCATGTCGCACTTGGTCATCGCCTTGAACAGCTCGGCCGACATGTGCACCGAGGTGCCGTTGCCCGAAGAGGCATAGGAGATCTTGCCGGGATTGGCCTTGCAGTAGTCGATGAACTCCTGGACGGTCTTCACCGGCATCGCGTTCGAGACCACCAGCATGTTGGTGAGCTGCATGATGCTCGCGACCGGGGTGGTGTCGCGCAGGAAATCGAACGGCAGCTTTTTGTAGAGCGAGGTCGAGATCGCGTTGTTGGGCGCGACGAACAATAGCGTATAGCCGTCAGCCGGCGAGTTGATCGCAGCGGCGGCGGCGATGTTGCCGCCCGATCCGGTGCGGTTCTCGACGATGAATTGCTGGCCGAAGTGATCCGACAGCCACTGGCTCATGATGCGGGCGACGATGTCGACCGGGCCGCCGGCGGCAAACCCGATCACCCAGCGTACCGGGCGGTTCGGATAGTCGGATGCGGATGAGGGGGCAATCGAGGCGAGGCAGCAAATCAAACCAAGCAAGGCAGCACGCGCGAACCGGATCATCGTCTCTCCCGTCATTTTCTTGTGACTGTTGCCGGCATGGTTTCACAAAACGCTGGCTTTGCCTACGACGTCGCCCGTGCGACGATAGTCGGGTTCGTGTGGAATGCTTGAGGCTCGGGATGAAATTCGCTGTTATGGTGTGCGCCGGCGCGCTGCTGCTCGCGGGCGGGGCGGCGGCGCAAGAGGGGAGCAAGACCATTTCCAAAACCACGATCAGTTTCGCCACGGCGACGCCGGGTGGCGGCTTTCCGCTGTATGGCAATGCCTTCGCCGAGGTGATGAATGCGGCCGACCCGACGCTGTCGATCGAGCCGCGCAACACCAAGGGCTCCAATGAGAACATCCCGCTGCTCGAGGCCGGCAACATCGATATCGCAACCGTCGCCGGCGAGCCGTCCTATGAAGCCTTCATGGGCATCGGCCGGCCGAAGGCCACCAGGCTGAAGATCCTCACCGCGATGTATTCGAGTCCCGGCATGTTCGTGGTGCGGGCGGACAGCCCCTACAAGACGATCCAGGATCTGGTCGGCCAGCCCGTCGCGTTCGGCGCCAAGGGTTCCGGCCTGCCGATCCTGTCGCGCTACATCCTCGACGGCATCGGGCTGAAGCAGGACGAGGACTTCAAGTCGATCTATCTCGATCGCGCCGGCGACGGGCCCGCGATGGTCGAGGACGGCCGCACTGCCGCACTGTGGGGGGCCGGCATCGGCTGGCCCGGCTTCACCAAGGTGGCCGAGAGCGCCAACGGCGCGCGCTTCATCGCGCCGACCACGGACGAGATCGCCCGCATCCGCGCCAAGCACACTTTCCTCAAGCCGCTGACGATCCCCGCCGGCAGCTATCCGAAGCAGACCGCGGCAATCTCTTCGGTCGGCTCCTGGAGCTACATCCTGGTGCGCGAGACCTTGCCCGACGATGTCGCCTATCGGCTGGCGAAGACGCTGCACGGTATCGAGGCGACCTTCTGCAACAAGCTCGCTCAGGCGTGCGAGACCACGGCGGCGAACACCGTCGCCGCCGCGCCCGATATCAACCTGATCCACCCCGGCGTGCTCAGATATTTCCGCGAGATCGGGGTAGCGAAGTGACCTCTGCATGGACGCGTCATCGCGTCCCTGCAGAGGTCATTCCGGGGCGATGCGTCAGCATCGAACCCGGAATCTCGAGATTCCCCGGTGCGCAATTGCGCACCTGCGGTCTGGTGCTTGCGCACCATCCCGGAATGACGACCTTCGGTCGTCACTTCTTCGCCATCGCGCAGGCCGGGTCCGGCGGGCCGAACGCGTCCTCGCCGGAGATCTTGGCCAGTATCTTGTAATAGTCCCACGGATATTTCGACTCGGCCGGGGTCTTGACCTGCACGAGCCAGAGGTCGTGTACCATCAGATTGTCCTCGCGCAGCTTGCCGTTGCGGGCGAAGAAATCCTCGACCGGCTTCTCGCGCATCTTGGCCGCGACCTTGAGCGAATCGTCGGTGCCGGCATCCTTGATCGCGTTCAGATAGGCGGTCACGGAGGAGTAGACGCCGGCCTGCCACATCGTCGGCATCCGGTTCATCTTGGCGAAATAGCGCTTCGACCACTCGCGGGTCTTGTCGTCCATGTCCCAGTAGAACGAGGTGGTCAGCAGCAGGCCCTGCGCGGCCGACAGCCCGATCGAATGGATGTCGGTGATCAGCGCCAGCAGCGCCGCCATCTGCTGCCCGCCGGCGAAGACGCCGAACTCGGCGGCGGTCTTGATCTCGTTGGTGTTGTTGGGCGGTCCGCCGGCAATGCCGATGATCTTGGCCTTCGAGGCCTGCGCCTGCAGGATGAAGGACGACAGATCGGGCGTCGCAAACGGCGGCCGCACCGCGCCGAGCACCTTGCCGCCGTTCTTGGTCACGATCGCGGAGGCGTCCTTCTCCAGCGAGTGGCCGAACGCATAATCGTCGGTGATGAAGAACCAGCTGTCGCCGCCGCGCTTCACCACCTCCTGCGCGGTGCCGACCGCGAGCGCCCTGGTGTCGAACACCCACTGTATCGCATAGGGCGAGCAGAACTTGCCGTGGAAATCGGTCGCGCCGGTCGAGTGCGTGATGAACAGCTTCTTCTTCTCGTTGGCGATGTTCTGCACCGCGAGCCCGACCGCCGAGACCGGCACGTCGACGATGAGGTCGACCTGATCGACGTCATACCAGCGTCGCGCGATGGTCGCGCCGATATCCGGCTTGAGCTGGTGATCGCCGACGATCACCGAGATTGGCTTGCCGAGCACCTTGCCGCCGAAATCGTCGACGGCCATCTGCGCGGCGGTGACCGAGCCCTGGCCGGTCGGCGTCGAGGCGGGGCCGTTCATGTCGGTCAGCACGCCGATCTTGACGATGTCGTCGGATACCTGCGCCGATACGGTCGGGGAGGCCAGCAGCGCGGCTGCGAGCGTCCCGAACATGGCTAGTCTGGTGGCCTTCATTCTGTCTCCCTCCTGAATTGGCGCATTGGCCATTATTGGTTGTGCCGGGCCTTCGGGGGCCCGGTCATATTGGTTTCTTTTGCAACTATATTGGGGGCCGCGTCAACGCGCCATCGGTCTAATGACGCAGCCCCGGTGCGGCGAGAGGCAGTTTCTTTCGGGGCCGATTCAGTCCATAGCGGGCCATGGTCACCGCCCAGCGCCTTCCGCCTTCGCTCACCCCGCTCGATGCGGCACTGGCTGCCATGCTGCGCGACGTCGGGCCGGTCAAGCCGATCGCGTTGCCGCCGGCCGACGCCTTGCGCTGCCTTGCGGCCGAGATGCCGGCCTTGCGCGCCTACCCGCCGCACGATGTCGCGGTCAGCGACGGGTGGGCGATGCGCGCCAATGACCTGGTCGGCGCGTCGTCCTATGCGCCGTTGCCGCTGGCCGAACCTCCGGTCTGGGTGGCGGCAGGCGCCGCGATGCCTGAAGGCACCGACTGCGTGGTCGATGCCGATGCCGTCGATACCTCCGGTCCGCTTCCGCAGGTGCTCGCCGAAGCAATCCCGGGACAGGGCGTCAGGCGTGCCGGCAGCGACATCGCCGTTGGGCGCACCGTGATCGCAGCAGGGGAGCCGCTGCTGCCGCGCGGCCTGCTGCTCGCGCGCGCGGCCGGACTGCAGGTGTTGCGTGTGCGACGGCCGCGGCTTCGCATCGTCAACGTCGCCAATGGTGAGCTGACCGCACAATTGATCGCCGACACCGCGCGCCTTGCGGGCACTGAGGTCGTCGGCATCGAGGCGGCACCCGATGTGGCGGCGATTGCAAACGCACTCGATACCGACGGTTGCGATTTGATCATCACGATCGGGGGCACCGGTGTTGGTCACACCGACGCGACAGTGAATGCACTGGCATCGCGCGGCACGCTGATCGCGCACGGCATCGCGCTGGAGCCCGGGCGCACCACGGCGATCGGACGGATCCATACAACGCCGCTCGTCGCCTTGCCGGGCGCGCCGGATCAGGCTTTCGCGGCCTGGTGGGCGATTGCGCTTCCCCTGCTCGACCGCCTGTCGGGTCGGCGCTCGCGCAAAACGCTGGCGCTGCCGCTGGAACGCAAGATCGCCTCCGGCGTCGGTGTTGCCGAGGTCGTGCTGCTGATACGCGAGCAAGGTTCCTGGGCGGCGCTTGCGACCGGCGACCTGTCGCTCGATGCCATCGCGCGCGCCGAAGCCCTGCTGATCGTGCCCGGCGCCGCCGAGGGCTTCGCTGCGGGCACGGTGGTCGATGCCTATATGTTGCGGGAGTGAGTTCCCGAGATGACCAACAGCTTCATGCCGAAACCCAATCCGTCCGTCGAGCAGGACCAGTTCCTGACCATCCTGTCGCGCGAGGAGGCGCTCGCACGCTTCGAGGCGGCGCTGTTCCCGCGCCAATTGCCGTCGGAGAGGCGGCTGCTCGCCGATGCGCTCGGCCGTGCGCTGGCGGAGGACGTGGTGGCGCCGATCGACGTGCCGCCATTCGATCGCTCCAATGTCGACGGCTTTGCGGTGCGCTCGGCCGATCTGGCGCGCGCCGGCGAGGCCGCGCCGGTGCAGCTCGCGCTGAACGACGAGACGATTTCGTGCGGGACTGCGCCCACCCTGCCGGTGCTCCCGGGTACTGCAACTGCGATTGCGACCGGCGGTCCGGTGCCGCGCGGCGCTGATGCCATCGTGATGGTCGAGCACACTCAGCCTGCCGGCCACGGCACCATCGAGGTCCGGCGTGCGGCGTCGCCCGGCCAGTTCGTGTCCTATGCCGGCTCCGACATCGCGCGCGGCGAGGCGCTGCTGCGCGCGGGAACGATGATCGGGTCGCGCGAGATCGGCATGCTCGCGGCCTGCGGCATCGCCGAGGTTGCGGTGACGCGCCGTCCGCGCGTCGCAATCCTCTCGACCGGCGACGAACTGGTGCAGCCGGGTGAGACGCTGCGGCCGGCCGCGATCTACGACACCAATGGTGCGATCGTCACCGCCGCGATTGCCGAGAACGGCGGTGACGCGGCGTTCCTTGGCGCGATCGCCGACAACGAGGCAATGCTCGAGGCCGCGATGCGCAAGGCGCTGGCGGACAGCGACATGCTGGTGCTGTCGGGCGGCACCTCCAAGGGCGCGGGCGACGTCTCGCACCGGATCATCGCTCGCCTCGGCAAGCCGGGCATCATCGCGCATGGCGTGGCGCTGAAGCCGGGCAAGCCGCTGTGCCTTGCGGTGTGCGACGGCAAGCCGGTGGTCATCCTGCCCGGCTTTCCGACCTCGGCGATGTTCACCTTCCACGACATGATCGTGCCGGTGCTGCGCCGGATGGCCGGGCTGCCGCCGCGATCGGATGCCAAGGTGGCGGCGAAGGTGCCGGTGCGCATCGCCTCCGAGCTCGGGCGCACCGAGTTCGTGATGGTGTCGCTGGTCGAGGGCGCCGACGGCCTGATCGCCTATCCGAGCGGCAAGGGTTCGGGCGCGATCACCTCGTTCGCGCAGGCCGACGGCTTCCTGAAGATCGAGGCGTTGGCCGACCAGCTGCCGGCCGGCAGCGAGGCCGAGGTGACGCTGTTCACGCCGCATGTGCGGGTGCCCGATCTCGTCATCGTCGGCAGCCATTGCACTGGACTAGATCTCGTCACGGCGCCGCTGGCGCATGCCGGGCTTGTAGTGCGCTCTATCGCGGTCGGCAGCCTCGGCGGGCTCGCGGCCGCCAAGCGCGGCGAATGCGATCTCGCCCCGATTCATCTGTTCGACGACAAGACCGAGACCTACAACACGCCGTATCTGGCCGACGGGCTCGAGCTGGTGCCGGGCTGGCGGCGCATGCAGGGCATCGTGTTTCGCAAGGACGACACGCGCTTTGCCGGCCTGAGCGCAGAGCAGGCGGTGCGCGCCGCGCTCGCCGATCCCGCCTGCATCATGGTCAACCGCAACCAGGGCGCCGGCACCCGCATCCTGATCGATCGCCTGCTGGCGGGCAGCCGGCCCGACGGCTACTGGAATCAGCCGCGCTCGCACAATGCAGTTGCGGCCGCGGTGGCGCAGCACCGCGCCGACTGGGGCATGACCATCGCGCCGGTCGCGGCAGCCTCCGGGCTCGGTTTCATTCCGCTTGCCGAAGAGCATTATGACTTCGCATTGGTGACGGCGCGCAAGCAGCGGCCCGCGGTGCAGGCCTTTCTCGATGCACTGGCGTCGGATGAAGGACGGGCCGCATTGACGAAGGCGGGGTTCAGGCCGGCGTAGCGTGAGTGTTGGCGTGTGCATGGCGCGCGCGAGTGCCGCAGCAATCACTGCTGTCGTCCCTGCGAAAGCAGGGACCCATAACCACAGGCCTCTGTTATTGAACTGAGCTGTGGCCCCAGCGCTGTGCAACAATCACCATTCGTGGTTATGGATCTCGGCTTTCGCCGGGACGACGATGGGGATAGCTCGATTCAAGATGTCAACCAGCGCGGTGTCATCACCCGCACATGCATGCGCGGGTGATCCGGTATTCCAGAGACGTCGATGCTTGAGCCGCGGCGTGCCGGATCGCCCACAAGCGCGGGCATGACACCGGGGAGAATGAGAGCACACGACTCCTTCCCCACGTCGTCCCTGCGAAAGCAGGGACCCATACGCCGCGGCGGGCGTTGCAGGCAGGACTCGTCGTTCCAGCATCACGTAACAACTTGCATTTGTGGTTATGGGTCCCTGCTCCCGTGCGCAATTGCGCACTAGGCAGGGACGACACTGAATGTGTCGCGCGGCCAGAGGGTCACATATCCGCGTTCTCGCGACATGAATTGTCCTGCCGGATGCACCCTGATCACTCGCTTAGCTTGCGGTCCAGGAAGTCGACGTAGGAATTGTCCGGGTCCAGTTTGACGGCCAGGCGAAGCGCTGCTCGGGCGGCGGACTTGTCGCCGTCGGCCGTGGCCTTGTGCTCATCCAGGATCGCATTGGCCACCGTGCGCGCGGTGTCGAGACGGGACCTGTCGATGGAACGGTCGGCAAGATAGGCTTCCACCGGCTCGCGGAGGCGCTTCAGCTCGTCCACGCTGACCGAACTCAGCGGATACCAGTTGTAATATTCGAGACGCGGCCGATCATCCGTGAGGCTCGGCACATCCCCGACAAAGGCCGCGAGTTTGTCATCGGCGGCGATGAATGTCGCCAGGAAATCCTCGGGCGAGCCGAGGCCGTTTGCCGTCAGGTCTTCAGCCACCGCGGGCTTCGACATGCGCATGGCGAGCTCGCGCGGATCGATGTTCAACGGTTCATCGGAGGCGATCGCCACGCCTTCCATTCTGGACGGCAGCCACAGCGAGACATGCTTGAACTGGCCCATCATGGCCTTGAGTATCATCTTCGGAAGAATGCCGCGGTTGAAATCCAGCGGCACCCATTGCGCGAGAACGCCGCCGGGACGCATCTTCTGCTTTGCCAGCGCATAGAATTCCTCCGTGTAGAGGTTGATGACGCCGGCATCATGAGGCGGTGGCGGCTCGAGCGTGATGACGTCAAATGTCTCCTTGGTCCCCAGCAGGAAGTGGCGCCCGTCCGCGACGATCTGATGGACTTTGGGGTTTTGATAGAATTGCTTGTTGATCGGCACGAAGTGGGGCGCGAATTCGAAAACCGTCGATGCCAGATCCACCGCGTCGATGGATTGCAATTCCTCATGGGTGCTGACCGCTCCCACCGTGGTTCCGGTCCCGATGCAAATGACGACAGCCGTTTCAACCGGGCCCTGGTGCAGCAGAATGGGATAGTGCCCCATCGCGGCCATGTAGCGTCTGCCCTCGGGACGGTTGTTGGCGTAGCTCTTCGAATTCACCACCAACTGCTGATAGATGCCCGCCGCCTTCTCGCGATACTCGACCACCGCAAAGGTCGCTTGCCGGGTTTCCCGCAACTCGAGCACATTGGCGCCTTCGATCGCGGTCAGGACCCGCTCCAGATAGTGCGGGGTGAAGAGCAACAGAGCTACGGCGATGACGCTCGCGGCGATCGTCCCTTGCCGCCACAGGCTCCTTTCTCTCAGAAGATCCGGTTGCGACACCGTCGTCGCGACGAACAGCAGGACGTTCACGACAATCAGCGCGGTGAGCGCGCCCTGGCTGCCCAGACAGGGGATCAGCAGAAACCCCGCCGCCAGCGAGCCCACGACGCCGCCGATCGTGTTCAAGGCGTAGAGCGTGCCGATCCTGCGGCCCAGCGCGCTCATCTGCATCACGGTCAGTTCGCTGGCCAGCGGAAAGCTGATGCCGATCAGCGTCGTCGGCAGCAACAGGGCAACAGCGCAGACCAGGAAGAATGAAACGTCACCCCCCAAGAGCTCCTGCACCGGGACTGGAAGCAGGCCAGATACGACGGGAGACAGCGCTACTCCCATGGTCCGCGCCTTGCCGAGTATTCCGACGGTCAGCGTGGCCGCAACCGCGATCAGCAGCTGCGTCACGGCGAAGTATCGCAGCAACTGATCCTTGCGGGGGGCAAGCAGTTTGGCGCAGATCAGGGCGCCGATCACGAGCCCAAGCAGGTAAACGCCGAGCATGCCCGAGAATGCGTAGACACTCGAGGTGCTGACATTGGTCAGGAATCGGAACCAGACGACCTCATAGGCGATCGACACAAAACCGGAGCACGCGAAAATCCAGATCAGGATCGACGTCCTGTCACGCGCGGTCGCGGCGGTTTGCACCGGCGCCCGTGCCGCAACCGGCAAAAGCGGGCTTGCGCCGCGCGCAACGAACAGGGCCACAACGCCGACGCAGATATACAGCGCTGCCGCAACCAGGCTCGATCCTGCGATGCCCCAAAGGCCCATCAGCACAAAGCCGACAACCAGGGTGCCGATGGCGGCGCCCAGGGTGTTGAACCCGTAGAGCAGACCGATGCGATTGGCGAGGTCGGTTTGTGCGCGGGTCAGGAATTTCACCAGGAAGGGCAGGGTCGCGCCCATCAACATCGTCGGCAGCGACAGGATGGCGAGCGACACGGCGACCATGAGAGGCAGCCGGAATGGCGACTCCAGGTCCAGCATCGGTGACAGCCAGCCCACCCATGTCGGCCAATGCGACAGGAACGCGGTGACCGCGAGAGAAACGAGGGCGAGGGCGAGTTCGAGAAACCCGTAGATTTTCAGGGGGCGGCTGACGGTGTCGGCGATCCGGCCTCCCAGGGCGCTGCCCAGCGAGAGACCGAAAAAGAAGCTTGCCACCGTGACGCTGACGGAGACGGTCGCGCTTCCCAGCACGAATTGCAGTTGCTTGAACCAGAGAACCTGCAGGATCAGCGATGCCGCGCCCGATGCCAAAAAGATCGCCGTGACCAGAACCCGGTTTGTCAGGCTTACGGCGTCTCGAACGCCACCACGATTGCGCACTGGACCGGTCTCCCTTTGAACGGGAGAACAGGTAAGGCAAATGCTCTTAATATTGCCTTATGGCGGAGCGGCGCTGCACGGCAGCCGAATCGCGTTGAGATTGCTAGGAAAATTGTCGTTTGGCGGATGCTTGCCGGGGCCGAGCGATCGCGCTGTGAGAGGGCCTGTGCGTTGCGGATCCGGCTCAGTGCCGCATGGCCGTCTCCACGAACTCCAGCACGGAGCGCGGGACCTCTTCGTATTCGACGAAACGGCGCCGAAGCTCGTCGGCAATGTCGGTCGTGACGTCGCGCGACCATCCTTCATTGGTATTGAAGGCCACGATGCGGACCGGACGGCTGTACTGATCGTCCAAGAGGCGCCGGATCAGCGTTTTCCGGTCAGTGCCTTCTTCATCGGTTTCGCTCCAGGCACGACCCAGTCGGCCAAAATCGTTCAGCACCAGATAGGTGTCGTGGTCGATTGAATGCGGCACAATCGAAGGTGAGCGAGGCATACATGGTCCTCCACGGTGCACATTATCGTGTTCCGATCGCCCTGCGCATTGGAAATTTTGAGGTAAATCCGGTGGATAGCGGGATCGCGCGTCGTCAGACGAAGGATGCAGTGGCTCCCTTGGAGCAAAGCGTCCCGTCGCTGGTTATCTCTCATCACCGACATGGGCCCTGTTGCTGACGTCGGTGGTTGAGCGACCGATGGGGCTCCCACCCGCTCGAGGAGCGGAGCGATGTTAAGAAGGCTTCGTTTTAGGAATACAACGCTGGAAGAAGTGCTGGCAGTCGATACGCAGCGGCCGCGGAAGAGGCTGCGGATGCGTGACCAGCCCCCGAGAGAGAGCCGGTCAGCAAGGCTGGCCAAGCCGGGGCGGCCGGTCAGTCAACGAAACGACTGACCCTGCGGGATAGCGCGCCGCGCGGGGCGAGCCCGACGCTGCCAAGCCTTACTTGGTGAGCCCGGCTTGAGTGAGCCGGATTTGGATGAGCCCGGCTTGCGCGCCGGCCCCTGAACTGGTTCGCCGATTGCGGCGACCAACCCGTCATGGCACTCGACACCGTCAATTTTCGCAAGGTCGCCGCGCTCGTCGCGGCGGCCGGCACCTTGTTCTGGCTCTACACCTTCTACGCCATCGCCCATGTGCCGCCTGGCGACAGCACCGGCTTCCAGTGGCTGGCGGTGTTTCCGCTCGGCATGGTGTTCGGCCTGTTCTTCCTGCCGGCCTGGCTGCTCGTCGCCATCGGCCGATTGCCGAGATTCACCGCGGCGCTTGGGATCTGTGGCCTGATCGCGTTCGCGGTGCTGTGGGCACAGCTGCTGCAGGAGTTTCCGAGGGCTGTCCTCTAGCGAGCCAGTCGATCCGCATCCGCCGGCAAGCCTGGCATGACATTGCTCCAAGGCTGATATAAGCAGTGTTGGGCGCAAGTCGCGGCTTTCCGTCGTCACGGCTGGTCCCGGCCATCCATGTCGGGCGGAACAGCAGGCATGGATGCCCTAACGATTGGTATGTCTTCGGAGACGCGTATGAAAGTGATTGGCCTCGCGGGCTGGAGCGGTGCCGGCAAGACCACCCTGCTGTCGCGGGTGATCCCCTGCCTGCTGGGCCGCGGCCTGCGCGTCTCCGTGATCAAGCACGCCCACCATGAATTCGATGTCGACGTGCCCGGCAAGGACTCCTGGGTGCACCGGCAGTCCGGTGCGACCGAGGTGCTGGTGTCCTCGACGCGACGCTGGGCGCTGATGCACGAGCTGCGCGGCGCCGACGAGCCGCGGCTGCCGGAGCTGCTCGCCAAGATGGCGCAAGTCGATCTGGTGGTGGTCGAAGGCTTCAAGCGCGAGGCGGTCAACAAGATCGAGGTGTACCGCGCCGCCAACGGCAAGCCGCTGCTGTTTCCCGACGACCCGCGCGTGGTCGGGATTGCCAGCGACGTCGCCGTTGCAACCACGCTGCCGGTCGCGCATCTCGACGACATCGAGGACGTTGCCGAATTGATGCTGCGCGCCGCGATTCCTGTCGACGACGTGCTCGCGTCGGCTCCGGCCGTAGGCTGACGTGGATGAGGAGGCGGCGTTGACGATGCAGGACGGCTTCGCCATGGTCGAACCATGACAACGACGAAGCTCGATCTCACCGGCCTGAAATGCCCGCTGCCGGCGCTGAAGACGCGCAAGGCCCTCAGGAGCGTGACGGCGGGAGATTTCCTCGAGGTGCATTGTACCGATCCGCTTTCGGTGATCGATATCCCGGCCCTCATCCAGGAGACCGGCGACAAGGTCGAGATCACCGAACGCAGCGACGCCCGGATCGTCTTCTTGATCGAGAAGATCAATGGAGCGATAGGCAATTCGAATGCTGCGTTGCCGCGTACCAGCTAGATGCAGCTTGATATCTACCTTTTGCCTATCGACACCTATTTTCCATTCTGCGCGAATTGATAATGTCCGCCGGGTTGTGGTGATGGAGTTGTGCTCGAGTATGGGCGCATCGACGGACAACGACTGGGCCTGTGTCCAGATCACGGGCTGCACGGCCGGGCATATCCGGTCGTATTGGGGGTTAGCATTTCCGGAATGTGCGTGGTTGGTCCCGGCGCATTGAGGAAATGTGCGGCGCAGCCGGCTGACGCTGGCCGCAATGGGCTGAGACGGGATCGAAGACGCAGATGCGCCTGTCGTAATGGCGGCTGCAGGGGAGGTGTCAATGACCACAGTGAGCAGCGCCGGACGCGTATCCGCGTCAGGTGCAGGTTTCCTCGACAAGGAACATACAATCGCGACCGCCGGCTTCAACCGCTGGCTGGTGCCGCCGGCCGCGCTCTGCATCCATCTGTGCATCGGCATGGCCTACGGCTTCTCGGTGTTCTGGCTGCCGCTGTCGCGCGCGATCGGCCTGACCGCGCCGAAGGCGTGCCCCGACGTCTCGCTGGTGCAGGAGCTGTTCACCACCACCTGCGACTGGAAGGTCGCGAGCCTCGGGTGGATGTACACGCTGTTCTTCGTGCTGCTCGGCGTCTCCGCCGCGATCTGGGGCGGCTGGCTTGAGAAGGTCGGCCCGCGCAAGGCCGGATTCGTCGCGGCGCTGTGCTGGGCCGGCGGTCTCGTGATCGGCGCGCTCGGCGTCTACACGCACCAGCTCTGGTTGATGTGGCTCGGCTCCGGCGTGATCGGCGGCGTCGGCCTCGGCCTCGGCTACATCTCGCCGGTGTCGACGCTGGTGAAATGGTTCCCCGACCGGCGCGGCATGGCGACCGGCATGGCGATCATGGGCTTCGGCGGCGGCGCGATGATCGGCGCCCCGCTCGCCGACAAGCTGATGAACTACTTCAAGACCCCGACCTCGGTCGGCGTCTGGGAGACCTTCCTCGCCATGGGCGCGATCTATTTCGTGTTCATGATGATCGGCGCGTTCCGCTATCGCATTCCGCCGGCCGGCTGGCAGCCCGAGGGCTGGACGCCGCCGACGAAGGCCAACGCGATGATCTCGAGCAAGCACGTCCATCTCGACAACGCGCACAAGACGCCGCAATTCTGGCTGATCTGGTGGGTGCTCTGCCTCAACGTGTCGGCGGGCATCGGCGTGATCGGCATGGCCTCGCCGATGCTGCAGGAGATCTTCGCGGGCAAGCTGATCGGCCTGCCCAATGTCGGCTTCAACCAGCTCGATGCCGGACAGAAGGCGCAGATCGCGGCAATCGCGGCCGGCTTTGCCGGATTGCTGTCGCTGTTCAACATCGGCGGCCGCTTCTTCTGGGCGTCGCTGTCGGACAAGATCGGCCGCAAGAACACCTACTACACGTTCTTCATCCTCGGCATCGCGCTCTATGCGCTGGCGCCGACCTTCGCCGCGATGGGATCGAAGCTGTTGTTCGTGCTCGGCTTCGGCATCATCCTGTCGATGTATGGCGGCGGCTTCGCCACCGTGCCGGCCTATCTCGCCGACATGTTCGGCACCCAGTTCGTCGGCGCCATCCACGGCCGTCTGCTGACGGCGTGGTCGACCGCCGGCATCATCGGTCCCGTCGTGGTGAACTACATCCGCGAGTTCCAGCTGGCCGCCGGCGTGCCGCGCGACCAGCTCTACAACACCACGATGTACATCCTGTGCGCCATGCTGATCGCGGGCCTGATCTGCAACTACCTGATCAAGCCAGTCGATCCGAAATGGCATATGAGCGACGCCGAGGTCGCCAAGCTGCAGGATGCGAGCGCCAGCGCCGCGGCGGCCGGGCCGCACGGTTCCTACGGGATCGGGTTCGGCGGGCTCGACGCCAAGGCGGCGCTGTTCTGGCTGTTCGTCGGCATTCCGCTGGCGTGGGGCGTCTACATGACGCTGCTCAGCGCGGTCAAAATCCTCTGATCGCAGACCAGGCCGCGCGCGCGGGACATCTGGCATCCCGCGCGCGGCCTGGAGCGTTCTCGAGCGAAGTGGATGCCGGTTCGCGCGAAGAAAACGTGTCAGACAAGAAGCTCTACGCCGTTCAATTCAACAGATAATCAAGGGATATTTCAGTCATGTTTCGTACCGCAAGCTGTCTTGTGGCCGCCTTGCTTCTCGCCGGCTCGCTGCACACCGCGTCGGCCCAGACGACCGAGGCCAAGCCGTCGAAGGTCAAGCTCACCATGCAGAAGCTGAAGGACATGAAGGCGAAGTGGAAGGCCAACAAGCCAAAGCTGAAGGCCTGCCGCGCCGAGGTGAAGTCGAAGGGCCTGACCGGCGACGACCGCTGGTTCTACATCGAAGAATGCATGGGCAAGAGCTGAGCGGCACCGCTCCGCCATCTGCAACGCAAGAGGGCGTGACGGCGATCGCTGTCACGCCCTCTTGTTGCGTTTGAGACGCGATCACTCCGCGGCGGCGGGCGTCGTCTTGGCGGCCTCCAGCGCCGCTGCGATCGCCTCGTCGACCCGTTCGAGCCAGATGAACTCCAGCTTGGCGCGGGCGCCGGCGGGGATGTCGTCGAAGTCGCGCTTGTTGCGCGCCGGCAGCATCACCCGGGTCAGGCCGGCGGCCGCGGCCGCGACCACCTTCTCCTTGATGCCGCCGACCGGCAGCACGAGGCCGCGCAGCGAGATCTCGCCGGTCATCGCGGTGTCGCTGCGCACCGTGCGGTCGGTCAGCAGTGAGGTGAGGGCGGTGAACATCGCAACGCCCGCGCTCGGGCCGTCCTTCGGCGTCGCGCCGGCGGGAACGTGGACGTGGATGTCGCTCTTCTCGAACACGCCGGGATCGATGCCGAGCTGGGAGGCGCGGCTCTTCACCAGGGTCAGCGCGGCCTGCACGCTCTCGCGCATCACCTCGCCGAGCTGGCCGGTGAGGATCAGCGCGCCGCGGCCCGGGGTGCGCGACGCCTCGATGAACAGGATGTCGCCACCGACCGGGGTCCAGGCGAGGCCGGTGGCAACGCCGGGAATGCTGGTGCGCATCGCGATCTCGTTCTCGAACCTGGGCTGGCCGAGCAGCGATACGATGTCCTTCGGCGCGATCGTGACGTGGCTGGTGCTGCCTTCGGCGATCTGCACCGCGACGTTGCGCAGCACCTTGCCGATCTCGCGCTCCAGGTTGCGCACGCCGGCCTCGCGGGTGTAGCTGCGGATGATCAGCCGCAGCGCATCCGGATCGATCTCGACCTGCTCGGCCTTGATCCCGTTGGCCTCGAGCTGGCGGCGCACCAGATAGCGCTTGGCGATCTCGAGCTTCTCGTCCTCGGTGTAGCCGGCGAGGCTGATCAGCTCCATGCGGTCGAGCAGCGGCCCGGGGACGCCGTCGAGCATGTTGGCGGTGGCGATGAACACGACGCGCGACAGGTCGAACGGCACGCCGAGATAATTGTCGCGGAAGGTGCTGTTCTGCTCGGGGTCGAGCACTTCGAGCATCGCGGCCGACGGATCGCCCTGGATGCCGCGGCCCATCTTGTCGATCTCGTCCAGCATCATGACGCAATTGCGCGCGCCGGCCTTCTTGATCGCCTGGATGATGTTGCCGGGCAGCGCGCCGATATAGGTGCGGCGATGGCCGCGGATCTCGGCCTCGTCATGCACGCCGCCAAGCGAGACACGAACAAACGGCCGCGACATCGCGCGCGCGATCGATTGGCCGAGCGAGGTCTTGCCGACGCCGGGCGGGCCGAGGAAGCACAGGATCGGTGCCTTGCCGCCGGGCGCGAGCTTGCGCACCGCGAGATATTCGATGATGCGGCTCTTGATCTTCTCGAGGCCATAATGGTCCTGGTCGAGGATCTTGCGCGCCTCCGCGATGTCGATCGGCTTCTCCTCCGGCAGGCTCCACGGCAGGTCGATCAGCCAGTCGAGATAGCTGCGCACCATGCCGGACTCGGCCGCGGCCTCCGGCATCCGCTCGTAGCGGCGCAATTCCTTCTGCGCCTGGCTTTCGGCCTCCGGCGGCATCTTGGCATCTGCGATCGCCTTGGTTAGCTCGGCGACTTCCGCGGCCTTGCCGTCGCCTTCACCGAGCTGGCGCTGGATCGTCGCCATCTGCTCGCGCAGGATCGCCTCGCGCTGCCGTTCGTCGAACACGGCCTTGGTCTTCTGCCCGATCTCCTGGCTCAGCCTCAGCACCTCGATGCGCTCGGCGAGGTGACGCGACACCTTGTCCATCCGCGCCACGAGATCGATGGTTTCCAGGATGTCCTGTTTCTCCGACGGCTTGATGTCCATGTAGGAGGTCGCAAGGTCGGCGAGGGTTGCCGGCGAGGTGGTGCCCTGCAGCGCGGCGATCAGCTCCTGCGGCACTTGCGGCAGCAATTGCGCGGCCTCCAGCGCCTGGCGCTGCAGATTGAGGAAGCGCGCCTCGATCTCGGGCGAGGTGGTGGTCGGCTCCGGGATCTGCAGCACGCGGGCCGCGAGGAACGGCGTGCCGGGCAGATAGTCGAGCACGCGCATGCGCTGCACGCCCTGGCAGACCAGGTGGTGAGTGTCGTCGGCGCCGGTGATGTAGCGCACGATGTTGGCTGTTGTGCCGACGCGGTAAAGCCCGTCGGGACCGGGATCGTTCGTCTCGGGATCGCGCTGCAGCAGGATGCCGATCGGCCGCTGCTCGCGTACCGCCTGCTGGGCCGCGGCAATCGACGTCGCGCGGGCGATCGTGATCGGAATGATGACATCCGGAAACAGCACGGTGTTGCGCACCGGGACGATGATCAGCGCGTCGCTCGGGATCGGCGTCGAAGTCGATGCTGGGCTTGAAACGTCTGAGGCAGCCATGTCGAAATCCTTTAGCTCGACTTTCCAAGCCGCAGGCCGACGCAACCATGCGCGGCAAAGCGGCTGATGGTGTAGCGGCCGGTCGGCAGCGCGATGCGGCGCTCGAACCGGCCCTGCGGCAGTTCGAGGCGCAGGATGCGGGCGTTGCGGAGTTCAGGGGGCAGGGTGCGGCGGCCGGAGATCACCAGCGTGCCGCCGTCGAGCGCGGCCTCGACCTCGTCGGGATCGACCCCCGGCAGCGCGACCAGGATCAGGATTTCATCCTCGGTCTCGATCACGTCGGTCGGCGGTTCCCAGCTCGGCTCGCTGCTTCCCGCGCGCGGGTGCAAATTGAGGAAGCTCTGGTGCAACCGTTCGGCGCGGGCGAGCGCCTCGATCGCATCCGACAGCATCCAGTTGATCTGATCCTTGGGCCGCATGGCACTCTCCACGTCGCATTGGGAGGCGAGGTTACCGGTCTTGCCGCCGACCGTAAACCGGCCCCTCGCGCCGCTGATCGGGGGTAAAATTGTCCGAAATCTCGCGATTTGCGACATGACGGCGATGCAACGGCGCCGCTTGATCCCGGTGCGCATGATCGGGTTGTGCGATGACAAGCCCTACAGCCAGCCTGCGCGTCGGAATTGCCAGAACAGGGCGCCGCACACGGTCAGGATCAGGCCCATCACGGCGAAATAGCCGTACTCCCATTGCAGCTCAGGCATGTTCTTGAAGTTCATGCCATAGATGCCAGCAATCGCGGTCGGCACCGCAACAATGGCAAGCCAGGAGGCGAGTTTCTTGGAGATCGCCGTTTCCTGCGCCTGACCGACCAGCAGGCTTGCTTCAAATGCAAAGGCAAGCACCTCTCGCAGCGCGTCAATCCGCTCCTGGATGGTGCGGACGTGGTCGGTGACGTCGCGGAACAGGGGGCGCATCGTGTCGCGCACCATCGGCAGGTTGTCGCGCTCGAGTCTGCGGCAGACCTCCACCAGTGGTCCGACCGCGTTGCGCAGCCTCAGCAGGTCACGTCGCAGCAGATAAAGCCGCTCGATCTGCGCCCGTGTCATCGCGCTCGCCAGCACCTCCGCCTCCATCGTCTCGACCTCCTCCTGGATCGTCTCGAGCACGGGCGAATAGTTGTCGACGATGAAATCGAGAATGGCATAGAGGATGTAGTCTTCGCCGCGAGCGAGGGCGCGCGGGCAGCTCTCGCAGCGCTCGCGGACCGGCGTATAGGATGTCGAGGCGCCGTGTCGCACCGAGACGATGTATCCCTCGCCGACGAACAGATGCGTCTCGCCGAACGCGATGCTTTCGCCGTCGAGTTGCGCGGTGCGCGCCACGATAAACAACGCATCGCCATATTGTTCGATCTTGGGTCGCTGATGCGCATGATCCGCATCCTCGATCGCGAGATCGTGCAGTTGGAATTGCCGCTGCAGGCTGCTCAGCAACGTCATGTCGGGCTCGTGCAGGCCGATCCACACAACGTGATCCGGCTTGCTACGCCAATTCGCGGCCTCGTCGATCGCGATATTGGCGACGCGTCGTCCCTCGACATAGACGCCTGCCGCGATTACGCCATCAGAGTGGACCGGCCCGGCGGTTGCGACAGTTGGCGATACGAGGTCCATGGTCTCCACCCTCGGTTATCGAACCCGCTTGACGCTATTCGTTGCCGAAAGGCTAGCACTGAACGGGTCCCGGTCAACACAGGCAGAGACGTTGCGTTCCGGATCGTGGGGATGGAACGGCCCGAGCCGATCGCCGGTTGGCGACCCTTATACGGCTCCTATACCGCACCGCGGCGTGCCCTCTCGAATTCCTACGGCCTTCCCAGCATCTTTTTGGCGTGATGCGGTGCGCTCGCGTGCGCCGCCAAACGGGAAGGTGGCACATGACCTTGCTCCATTACCACGATGCCCGGCCGCACGGTTCGGCCGGCGCCGTGCCCTTGATGCTGCGGCGGACCGTCAGGCGGATCGGCCTCGTCTTCAGGACTGTTCACCGCGCGATCGCCGCCGCCAAGATTCACCGGCTCCGCAATGAGCTGCTGCTGCATCGCGGCCACGAGGATTGGGCGCGGACCCATCTCAATGTCGGCATGCTCGGCGGCGACGCCGAGAGATATCCACGGGCGCCGGTCGTGCTCGACGAGAAGTGGGACTACTGAGATGCGCGCAGTTTCGTTCATCGCTGCCCTGCCGCGCCGCGCCGCAGAAGGGCTGCTCGCATTCCTCGCCTGGATCGGCGAGGAGCCGATCAGCGACTACCGGCCCGAGGCGCATTACATGCGCGGTCCGGGACCTGCGTGGCGGGCCAAGCATCGCGGGAGTTGAGGCCCCGAACCCATCCGCGTCATTGCGAGGAGCATAGCGACGAAGCAATCCATATCTCCGCATGTGGCGCGATGGATTGCTTCGCTTCGCTCGCAATGACGTGGAGAGGCCGCGGCGCCTACGAGACCCACGATCCCGAGCGCGCCGACCTTGAGCGGCCGTCGTTTCTGTTCCCAAACCAGTTCACGTCGCTTCGCGTCGCGGCGCCAGATGATCGAGCAGGTTCATCGGGAGCGGGAAGACCACGGTCGAGGAGCGCTCGCCGGCAATGTCGTGCAGCGCCGCGAAGTAGCGCAGCTGCATCGCCTGCGGCTCCTGGGCGAGGATCCGGCCGGCCTCGACCAGCTTCTCGGCGGCCTGCTGCTCGCCCATCGCGTTGATCACCTTGGCGCGCCGCAGCCGCTCGGCCTCGGCCTGCTTGGCGATTGCCCGCACCATCGTTTCGTTGAGATCGATATCCTTGATCTCGACCCCGGTGACCTTGATGCCCCAGACGTCGGTCTGCCTGTCGAGGGTCTCCTGGATATCGGCGTTCAGCTTGTCGCGCTCCGCCAGCATCTCGTCGAGCTCGTGCTTGCCGAGCACCGAGCGCAGCGTGGTCTGCGCAAGCTGGCTGGTCGCGGCCATGTAGTCGCTGACCTTGATGATGGCGCGCTCGGGATCGACGATGCGGAAGTAGAGCACGGCGTTGACCTTGACCGAGACGTTGTCGCGGGAAATCACGTCCTGCGGCGGCACCACCTGCACCACCACCCTGAGATCGACCTTCACCAGCTGCTGCACCACCGGAATCAGGATGATGAGCCCCGGGCCCTTCACCCCGGTGAAACGGCCGAGCGTGAAGATGACGCCGCGCTCGTACTCGCGCAGCACGCGCACGGCCTGGGTCAGGAATACGACGATCAGCAGCGCGATCGCCGCATAGGTGAAATAATCAAGCATCATGCTGTACCTCCTTCGCCGGGGGAGGCCGGCGCGCGCCGTACCACCAGCGTCAAATCGATGATGTTGGCGACCTCGACCGTGTCTCCCGCCGTGAATGTCTCGGTGCTGCGCGCTTGCCAGCGTTCGCCGTTGGTGAAGACGTGACCCGTGGTCTCGGACCAGTCGAGCACTTCGGCCGATAGCCCGCGCATGGCTTGCGCACCGATCCGCACCGGGCCCTTGCGCGCGCGGCGGAGCGCGCCGAGCACGACGAGAATGAGCCCCGTGAACATCGCGGCGACGATGCCGATGACCGGCCATGACAGCCGGTATCCGGGCGCCTCGATCCGAAACAGCATGGCGGCTCCAAGCACGAAGGCGACTATTCCTCCGAGGCCGATCACGACGGTCGGGTTGAAGGCTTCGATTGCGAGCAGCGCGATCCCGACCAGCATCAGGGCGAAGCCGGCGTAGTTGATCGGCAGCATGTTGAGCGCGTAGAGACCGAGCAGCAGGCAGATCGTCCCGACAACCCCCGGCGCCACGGCACCGGGCGACATGAACTCGAAGATCAGGCCGTAGATGCCGACCATCAGGAGAATGAATGCGATGTTGGGGTCGGTGATGACCGCGAGCGCGCGCGCGATCCAGGTGGGATCGATGGCCTCGATCGCGGCTTCCCTGGTCGCCAGGCGTTGCGTCTTGCCGCCGGGAAGCTCGATGGTCCGGCCATCGACCTGCCTGAGCAGGTCGGCCGGATCGCGCGCGGTGAGATCAATGACGTTGGCCTGCAGCGCAGCGTTGGCGGAGAGGGTGGCGGCATCGCGTACCGCCTTCTCGGCCCAGTCGGCATTGCGGCCACGCAATTCGGCGAGGCTGCGGATGAAGGCAACGGCATCATTCGTCACCTTCGCCGTCATGGCATCCTTGGTTTCGGACGGATGGCCGCCGTCCTTCTGGTCCTTGCCGCCCTTGTCCGGGGTGCTGCCCGGCAGCCCCGGTATCGGGCCGCCAATCTGCACCGGCGTCGCGGCGCCGATATTGGTGCCGGGCGCCATGGCCGCGAGATGGGTCGCATAGAGGATATAGGTCCCGGCGCTCGCGGCATGGGCGCCGGATGGCGCAACGTAGCCGACTACGGGAACGGGCGAGGCCAGCACGTCGGCGATGATCTCACGCATGCTGGTGCTGAGACCGCCCGGCGTATTCAAACGCAGGATGACAATTTCGGCGCGACGCTCGGCGGCCTTGGCCAGGCCGTCCTTGACGTAGCTGGCCGCTGCCGGCCCGATTGCCCCGTCGATTGAAATGGTCAGGGCAAGATGGCTGTTGTCCGCGGCCGGACCGGGACGGATGGAGACAACCAGAGCGACCAGGACGGTCGCAACAACGAGGGCCGCCTTGAAGGTGGTGTGCACGGCAAGCACTCCCTTGCCGTGGATATGGGGCGCCGTTTCGGAACCTCAAGTTGGCGTCGTGTCACGGGCACCGCGTGCTGATCGCATTGTGCATTGCGATGGCTTATGTCGGGTCGGAAAATCTCAATGCGCGGCTGCGAGGTACTCGTCGGCAAGCTCAGCCATCGCTTGCGAGACCTCGGCCTTTGCCGACCCGTTCAATTGCACGATCGGCAGCCGCGTCGCCGGCTGCATGAATCCCAGAAGCGCCAGCGCGAACTTCAATGCGGCGGGATGCTCGCGCTCTAGCAAGGTCGCAAGCGGCACCAGCCGCTGGTGCAACTCCCGCGCCTGATACAACCGTCCCTCGCGGAAATGCCTGTGAACGGCCACATACAGATCGGGCGCGACGTTCGTCACGGCCGAGATGCAGCCATCGCCACCGGCGGCGAGCCAGGCCAGCGAGGCGGCGTCGTCGCCGGTCAGCATCCGGAATGTCGCCGGCAGCCGTGAGCGCAGGCGCGCCAGCCGGGCAACGTCACCACTGCCGTCGCGCAATCCCACGAAGCGCGGCGATGCGGCGAGCTCGAGCAGCGTCTCGTCGGCAAGGCCCCTCACCGTGCGCGACGGAATGTCGTGCAGGATGACGGGCAGTGTGGTGGCCGCGGCGACGGCGCGGAAATGCGCCGCCGTGCCCCGTGGCATCGGTTTGTTGTAATAGGGCGCGACCGACATGACCGCGTCGGCACCGGCGGCGTCCGCGGACCGGGTGAATGTGACGGCGCGATCCGTCGCGTTCGATCCGGCGCCGGCGATGATGCGAACCCGCTTGCGCGCGACGCCTGCGGCGATGCGCACGAGCTGCGCGCGTTCCGCGGGCTCCAGCGTCGCGCTTTCACCGGCGGTCTCGCCGACCACCAGCGCGGTGGCGCCGG
Organism: Bradyrhizobium sp. UFLA06-06; assembly: GCF_054820065.1. Taxonomy (NCBI): domain Bacteria; kingdom Pseudomonadati; phylum Pseudomonadota; class Alphaproteobacteria; order Hyphomicrobiales; family Nitrobacteraceae; genus Bradyrhizobium; species Bradyrhizobium sp. UFLA06-06. The sequence continues at coordinate 24,800 of NZ_JADFUD010000039.1, forward strand.
CTGCGATCTGGCGCTCGCACAGCCGGCCGAATGCGTCCGCGTCGATTTCGCCCCGATGGTTGAAGGGGGTCGGAAGATCGGGGATGAAGCCCAACAGCCATGCGGCCGTGTCGGCTTTCGCAGCCGTTTGCCAGGTCATGGGCGGCTCAAGCCACGCGGCTTGCGGGGAGGCTCGCGGTCTCGCCGCGCATATCGAGCTCGATCTCACGCGACAGCTCGACGATCATTTCGGGACGCTGGCCGTTCTCGAACAGCGCGTATTTGACGGCCTGGGCGCGGTTGACGAACAGGCCGCCATAGAGGCCGTTCTGTTGCTGGGCGACCCACTGGCCGCGACGATTGCGGCCGATGAGGACGATGGTGGACGCGGCGCTACACGAGGGAGGTTCGACGAGTTTCACGGTTGTAGTCCTTCATTCGTTCTGATTCGTTTTCATCACGAGAACCGGTATCCGGTTCGCTCGAAAACGCTTCAGTCACAGTCACGCGATCAATGTCTGATTTGCCGGATATGAAATCGAGCGCGAAGGACGGCCGACTTCATAGGAGCGGAATAGGATTTTCCGGGACGGATTCAGAGGCGCTGGACGATGCCGGTGCCGAGCGCGCACAGCGCGACATAAGCGGCCATCTCGTCCCAGTGGTTGAGGTTTGCAGCAAACGGCATTTCGCGCTTGGCGATCCCTGCAAAGGCACAGATCACCGCCGACATCCACAACAGCGTGACGAGGCCCTTGCCGAAGCCGGCACCGGCGAACACGGCAAAGCCGATCATGATGGCAAGCCGGAAGCCGAACCGAACCATGACCTGGACCGACTGCAGCTGCCGCGGCAGTTGTTTGGTGTCCACGGCCGCGGCGCCTTCAGCCGATATTGTCGACGAACAGCGGCTCGTACAGGGCGCGCGTGTCGCGACGGACGGTCGGCACGCTGGTTCGGCTATCGGGTGTGGAGATCCGCTGCGCCTCGACGAAGGCGCTGAGGATCGCGAGTGCAAGATCGGTGTGGTGGGTCTCGATCGACTGGTCGAGCCAGTCCGGCAGCTCACGTTCGCGCGACAATGCGCAGTGCCACTCGCCCTCGTCATAGACCAGGCGGCGGATCTGCCATTGCGGCAGTTCCAGATCGAGCAGCGCGATCGCGGCGTCGGTCCAGGCGCCCGACTGAATCAGGCGCTCGACCCGGCGGGTCTTGCCGCTCTGTCCGACCGAGGGAAAGCGCCGGCAGGTCTGGCTGATGATGTCGGCCATGAATTCGGCTGTCAGCGCATAGGCGTCGCGCAGCCGTTCGCCGAGATCGATGGAGGTGTTCTGGGAAAGCACTGACATGGCGTCATCTCGTCTTGCGCGGCCCAGGGTATTGGCCGCAAGCCAAAAATGGCCGGACCGCCATTTGAAAACGAGATGAGGCGGGGGACGGAGATATAGGGATTCCATAAAGGCCAAGTTGTCGTCCTGGCGAAAGCCAGGACCCATTACCACCGAATCTGCTTGTGAGATCAGGTTGGGGCCCCAGCCATCGCAAAACTCGGCCCTGTGGTTATGGGTCCTGGCTTTCGCCGGGACGACGGCTGCGGAAGTCGTGGCCTTTATACGATTCCTATAACGTCCTTATTCGCCACCTCTCGAAAACCTATGCCCCGGATGGCACCTCACGGCCATCCCTCGCGGAGCGCTTATACGGTCGCCCCGCGCCCCCTCGGATGCATAGGAGTCTCTCATGATGGACATTCTCATGGCGGCGCTTGCGGTCGGCTTCTTCGCGGCCGGCATCGGTTACGCCTACGCCTGTGAACGGCTGTAACGGAGGCGGCGATGATCTTTGATTATTCGCTCGCCGGCCTCGTCTCGCTCGGCCTGCTGTTCTACCTCACTTACGCATTGCTGCGGCCCGAACGCTTCTAGGCGGCCCGCGATGTCAGCGCTTTGCACAATTCTGTTAGCCGACGCGATGCTGACCGGGCTGTTGCTCGGCTTGTTCGCGTCGATGCTGCGCTTCGCTCCCATTCGAAAGGTTTGACGAAATGACCGTCATCGGCTGGATTCAAATTATTCTGTTTTGCGCGATCGTTGCCGCGCTGGTCAAACCGCTCGGCTGGTACATGACCCGCGTGTTCAATGGCGAGCGCACCTTCCTGTCGCCCGTGCTGCGCCCGGTCGAGCGCGGCATCTACTGGGTCGGCGGCGTCGACGAGCGGCGCGAGCAGCACTGGCTGACCTATACGGTCGCCATGCTGCTGTTCCACGTCGGTGGCTTCGCCATCATCTACGGGTTGATGCGGCTGCAGGCAGTGTTGCCGTTCAACCCAGCGGGCCAGTCCGCGGTTGCCGAGGATCTCTCCTTCAACACCGCGATCTCCTTCATCACCAATACCAACTGGCAGAACTACGGCGGCGAGAGCACGCTGTCCTATCTGGTCCAGATGGTCGGCCTGACCCACCAGAACTTCCTGTCGGCGGCGACCGGCATCGCGCTGGCGATGGCGCTGATCCGCGGCTTCACCCGCTCGTCGATGCGCACGGTCGGCAATTTCTGGGTCGACGTCACGCGCTGCACGCTCTACGTGCTGCTGCCGATCTGCGTCGTCTACGCGCTGTTCCTGGTCTGGCAGGGCATGCCGCAGACGCTTGGCGCCTATGTCGATGCCACCACGCTGGAGGGTGGCAAGCAGACCATCGCGCTCGGACCGGTGGCTTCGCAGGTCGCGATCAAGATGCTCGGCACCAATGGCGGCGGCTTCTTCAACGCCAACGCCGCGCATCCGTTCGAGAACCCGACGGCGCTATCGAACCTCGTGCAGATGGTCTCGATCTTCGCGCTCGGCGCCGCGATGACCAACGTGTTCGGCCGCATGGTCGGCAACGAGCGCCAAGGCTGGGCGATCTTCGCCGTGATGGGCATCCTGTTCGTCGCCGGCGTCACCGTCACCTATTGGGCGGAAGCCAATGGCACCACCGCGCTGCACGCGCTCGGCCTTTCCGGCGGCAACATGGAGGGCAAGGAGGTCCGCTTCGGCATCGTCGCGTCCTCGCTGTTCGCTGTCGTCACCACTGCGGCCTCCTGCGGCGCGGTCAACGCCATGCACGACAGCTTCACCGCGCTCGGCGGCATGATCCCGCTGATCAACATGCAGCTCGGCGAGGTCATCATCGGCGGCGTCGGCGCCGGCTTCTACGGCATGCTGCTGTTCGTCGTGCTGGCCATCTTCGTCGCCGGCCTGATGGTCGGCCGCACCCCGGAATATGTCGGCAAGAAGATCGAGGCGCGCGAGGTCAAGATGGCGATGCTCGCGATCCTGGTGCTGCCGCTGATGTATCTCGGCTGGACCGCGGTCGGCGTGGTGCTGCCGTCGGCGGTGGCCTCGATGGCGAACTCCGGCCCGCACGGCTTCACCGAGGTGCTGTACGCGTTCACCTCGGCGACCGGCAATAACGGTTCGGCCTTCGCGGGCCTCACCGGCAACACCCTGTTCTACAATTTGACGCTCGCCTCCGCGATGTTCGTCGGCCGCTTCTTCATGATCGTGCCGGCGATGGCCATTGCAGGTTCGCTGGTCGAGAAGAAGTCGATCCCGGCCTCGGCGGGCACTTTCCCGACCACCGGCGGTCTGTTCGTCGGCCTCGTCATCGGCGTGATCCTGATCATCGGCGGTCTCACATTCTTCCCGGCGCTGGCGCTCGGGCCGATCGTCGAGCACCTCGCGATGAACGCCAACACCCTGTTCTGATCGAATTGTCCGGAGTGACAACCATGGAAACCACAAGACTGCAAAAGCAGGTGACGGCGTCGACCATGTTCGACCCGAAGATCCTGGTGCCGGCGATCAAATCGGCCTTCGTCAAGCTCGATCCCCGCCTGATGGCGAAGAACCCTGTGATGTTCGTGGTCGAGGTCGTGGCCGCGTTGACCACGGTGATCTTCGTCCGCGACCTCGTCACCGGCAGCGCCAATCTCGGCTTCACCTTCCAGATCATCCTCTGGCTCTGGTTCACGGTGCTGTTCGCCAATTTCGCCGAGGCCGTTGCCGAAGGCCGCGGCAAGGCGCAGGCGGAATCGCTGAAAAAGACCCGCACCGAGAGCCAGGCCAAGCTGCTCACCGGTACCGACCGGACCTATCGCATGGTGCCCGGCACCTCGCTGAAGGTCGGCGACATCGTGCTGGTCGAGGCCGGCGACAACATCCCGTCCGACGGTGAGGTGATCGAAGGCGTGGCCTCGGTCAATGAAGCCGCGATCACCGGTGAATCCGCGCCTGTGATCCGCGAGTCCGGCGGCGATCGTTCCGCGGTCACCGGCGGCACCCAGGTGCTGTCGGACTGGATCCGCGTCCGCATCACCGCAGCGCAAGGCTCGACCTTCATCGACCGCATGATCAAGCTGGTGGAGGGCGCCGAGCGGCAGAAGACGCCGAACGAGATCGCGCTCAACATCCTGCTGGCAGGCCTCACCATCATCTTCGTGTTCGCGACGGTGACGATCCCGAGCTATGCGGCCTATGCCGGCGGCTCGATCTCGGTCGTGGTGCTGGTGGCGCTGTTCGTGACGCTGATCCCGACCACGATCGGCGCGCTCTTGTCGGCGATCGGCATCGCCGGCATGGACCGCCTGGTGCGCTTCAACGTGCTGGCGATGTCCGGCCGAGCGGTGGAAGCCGCCGGCGACGTCGATACGCTGCTCTTGGACAAGACCGGCACCATCACCCTCGGCAACCGCCAGGCGACGGCGTTCCGCCCCATTCGCGGCGTCTCCGAGCAGGATCTCGCCGATGCCGCGCAGCTCGCCTCCCTCGCCGACGAAACGCCGGAAGGCCGCTCCATCGTGGTGCTCGCCAAGGAGAAGTACGGCATCCGCGGCCGCGAGATGCACGAGCTCCATGCGACCTTCGTGCCGTTCACCGCGCAGACCCGCATGAGCGGCATCGATGCCGGCTCCTCGTCGGTCCGCAAGGGCGCGGTCGACGCCATCCTCGCCTATGTCGACGGCGGCTCGTCGCGTGCGCTTGCTTCGGGCAATACGGTCCGCGCGGTCGCGGCGACGATGAGCGCGGAAGCACGCGAGATCCAGGCCATTGCCGACGAGATCGCCAAGGCCGGCGGCACGCCGCTGGCCGTCGCCAAGGACGGCAAGCTGCTCGGCGTCGTGCATCTCAAGGACATCGTCAAGGGCGGCATCCGCGAGCGCTTTGCCGAATTGCGCCGCATGGGCATCCGCACCGTGATGATCACCGGCGACAACCCGATGACCGCGGCGGCGATCGCGGCCGAAGCCGGCGTCGACGACTTCCTGGCGCAGGCAACCCCCGAGGACAAGCTCAAGCTGATCCGCGACGAGCAGTCCAAGGGCAAGCTGGTCGCGATGTGCGGCGACGGCACCAACGATGCGCCGGCGCTCGCGCAGGCCGATGTCGGCGTCGCCATGAACACCGGCACGCAGGCCGCCCGCGAGGCCGGCAACATGGTCGACCTCGATTCCAACCCGACCAAGCTGATCGAGGTGGTCGAGATCGGCAAGCAGCTGCTGATGACTCGCGGCGCGCTGACCACGTTCTCGATCGCCAACGACGTCGCGAAGTACTTTGCGATCATCCCGGCGATGTTCCTCGCGTTCTATCCGCAGCTCCAGGTGCTGAACGTGATGCACCTGGCGAGCCCGCAGAGCGCGATCCTGTCGGCGATCATCTTCAACGCGCTGATCATCATCGCGCTGATCCCGCTGGCGCTGAAGGGCGTCAAGTATCGCGCGGTCGGTGCCGGCGCGCTGCTCGGCCGCAATCTGATGATCTATGGCTTGGGCGGCATCATCATCCCGTTCATCGGCATCAAGGCGATCGACCTCGTCGTCGCCGCTTTGGGCCTGGCTTAACCACAACGTCATTGCGAGGAGCGAAGCGCGACGAAGCAATCCATCCGTTATGCCGATCCATGGATTGCTTCGCTTCGCTCGCAATGACGAAGGAGACTTAGGAGACCTATCATGTTGAGAGAAATCCGCCCCGCCATCCTCGTGCTGGTCCTGCTGACCGCGATCACGGGCCTTGCCTATCCGCTCGCCGTCACCGGGATCGCCGGCGTCATCTTCCCGCGGCAGGCGCAAGGCAGCCTGATCGAGCAGGACGGCAAGGTGATCGGCTCCGCCCTGATCGGGCAGGAGTTCAAGGAAGATAAATACTTCCACGGCCGGCCGTCGGCGACGGTCGCGCCCGATCCGAACGACTCCACGAAGACCGTGCCGGCGCCCTATAACGCGGCCAATTCCGGCGGCTCCAACCTCGGTCCGACCAGCAAGGCGCTGAACGACCGGGTCAAGGAGGATGTCGAGAAGCTGAAGGCGGAGAACCCGTCCGCCAGCGTCCCGGTCGATCTTGTGACCACGTCGGGCAGCGGGCTCGATCCGGATATCTCGCCGGACGCTGCGCTGTTCCAGGTGCCGCGGGTTGCCAAGGCGCGCAGCATGTCCGAGGACGCGGTGCGCGAGCTGGTGACGCAGAACACGCAGGGCCGCTTCGCCGGCGTGATCAGCGAGCCCCGCGTTAACGTTCTTGCGCTCAACCTGGCGCTCGACGCGGCAAACGCAAAATAGGGGAGTAGGCTGTCTCTCGCAGGATGACTATATTGCGGTATGGCCAATCAGCGCGACCCTGACAAACGACCCTCGCCGGATGCGCTGCTGGAGGCGGCGCGCCGGGAGACCGATCGATCGGGACGGCTGAAGATCTTCATCGGCGCCGCCCCCGGCGTCGGCAAGACCTACGAGATGCTCTCGAGCGCTCACGCCCGCCTCAAGGCGGGCGTCGACGTCGTGGTCGGCGTCGTCGAAACCCACGGCCGGATCGAGACCGAGGCGCTGCTCAGGGGTCTCGAGGTGCTGCCGCGGAAGCGGTTGGCCTATCGCGACCAGACGCTCGAGGAGATGGACCTCGACGCATTAATCGCGCGGCGGCCGCAGCTCGCGCTGGTCGACGAGCTCGCCCATACCAACGCGCCGGGCAGCCGGCATCCCAAGCGCTACCTCGACGTCGAGGAACTGCTGTCGCACGGCATCGACGTCTATACCGCGATCAACATCCAGCACATCGAGAGCCTCAACGACGTCGTCGCGCAGATCACCCATGTGCGGGTGCGCGAGACGGTGCCCGACTCGGTGGTCGATCGCGCCGATGCGATCGAGCTGATCGACCTGACGCCCGACGATCTGATCCAGCGGCTGAAGGAGGGCAAGGTCTATGTGCCGAGACAAGCCGAGCGGGCGCTGGAACACTATTTCTCGCCCGGCAATCTCACCGCGCTGCGCGAGCTGGCACTGCGCCGCACCGCCGAGCGGGTCGACGAGCAGCTGCTCAACCACATGCAGGCCAATGCGATTGCCGGACCCTGGGCCGCGGGCGAACGCATCCTGGTGTGCCTCAGCGAGGATCCGCGCGCGGCCGGGCTCGTGCGCTACACCAAGCGCCTCGCCGACCGGCTGCATGCGCAATGGACCGCGGTCAGCATCGAGACGCGGCGCAGCCTGCAACTTTCCGACGAGCAGCGCGACCGGCTGGCCGACACCATGCGGCTCGCGGAATCGCTCGGCGGCGAGGCGCTGACGCTTCCCGGCGTCGGCCGCCGCATCGCCGACGACGTCATCAATTTCGCCCAGGCCAACAACGTCACCCAGATCATCATCGGCAAGTCGACGCGCTCGCGCTGGTTCGAGCTGACGCATGGATCCGTCGTGCACGATCTGGTGCGCCGTGCCGGCAATATCAGCGTCAACGTGATCGCCGGCGACGAGCTGCCGGTCGGCAAGGCGGCGGTGCAGACCGCGCAGCGGCAGGAGCCGTTCAATCCGCGGCCCTATCTGATGGCGCTGCTGCTGGCGGCGCTCGGGCTCGGCGCGGCCAAGCTGATCCAGCCGTTCTTCGGCATCGAGAATGTCGACCTCGTCTTCCTCACCGCCGTGGTCGGCGCCGCGGCGCGCTACGGCCTCGGGCCGTCGCTGCTGGCGAGCGTCGCGGCCTCGCTGTGCTACAACTTCTTCTTCCTGCCGCCAGTCTATACCTTCACCATCACCGACCCGACCAATGTCGCGGCGTTTTTCTTCTTCATGCTGATCGCGCTTCTGGTCTCCAACGTCGCTGCGCGGGTGCGCACCCAGGCCGACACCGCGATCAGCCGCGTCCGCACCACCGAATCGCTCTACGCCTTCAGCCGCAAGCTCGCCGGCACCGCGACACTGGACGACGTGCTGTGGGCGACCGCCTACCAGATCGCGCTGATGCTCAAGGTGCGCGTGGTGCTGCTGCTGCCGGAGGATGGGATGCTGACCGTCAAGAGCGGCTATCCGCCGGAGGATCAGCTCGATCAGGCCGATCTTGCCGCCGCCAACTGGGCCTGGGGCAACGATCGCCCGGCCGGCCGCGGCTCGGACACGCTGCCGGGGGGAAAACGGCTGTTCCTGCCGATGCGCACCGGCCGCGGTCCGATCGGGGTGATCGGCATCGATGACGACCGCACCGGGCCCCTGCTGACGCCGGACCAGCGCCGGCTGCTCGACGCGCTGGTCGATCAGGGCGCGCTGGCGATCGAGCGCGTGCTGCTGGTCGAGGACATGGACCGCGTCAAGCGCACAGTGGAATCCGACCGGCTGCGCGGCGCGCTCCTGACCTCGATTTCGCACGATCTCAAGACGCCGCTGGCCTCGGTGCTCGGCTCAGCCTCGGCGCTGCGCGATCTCGGCGCCAACCTGAGCGATGCGCAGAAGCACGATCTGCTCGCCACCGTGATCGACGAGTCCGAGCGGTTGAATCGGTTCATCGCCAATCTGCTCGACATGACCAAGCTGGAATCCGGCGCGATCGTGCCCAACACGGCGCGGCACGATGTCGGCGAGATCGTCGGCAGCGCGCTGCGCCGGGCGAGCAAGATCCTGGTGCATCACCGGGTGTCGCTGGAGCTCGCGGCCGACCTTCCGATGCTGGAGCTCGACGCCGTGCTGTTCGAGCAGGTGCTGTTCAACCTGCTCGACAATGCCGCCAAATACGCCCCATCGGACACCACGATCTCGATCCGCGGCGCCCGCGACCGCGACACGATCGCACTGCAGATCCTCGACGAAGGCAACGGGATTCCCGCGGCCGAGCTCGAAAGCGTGTTCGACAAATTCTATCGCGCCGAAAAGGGCGACCATGTCCGCCCCGGCACCGGCCTCGGACTTGCGATCTCGCGCGGCTTCGTCGAGGCGATGCGCGGCACGATCGCGGCGGCCAACCGCGCCGACCGCAGCGGCGCCGTCATCACCATCCGCCTGCCGATCCCTGCCGACACCAACGCGCTGGACACTGCTGCATGAACGCCACGCCGATCAAGGTCCTGGTCATCGACGACGAGCCGCCGATCCGCAAGCTGCTGCGGATGGGGCTGAGCACGCAGGGCTATGACATCCTCGAGGCATCCAACGGCAAGCTGGCACTGGAGATGCTGGCCGAGGGACCGGCGCTGATCATCCTCGATCTCGGTTTGCCCGACATCCAGGGCCACGATCTCCTGCGCATGATCCGCGGCCGCAACGAGAGCGTGCCGATCGTGGTGCTGTCGAGCCGCGGCGACGAGGCCGGCAAGGTGCAGGCGCTCGACCTCGGCGCCGACGACTATCTGACCAAGCCGTTCGGAATGGACGAGTTGCTGGCGCGGCTGCGCGCGGCGCTGCGGCACCAGTTGCAGGTGCAGGGCGAGCGGCCGGTGTTCCGCTCCGGCGATCTCTCGGTCGACCTGGTGCGCCGGATCGTCAAGGTCGGCGACAGGGAGATCAAGCTGTCGCCGAAGGAGTATGACCTGTTGCGCGTGCTGGTGCAGCATGCCGGCAAGGTGCTGACCCACCGCTTCCTCTTGAAGGAATTGTGGGACGAACTGACCGATGCGCAATATCTGCGGGTCTATGTGCGCCAGCTTCGCCAGAAGATCGAGGCCGACCCGGAGCGTCCGCAATTCGTGCTGACCGAGACCGGCATCGGCTATCGGCTGCGCGCAGCGGACTAACATGTAGCCCGGATGAGCGAAGCGATATCCGGGGCATCTCCCGCATGTCGCTGCGCTCATGCGGGCTACGTTGGTGCCGTCGCCCGACGACACCAAACGGAACTTTCGCTGCCATCGAGGCTTGTTTTCCCTCACCGGGAGACAACCCATGGCAAGGAAATATTCGCGGAAAGCATCGCGCGATGTCGAGCGCGCGATGAAGAAACGCAAGGCCGGCACGCTGCGCAGCGGCCGCTCCAAGAAGAAGGTGAAGAGCCGCAAGCAGGCGATCGCGATCGGGCTGTCCGAGGCGCGCGCCAAGGGCAAGAAGGTGCCGAAGAAGTCGTCCAAGAAGACGGCGAAGAAGCGCAAGACTGCCAAGAAGCGGAAGAGCTCGAAGAAGAAGTAGCGGACGAGTTGCATCCATCCGTCATTGCGAGGAGCGTAGCGACGAAGCAATCCATCCTTCCGCGTATGTGGAGAGATGGATTGCTTCGCTGCGCTCGCAATGACGAGAGATCTCACCCAGCCTTGCGTCGCCGCGCGCTTGACCGGTGCGCCTTCTTGGCGGCGCGGCGATGCGCGGTCGGGCGGCGCGCGGTGGAGCGCGAGCGCCTTGCGCCGCTCTTGCCGCCCTTGAGGCTCTGCTGCAGCGCGTCCATCAGGCTCACGACGTTGCTTGGCCTCTCCTCGCGCTCGGCGGTCTTGATCGGCTTGCCGGCCGCCTTGCGGCGGACCAGGGCCTTCAGCGCGGTCTCATACTCGTCCTTGAATTTCGACGGATCGAAATGCGCAGCCTTGCTGTCGAGGATATGGCCGGCGAGCTCGATCATGTCCTTCGTGACCTTCGGGCTCTTAATGTCGTCGAAATAATCGTCGGCATCGCGCAGCTCGTAGGGGTAGCGCAAGGTGGTGCCGAGCATACCCTTGTCGAGCGGCTCGATCGCGATCACATGCTCGCGGTTGGTCAGCACGATCCGCGCCAGCGCGACGCGGTCCTGATCCTTCATGGCGTCGCGGATCACCGCGAACGCGTCGACGCCGGCCTTGCCGTCGGGCCTGATATAGTAGGGGTGGTCGAGATAGCGCTTGTCGATCTCGCCCTCGGGCACGAAGCTGTCGATGTCGATGGTATGGTTGCTCTCGATCTGGACCGCTTCGAGCTCGTCCTTTTCGATCTCGACATATTTGCCCTTGCTGACCTCGTAGCCGCGGCCCTTCTGGTCGCCCTCGACAACGTCGCCGGTCTCGGTATCGACCATCTGCTGCTTCAGCCGGTTGCCGGTCTCCCGGTTGATCATGTGGAAGCGGGTCTTCTCGACCGTGGTCGAGGCCGGGTAGAGCGCCACCGGACATGACACCAGCGAGAGCTTGAGCGTGCCTTTCCAGTAGGCGCGGGGAGCGGCCATGATCGCCTCCAAACAGCTTGAGTTTGGAACTTGAACGGATACCGTGGGTTTTGGTTCCTGATGGCCGCACGGAGGCGGCGGCCGTCGTTTGCGCCGAGGGTTTGCCGAGGTTTGTTGTGTCGCTGAGAAACCTGTCCACCTATCGCAAGAAGCGCGACTTCGAGAAGACCAGCGAGCCGTCGGGCGACGTCAAGGTCGCACCTAGCAAGCAGCGGCGCTTCGTCATCCAGAAGCACGACGCGACGCGGCTGCATTACGATCTGCGGCTCGAATTCGACGGCGTCTTCAAGTCCTGGGCGGTGACGCGCGGGCCGTCGCTCGATCCGCATGACAAGCGGCTGGCGGTCGAGGTCGAGGATCATCCGCTCGACTATGGTGACTTCGAAGGCACCATTCCCGAAGGCCAGTATGGCGGCGGCACGGTGCAGCTGTGGGATCGCGGCACCTGGGAATCGGACGATCCCGAACGCGGCTTCAGGAAGGGCGACCTGAAGTTCACGCTCGAGGGCGACAAGCTGCACGGCAGCTGGGTGCTGGTGCGGATGAAGGGCGACCGCTTCGGCGGCAAGCGCACCAACTGGCTCCTGATCAAGCACCGCGACGAATATGCCGTTGACGGCAACGGCGAGGAGATCCTCGACGAGGATCGTTCGGTCGCTTCCGGACGCTCGATGGCGCAGATCGCGGCCGGCAAGGGCCGGGCGCCGAAGCCGTTCATGCTGGCCAAGGGCAATGGCAAGGCCAAAGCTGACGCGGTCTGGCAGTCCAACCACGGCATGGCTGCGGACGCGCGCGCCAGGACCAAGGCGCCGGCGCCCAAGGAGCGGCTGAAAGTGGCGCGGCAGGCCAAACCGAAGCAGGTATCGGAGATGCCCGATTTCGTCGCGCCGCAGCTCTGCGCCGCGGTCGAGTCTCCACCCAATGGCACGGGCTGGTGCCACGAGATCAAGTTCGACGGCTACCGCGTGCAGCTCCGTGTCGAAGACGGCGAGGCCGTGCTGAAGACGCGCAAGGGGCTCGACTGGTCCGCCAAGTTCGGCGCGATCGTGAAGGAGGCGGAGGAGCTGCCGGATGCGCTGATCGATGGCGAGATCGTCGCGCTCGACAAGAACGGCACGCCGCATTTTTCGACGCTGCAGGCCGCGCTCTCCGACGGCAAGACGGATCGGCTGATCTTCTACGCGTTCGACCTGCTGTTCGCCGGCACCGGGGACCTGCGCCCGCTGCCGCTCGCCGAGCGCAAGGCGCGGCTGAAGCAATTGCTCGCGGCACGCAAGGGCAAGAACCTCCTGATCCGCTATGTCGAACATTTCGAGCAGCGCGGCGAGGCGGTGCTGGAATCCGCGCGCAAGCTCGGCCTCGAAGGCATCGTCTCCAAGCGGCTCGACGGTGCCTACCGTTCCGGCCGCTCCGACGACTGGACCAAGGCAAAAATCCGCGCCGACCATGAGGTGGTGCTCGGCGGCTGGAAGACCACCAACGGCAAATTCCGCTCGCTGATGGCGGGCGTCTATCGCGGCGATCATCTGGCGTTTGTCGGCATCGTCGGCACTGGCTTCGGCCAGGATACGGTCCGCCGCATCACGCCGGCGCTGAAGGCGGCGGAGGCGGACGAGAGCCCGTTCGGCGGCAAGGACGCGCCGAAGAAGACCCGCGACGTGCACTGGCTGAAGCCGGAGCTGGTCGCCGAGATCGAGTTCGCCGGCTGGACCGACGCCGGAAATATCCGCCAGGCCGCCTTCAAGGGCCTGCGCCAGGACAAGCCGGCGCACGAAGTCGAGGCCGAGCGGCCGGTTGTAACCAAAGTGGTGAAGCCGATGGCCAAGGGCGTGGCGAAGAAGGGCACCGGGAAGGCGTCCAGCGAGGTGATGGGCGTCGTCATCTCGCATCCGGACAAGGCGCTGTGGCCTGATGCGGGCGATGGCGAGCCGGTGACCAAGCTCGACCTCGCCAATTATTTCGAGGCGGTCGGCGAATGGATGATCTCCTATCTCAAGGGCCGGCCGTGCTCGATCGTGCGAGCGCCCGACGGCATCAAGGGCGAGACCTTCTTCCAGCGTCATGCGATGGCCGGCACGTCGAAGCTCCTCAAGCTTGCGAAGGTCTCAGGTGACCGCAAACCCTATCTGCAGATCGACCGGATCGAGGGCCTGGCGGCGGTCGCGCAGGCCGGCGGGCTCGAGCTGCATCCCTGGAATTGCGCGCCCGATGCCTATGACACGCCGGGCCGGTTGGTGTTCGATCTCGATCCCGCGCCCGACGTCGCATTCACCGACGTGATCGATGCCGCCAAGGACATGCGGCAGCGGCTGACCGCGGTCGGTCTCGAAAGCTTCTGCAAGACCACCGGCGGCAAGGGGCTGCACGTCGTCACACCGCTGCTCGCTGGCAGCAGGGACAAGGTGACGTGGAAGGAGGCCAAGGCGTTCGCGCAGGCGGTCTGCCAGTGGATGGCGCAGGACGATCCCGAGCGCTATCTGATCAACATGTCCAAGGCCAAACGCACGGGAAAGATATTCCTCGACTATTTGCGCAACGACAGGATGTCGACGGCGGTCGCGGTGTTGTCGCCGCGGGCGCGTCCGGGGGCGACGGTTTCGATGCCGCTGACCTGGCCGCAGCTGCGCGGTGATCTCGATCCGAAGACATTCACGCTACGCACCGTGCCGGCCTTGCTCGCGAAGACGAAGGCCTGGGATGGCTACGAGGACGCGGCATCGTCGATCAAGTCGGCGATGAAGAAGCTTGCGGCGCAGTAGAAACTGTTGGGCAAGCTCGTGCCGTTGGCTTGGTTCGTCATACCCCGCGGAAGCGGGGTATCCAGTACGCCGCGGCTTATCGGTTCAATAGCAAGCGTCTCTGGAATACTGGATCACCCGCTTGCGCGGGCGATGACAGTCGTTGATGCGGATCGGGCACAGTGCCGCCACGCGCTACAGTCGTCCCATCAGGAGCAGGATCAGCAGGATCACGACGACCAGGCCGAGCCCGCCGCCGCCGTAATAGCCGGTGCCGTAAAACGGTCCGCCGCCGATGCCACTGAAGCCGCCAAGCAGCGCAATGACCAGAATGATGAGAATGATCGTTCCAATTGACATCTAGCGTCTCCTCAGCCCCGCGGGCTCGTCTCGTTTCTGCCCTTCGGGGAGGAAAACAACCCGTAACTGTGAAGGTTCCGGAGTCGGCGGCGCGATAAAACTGTGTGGTTCTTCCGTTTGCCTTGGAACAGAACTACATCAACGAAATCCACAGAGGAGTGCATCGCAATGTCGGCGCCGCTGATCGTTTCGATACCCCATAGCCTCGGCCGCGACGAGGCGATGCGCCGCTTGAAAACGGGCCTGTCGCGCGCGACGGCGAACCTGCCGGTCTTGAGCGTCGACGAGGAGCGCTGGGACGACAACCGGATGAGCTTTCGTGTCCGGGCGCTGGGGCAGGTCGCGGCCGGGCATGTCGATGTCGAGGATGCCCATGTGCGGGTCGAAGTGACGCTGCCGTGGCTGCTGCAACGGTTCGCCGAGGTCGCGCAGGTGGCGATCCAGAAGCGCGGGAAATTGCTGCTGACCAAGCGCTGACGCATCAAACTAGAGCGTTTTCGAGCGAAGTGGACACCGGTTCGCGTGAAGAAAACGCGACAAAACAAGAATCTAGAGCTTCGGTTCTGATTCAATCAGAACCGAAAATGCTCTAGGCGTGCGAGCGCGCTCGCCTCGAGGTTGGTTTCGACGCCGTTGCGGCCTTGGCCTTTAGCACCGCGACCGGAAGATTGGCGAACAGCGCCGAGAGCTGAATCCTGGTTGCTCCATCCGGGAGTGCATACCCCGTCACGTCGATTTCACCTTCAAAAGCTTCGGGGCGCGGCCAGCTGCGGCCGCCTTGCGTGAATGGGGCGAATGATCTTGCCACCGCAACGATGGCCGCCTCGCGGCCATGGCGCCGCGCGAAGGCAATGACGTGATCGCGGTGCGGGCCGCTGACCGCGAGCGGCACGTAGTTGCCGCTGGTGAACACATCGGCCATCTCGTTGCGGAGCCGCAGCAGATGCCGCGTCCATGCGAATTTGAGACGGCCGTCGCGCCAGTTTTGCACCAACGCATCCCAATCCGGCGTCTCCAGTGTGGCGAGCATTCCTGCCCGTTCGGTAAAGTCGACCGGACGGCGGTTGTCCGGATCGACCAGCGAAAGATCCCAGCCTTCGGTGCCCTGGTAGAAATCCGGCACGCCCGGCATGGTTGCCTTCAGCGTGATCTGGCTGAGCGAATTCAGCGCGCCGATCAACGCCGTGCGCCGCGCCAGCGTCCCCAGCGCATCGAGGAATTCCGGCGAGGTCTTGCGATCGAGGATCCGCTCGATAAAGGCTTTCACGCCGGCCTCGTAAGGCTGGTGCGGATTGAGCCAGCTTGTTTCCTGCTTGCCCTCGCGCGCTGCCTTCAGCGCGTAGGCCTGGATGCGGGCGGCGAGCGAGGCGTCATCGGGATCCCAGGCGCCGAGCAGGGCCTGATACAGCATGTATTCGAACGTCGCCGATGGCGCGCGCATCTTGGCGTCGAGCACGAGATGCGGCGCATTCAGCACCTTCCAGCGCGCCACCGCGCTGGTCCATTCGCCGGGGATTTCCGCAAGCGCCATGATGCGGGCGCGGGCGTCCTCGCCGCGCTTGGTGTCGTGGGTCGCGGTCGCCGTCATGCCGTGCGGCCATTCGCGGGCGCGGGCCTGCATCATGGCGTGGAAGGCCTCGGGTGCGATCGCGCCCGCCGCCGGATCGCCGCCAACCTCGTTGAGCGCCAGCAGCCGGTGATAGCGATAGAAGGCGGTATCCTCCAGCGACTTCGCCATCATCGGCCCGGTGAATTGCTGCACCTTCAGCGCGAAGCGCCGGACCCGCGGCGCGCCATGCGGCGGCCGGCCGGGCTGCAACAAGTCCATGGTCAAGGCGTCGCGCAGGAAATCGAAGATGCCTTCGTCGGCGGCGAACCAGTCGGCGCGGGCGCGCTCGATGGTCTCGCGGATCAGTGCGCGGTCATGCGCGGCTGGTCCCGAGGCGGTGAGATAGGTGCGATAGACCGGAAAGTGCAGCACATAGAGCTCGAGCGCCTGCCGCAGACTGTCGCCGGAGAAGTCGCGGGTCGAGTAGTGTCCGCTGGCAATGCGCGCGAGCAGCCGCGCCAGCACGGTAAATTCGCTGGTGAGCAGCGTCTCCAGCACGCGCTGCTTGGCCTCGCGCAACACCGGCGTCAGGTTCGGCGACTGGTTGCTGATCTGGCGCCAGATCTCGTTGAGCGGATCGAGGCCGCGACCGTCGACCAGTGCCTGGCTGATCGTGTTCATCCATTCATAGCCGGTGGTGCCGTGAACGCCGCTGAATCTCGGCAGCTTCTCGTCCTCGCCAAGGATCTTCTCGATCACCATGTAGAACGGTCTGGCTTTCGCGCCCTGCGCGGAGCGGATCAGGCGGCGCAGCCGCTGGAAGTACTGCGCGGGATCGCGCAGGCCGTCGATATGGTCGAGCCGCAAGCCCTGCAGCCGGTCCTCGGCGATCAGCCGCTTCACAAGGCTATGGCTCGCCTCGAAGGTGGCGGCGTCCTCGACCCTGAGGCCGGCCAGCGTGTTGACGTCGAAGAAGCGGCGATAGTTGATGTCGCTGGACGCCAGCCGCCAGTGGCCGAGCTTGTAGTGCTGGCGTTCCAGCAAATGATGTAGCGCCAGCGTCTGGGTCGGGCGGTCCTCGCCGGCGCGATAGGCATTGAGCCCGCGCGCGATGAGGTCGGCGCCGCCCTCGATCGCCTTGATCGCCGCCTTCAGCGCCGGCGCCTCGAGGCGATTGGGATGACGCAGCCCCCGGTATTGCGCGGTGAGCTCGAGCATCGCGCGTCCGGCGGTGCTCTGTTCGGCAGCGGCCTCGCGGACGACGGTGCGCAGCACCTCGCCATAGCGCTCCGGCGCGATCGGCAGGCGGTGCTCGAAATACCAGGCCGAGAAGCTGCCTTCGTTCGCGTCATAGCGCAGCTCGATGTCGCCGCGCTCCAGCGCCTGGCCATAGGACGAGCCGAGGATCGGCAGCAGCACGCCGCCGCGCGCGCGATAGGGCAGCTGGTCCCAGTCGATGTCGAAGGAGACCGCGTGCGGCGACACCGGTCCCCATTCCAGCACATCGAGCCACCACGGATTGTCGGCGAAGTGAACGCCGACATGGTTAGGCACGAAATCCAGGATCAGGCCGAGATCATGGCGCTTCAATGCGTCGCTCAGTCGCGCAAAGCCCTCTTCGCCCCCGAGCTCCGGGTTGAATTTGGTGTGGTCGACGACGTCATAGCCGTGGGTCGAGCCCTTGCGCGCCTTCATGAAGGGCGACGCATAGACATGGCTGATGCCGAGCGCCTTCAGATACGGCGCCACGCCGGCGGCGGCATCGAAGTCGAAATCGGCAGTGAGTTGCAGACGGTAGGTTGCGATCGGGATCGCCGGAGGCATTGTGCTATCCGATGTGCCAGCGCACCGCCCAGCCGGGGAGGTCGCTCGACAACGCGCCGCCCCAGATCGCAGTTCCCTTCGGCTCCGGTCCATCGGGGATATCGCGATCGGACAAATTGGCGGTCAGCCGCAGCGTCCCGCCGTCGCCCATCTGCCAATGCGCCGTCAACAGGTCGTCCGCCACGATGGCGTCGCCGAAGCGGCACCCTCTGAGCCGCGGCATGATCTCCTGCCGGCGCACGGCGAGCAGGTCGCGCACCAGCGCAAGCCGTGCACGCGCCGGATCATGCCCGAGGGCCGCCCAGTCGAGCACGGCCGACCGCACCGTTTCGTCGGCGAGCGGGTCGGGAATGTCGTCGCCATATTTGGCATAGGCCCAGGCGAACTCCTTGCGCCGTCCGGCGCGGACAGCGTTGGCGAGATCGCCCTTGAAATCGCAGAAGAACGGGAAGGGCGTCGTCGCGCCCCATTCCTCGCCCATGAACAGCATCGGCGTGGTCGGCGCGATCAGCGTCACCGCCAGCGCCGCCGCGACCGCCTCCGGCCTGGCAATGCTGACGAGACGATCGCCGAGCGGCCGGTTGCCGATCTGGTCGTGGTTCTGCAGGAAGTTGATGAAGCAGGTCGGCGACAGCATGCCGCTCGGCTCGCCGCGGGCCTTGCCGCCCCAGAACTCCGAGACTTCGCCCTGGTAGATGTAGCCGGACGACAGCGCGCGTGCGAGGTCCTGCTTCGGCGTCCGGTAGTCGCCATAGTAGCCCTGCGTCTCGCCGGTCAGCAGCACGTGCCAGGCGTGATGATAGTCGTCGTTCCACTGGCCGCGGAATTTGCCGTGCGGCGGATCCTCGGCGGCATCGAGCAGGCTTGCAATGTTGTCGCCGTTTTCGAGCACGAGGTTGATGTAGCGGCCGGTCTCGGTGGCGAGCTTGCCGGCGGCCTTGCTGAAGTCATGGATAACGGCGATCTCGCCGGCTTCGACGATGGTGTTGACCGCATCGAACCGCAGCCCGTCGAAGCGATAGTCACGCAGCCAGCTCATCACGCTGCCGATCGCAAACGCACGCACCTCGGGCACGCGATAGTCGATTGCGCTGCCCCACGGGGTATGCGCGTCACTGAAGAAAGCGGGCGCATAGCGGCCGAGATAATTCCCTTCGGGGCCGAAATGGTTATAGACCACGTCGAGCATCACCATCAGCCCGCGCAGATGCGCTTCGTCGATCAGGGTCTTGAGGTCGTCGGGACGGCCATAGGCGCTGTCGGGCGCGTACCACAGCACCCCGTCATAGCCCCAGTTGCGCTTCCCGGCGAAATCCGCCAGCGGCATCAGCTCGAGCGCGGTGATGCCTGTCGCCACGAGATGATCGAGCTTGTCGATCATGGCGCGATAGGTGCCCTCTCGGGTGAAGGTGCCGACATGGGCCTCGAGGACGACGGTCTCGTGCCAGGGACGTCCGCGCCAGTCCGTCGCGCGCCATTTGAAGGCCGCGTGGTCGATCACTTCGCTCGGGCCGAACACGTCGTCCGGCTGGAATGCGGAGGCGGGATCCGGCACATCGACCTTGTCATCGATGCGGAATTTGTAACGCGTGCCGGCGCGCGCGCCTGGGATCTCGGCGACATACCAGCCGGCGGCGTCGCGCGTGAGCTCATGCGCATCGCGGCTTCGCGCATGCGGCTGGTCGATCAGGAGGTCGACGCGCTTGGCCGCCGGCGCCCACAGCCGGAAGCGTGTGCCGTCAGGTGTCAGCTCGGCGCCGAAATGTTGTCTATTCATGTGGAGCCTGCAAATGCCAGCACCGAGCGCGGGGGTGCCTTGGTATCGGCGCCGGATGCGAATTGCTCAGCCGTTTGCTCGGCCTTGGTTGTGTTCAGGACCTGCTGCCAGCTCCTGTATTCCGCCATCCTCGGCATCCTGAACACGATCTCCTGCGGTGCGGCATTGAGAACGATAAAGATCGGCGCCTGTCCTGGTTCCATCGGCCCCAGCACATAGGCGAGGAATCGGCTCTCCGGGAATTTCCAGTCGGATTCCTTCATCTCTTCCGCCGCGGGCGTCAGCCAGAGCACGCCGTAGCTGCCGTCGGTGCGGCGGCCGTCGAGCCAGCTCTGGCAGCGGATCTGGCCGAAGCGACGCCGCAGCGCGGTCAGGTGGCCGATGAAATCGATGGCGTCGTCATCCGTGCCGAGGTTCTCCCAGCCGATCCAGCCGGTTTCGTTGTCCTGGCAATAGGCGTTGTTGTTGCCACCTTGCGTGTTCGCGACCTCGTCGCCGGCGAGGATCAGCGGCGTGCCTTGCGCCAGCAGCAGGCATGCCAGCGCATTCTTCCTGAGCTGGCGGCGCAGCGCGATGATGGCAGGATCGTCGGTCGGGCCTTCATGGCCGCAATTGTTGCTGTGATTGTCGTTGGACCCGTCGCGATTGTCCTCGCCATTGGCCTCGTTGTGCTTCTCGTTGTAGCTGAAGAGATCGGCGAGCGTAAAACCGTCATGTACCGTGACGTGGTTGACGCTGGCGCGGGTCGCGCGGTTGTCGTGGTGAAACAAATCCGAGGACGCGGTCATGCGGCCCGAAATATCGCCGATCAGGCTGCCTTCGCCGCTCCAGTAGCGCCGCATCGCGCTGCGATAGCGGTCATTCCATTCCGACCATTGCGATGGGAACGCCCCGACCTGGTAGCCGCCGAGACCGAGGTCCCAGGGCTCGGCGACCATCTTGGCGGTTGCCAGCACCGGGTCCTGGCGGATCGCGGTGAGGAAGGGGTGGTTGCGATCGAACCCGTTCGGCCCGCGCGCCAGGGTCGTGGCGAGATCGAAGCGGAAGCCGTCGACATGGCAGACCTCGACCCAGTAGCGCAGCGAATCCATTACCATCTGCAGCACGCGCGGATGGGTGAGGTTGACCGAGCTGCCGCAGCCGGTGAAGTCGTCGTAGAAGCGCGGGTTCTCGCGGTTCAGCCAGTAATAGGAGGCATTGTCGATGCCGCGGAAGCACAGCGTCGGGCCCATATGGTTGCCCTCGGCGGTGTGGTTGTAGACGACGTCGAGCAGCACCTCGATGCCGGCATCGTGCAGCCGCGCCACCGTGGTGCGGAAGGAATCGAGCGCATTGTCCTGGGCGTAGCGTGCCTCCGGCGCGAAGAAGGCGATGGTGTTGTAGCCCCAGTAATTCGCCAGCTTCTTCTCGACCAGGATGCGGTCATCGATCAGGCCGTGGATCGGCAACAGCTCGATGGTGGTGACGCCGAGCCGTTTGAGATGCTCGATCATCGCAGGCGACGACAATCCGCCATAGGTGCCGCGCAGGTTCGGCGGCACGTCCTCGCGCTTCTGCGTCAGGCCCTTGACGTGGGCCTCGTAGATGATGGTGTCTTCCCAGGGAATGTGCGGCCGAATCTCGCGGCGGCCCCAGTTGAAGCTCTCGTCGACCACCACCGCCTTCGGCATGCCGCGGGCATTGTCGCGCCGGTCGAAGGAGAGGTCTTCGCGCGCGCTGCCGGTGCGATAGGCGAAATGCGCATCGCTCCACACCAGCCGGCCGGCGAGCCGCTTGGCATAGGGATCGAGCAGCAGCTTGTTGGCGTTGAAGCGATGGCCGCGCTCCGGTGCGTAGGGCCCGTAGACGCGATAGCCGTAGAGCTGGCCCGGCGAGACGTCGTTGAGGTAGCAGTGCCAGACGTCTTCGGTGCGCTCCGGCATCTCGATCCGCTCGAGCTCGCGGCGGCCCTGGCCGTCGAACAGGCACAGCTCGACCTTCTCCGCATTCGCCGAGAACAGCGCAAAATTGGTGCCTCTGCCGTCCCAGCTTGCACCGAGCCGCGCGGACGTACCCCCGGTCAGTCGCATCAATCAGCTTTCCGGTACGAGAAAGATCGCAGCCAGCGGCGGTATCGTCAGACTCAGTTCGGGCGTGGGGCCCTCCGATGTGCGGACCTCGCCGACATTGCCGACATTGGTGCCGCCGTAATGCGCGGAGTCCGAGTTGAACACCTCGTGCCACTTGCCCGCGAACGGCACCCGGACGCGATAGTTGCGGTAGACGTTGGGCGAGAAGTTCGCGACCACGAGGCAGCGTGCGCGCTCAGCATTGCCCTTGCGGATCCAGCCGAACACATTGTTGTTGGCATCGTCCGTGACGACCCACTCGAAGCCGGCCTGGTCGCAGTCGAGCTCGTGCAGCGCCGGCAACGCGCGATAGAGCCGGTTGAGGTCGCGGACCAGGTTCTGGATGCCGCTGTGCCTCGGCTGTTGCAGCAGATGCCAATCGATCGAATAGTCGTGATTCCACTCGCGCTCCTGGCCGAACTCGCAGCCCATGAACATCAGCTTCTTGCCGGGGTGGCCGAACATGAAGCTGTAATAGGCGCGCAGATTGGCAAAGCGCTGCCACTCGTCGCCGGGCATGCGGCCGAGGATCGAGCGCTTGCCGTGCACGACCTCGTCGTGGGACAGCGGCAGGATGAAATTTTCCGAGAAGGCGTAGTGCACGCCGAACAGGATGTCGCCGTGATGGAATTTGCGGTGGATCGGATCCTTGCCGATATATTTCAGCGTGTCGTGCATCCAGCCCATGTTCCACTTGTAGCCGAAGCCGAGCCCGCCATATTCGACCGGGCGCGACACCTGCGGCCATGCCGTGGATTCCTCCGCCGCCGTGGTCGCTTGCGGGAAGTGCGCGAACAATTCGGTGTTGAAGCGGCGCAGGAAATCGATCGCCTCGATGTTTTCCCTCCCGCCATATTTGTTCGGAATCCAGCCGCCGGCGGGACGGCTGTAGTCGAGATAGAGCATGGAGGCGACGGCATCGACGCGCAGCCCGTCGATGCCGTAGCGATCGAGCCAGAACAGCGCGTTCGACACCAGGAAGTTGGTGACCTCGGTGCGTCCGTAATTGTAGATCAGCGTGCCCCAGTCGAGGTGACGGCCCTGCAGCGGATTGGCGTGCTCGTAGAGCGCGGTGCCGTCGAAGCTGCCGAGCCCGTGCGGATCGTCGGGGAAATGCCCGGGTACCCAGTCGAGCAGCACGGCGAGCCGTGCGCCGTGACAGGCGTCGATCAGCGCGGCGAAATCGTCCGGCGAGCCGAAGCGGCTGGTCGGCGCGAACATGCCGGTCGGCTGGTAGCCCCAGGAGCCGTCGAACGGATGCTCTGATATCGGCAGGAATTCGACATGGGTAAAGCCCATGTCGCTGGCATAGGCTGGCAGCTGCTCCGCCATCTCGCGATAGGTCAGCCACTCGTTGCGGCCCTTGCGCCGCCACGACCCGAGATGGACCTCGTAGATCGACATCGGCGAGCTCAGCGCATTGACGCGATCCGGCGCCGGGCGCGGATGCGGGATCCTGCGCTCGTCGATCACGATCGAGGCGGTCTTCGGCCGTACCTCGGCGGCGAACGCCAGGGGATCGGACTTCAGCGGCAGATGCTGGCCGTTGCGCCCGATGATCTCGAATTTGTAGTGGTCGCCAACGCGAGCACGCGGGATGAACAGTTCCCAGTAGCCCGGGCCGCGCACGCGCATCGGATGCCGCCGTCCGTCCCAGAAATTGAAGTCGCCGACCACGCTGACCCGGCGCGCATTCGGCGCCAGCACCACGAAGCCGATGCCGTCGACGCCGTCGAGCGTCATCGGATGCGCGCCGAGCGTATCGTAGACGCGCTGATGTGTGCCCTCGCCGAGCAGATAGAGATCGAAATCGCTCAGGATCGGCGGAAAGCGGTAGGCATCCTCCAGCTCGACGACGTTGTCGCCGAAGCGGGCGCGGAGCTGGTAGCGCGTCGAGCCGTTCGGCAGGGGACCCGCGAACAGGCCGGCGTCATGGATCCGCGCCAGCGGCGCCGTCTCGCCATGCTCGCCGATCGCCTCGACATTACTGGCATCGGGCAGGAAGGCTCGCACGACGTTGCGATCGCCCTCGGGGTGAAGCCCGAGATAGTGGAAGGGGTCGGAGTGGCGGCCCTCGATGATGGCATAGGCCTCGGCGGGCAGTTTGCTCATGCAACCTCATGCGGTTGTTGCGCCAGGATCCTCAGCAGGCCGGTGAGCGGCACCCGCAGCCAATCCGGCCGGTTGGCCAGCTCATACTCGATCTCATAGAAGGCTTTCTCAAGCAGGAAAAAATTGAGCAGGCGATCGGCCGTCTTGGTGTCGGCGGGCCACAGCCGCTGGCCGGCCATCGTCTCGCGATAGGCCGCCAGCAGGGTATCCGCGGCCTGGTCGCGCCATTCGGCCAAGGCGAGGCTCAGCCGGCCGCTCTCGTCGGGGGAGACCTTGAGCGTCCGTTCCAGCGCGGCCGTTGCCGCATAGTCGATCGAACGGATCAGGCCGGCGACGTCGCGTGCCGGCGGTGCCTTGCGCCGCCGCTCGGCGATGGTGCGGCCCGGTCCGCCGTCGAAATCGATGATGAAGACGTCGTCCTTGACCACCAGCAACTGACCGAGATGCAGGTCGCCGTGATGGCGGATGTTGAAGCCGTCGGTCTCGCGCGGCAGCAGTGCCTTGAGCCGCTCCGGCAGCGTGTCGTGCTGGGCCTGCAACTGATCGGCCAGCAGCCGGTCGGCTTCCTTCAGGGAGCTGCGTCGCTGCTTCAGCGTATCGAACACGCGCTCGGCCCGCGCCATGATCTCGTCGGCCCAGCGCTGCAGGTCGTCGGGCTTGGTCGGCTCGGGCGCGAAGTCCGGCAGGTCGCGGTTGCTGGCGAGCGCGATATGCAGCTCGGCGAGCCGCTTTCCGCTATGCGACATGTGGCGCAGATAGGTCGCCTGGTCGCCGTTCTCCACGGGGTGCTCGCTCACCGTGAGCAGGCGCTGCCGTTCGACCAGGCGGTCGAGGTGTGCGCCTGCGATGGTCCAGAGGTCGCCCTGGTTGACGACCATCGCATGCAGCACGGCGATGGCGCTGCGCTTGTCGCCCTCGATCAGTTCGGCGGTGCCGAGCAAGGCAGGAGTGTTCGGAAAATTGACCACTTCGGTGAGGAAGCGGCCCATCTCGATCTCCGGATTGATGCCGACCTCGAGCTTGCGGTAGATCTTGGTGACATATTCGTTGTCGACCAGCGCGGTCGAATGCGGCTGATCGTTCTCGAAGACCCGGATGCGCTCGGGCTGCCGCACCGGCCGGTCGGAGAAGCGGCTGGTCGGCCGGAATTCGAGCTTGAGGCCTTGCTCGCCTTCGTCGACCGTGAGGTTTTCCCGCAAGTTGCGCAGGAACAGGCCGGTGAAGATCTGGTCGGTGGCGACATCGAGCAAGGTGCCCTCGCGCGCGCCCTGGCGCACGGCGGCGAACGCGCGCGGATTGTAGCGCTCGCGGTCGAAGCGCACCCACTCGATCTGCATCGGCAGCACGTAGCGGCTGGTGGTGCCGCGCTGCGTGGTCTCGAAGAAGGCAAGCCACGGCCGGTTGTCGCCGATGTCGCAGAACGGGATCGCGGAGACCAGCATCGGCTGGATCGCGCTGGCCGAGCGCTCCGGATACCAGCGCGTGCGGGCGAGATGACCGGGCAGCACGTCGTGCTCGAACACGCCGCGGGTGCGCGCCAGCGACATCCAGGTCGAATTCATCGGCACCACCAGCGTCTCGAATTCCGGCACCGCGCGCGGCGTCACCGGCTCGGACTTGTCGCGCTCCTGCAGCTGGAACCAGTAGAAGCCGTAGGGCGCGAGCGTGATCATGTAGGGCAGCTCGCCGATCGCCGGGAAGCGCGTGCGCCCGAGCATCTCGAGCGGAATGCGGTCCTTGAAGGCGGAGAGGTCGAGCTCGGTGGCCTGCGCCGACCGCGACAGATTGGCGACGCACAGGATTGCCTCACCCTGGTACTGGCGCACATAGGCCAGCACCGAGCGGTTCTCCGGGCGGATGAAGGTCATGGTGCCGCGCCCGAAGGCAAGCGTCGATTTGCGCACCGCGATCAGCCGCTTGGTCGCCGAAAGCAGCGACGACAGGCTGCGCGACTGCGCCTCGACATTGACGGATTCATAGCCGTAGACCGGGTCCATGATCATCGGCGCGTAGAGCCGCGCCGGATCGGCGCGCGAGAAGCCGCCGTTGCGGTCCGGCGACCACTGCATCGGCGTCCGCACGCCGTTGCGGTCGCCGAGATAGATGTTGTCGCCCATGCCGATCTCGTCGCCGTAATAGATGATCGGCGTGCCCGGGAACGACAGCAGCAGCGAGTTCATCAGCTCGATCTTGCGCCGGTCGTTGTCCATAAGCGGCGCAAGGCGGCGGCGGATGCCGACATTGATGCGGGCGCGCGGGTCGTCGGCGTAGGTCGACCACAGATAGTCGCGCTCGACGTCGGTGACCATTTCCAGCGTCAGCTCGTCGTGATTGCGCAGGAACAGCGCCCACTGCGCAGCGGCGGGAATGTCGGGCGTCTGCCGCAGGATGTCGGTGATCGGAAAGCGGTCTTCCTGGGCGATCGCCATGTAGATGCGTGGCATCAGCGGGAAGTGATAGGCCATGTGGCATTCGTCGCCATGGCCGAAATATTCCTGCACGTCCTCCGGCCATTGATTGGCTTCGGCCAGCAGGATCTTGCCCTTGGCATAGGCGTCGAGCTCCTGGCGCAGCCGCTTGATGATGGCATGCGTCTCCGGCAGGTTCTCGTTATTGGTGCCGTCGCGCTCGCACAGATAGGGAATGGCGTCGAGCCGGAAGCCGTCGACGCCGGTGTCGAGCCAGCGCTTCATCACCTGCACGATGGCCCGCACCACGCGCGGATTGTCGAAATTCAGGTCCGGCTGGTGCGAGAAGAAGCGATGCCAGTAGAACTGACCGGCTTCAGGATCCCAGGTCCAGTTCGACTTCTCCGTATCCGTGAAGATGATCCTTGTATCGAGGTATTTCTGGTCGGTGTCGCTCCAGACATACCAGCTGCGCGCGCTCGAATTCGGCGGGCTGCGGCGCGCGCGCTTGAACCACGCATGCTGGTCCGAGGTGTGGTTGACGACGAGCTCGGTGATGACGCGCAGGCCGCGCCTCTTGGCCTCCTGGATGAAGCGCTTGAAGTCCTTCATCGTCCCGAAATCGGGATTGATGTCGCCATAGTCGCCGATGTCGTAGCCGTCGTCGCGGCCGGGCGAGGGATAGAACGGCAACAGCCACAGCGCGGTGACGCCGAGCTCCTGCAGATAGCCGAGTTTCTCCGTCAGCCCCGCGAAGTCGCCGATGCCGTCATTGTTGCTGTCGGCAAATGCCTTGACATGCAGCTGGTAGATGATCGCGTCCTTGTACCACAGCTGGTCCGCAGTCTCGGTTGCGACCTTCTCCTTGATGTCGACGTTGGAGAATACGTTCATGACGGCTCCTTCAGGCGATACAGCGTAGCAGCAACGCGGGATCGCGCGCAGGATCGATACGTAGGCGGATGCCTCCCCATTCGAGCGCGTGGCGCTCGCCGGTGACAAGGTCTTCCACTGCCGAGACGGGGCGGCGGGCATCGCCACGGCCGACCATGACGTCGCCGAGCGGCAGCCAGACCTCACGCAGCTCGGCTGACAATGCAATCGCGGCCGCGATCACATTGCTCTGATCGACCGCCTCCTTGATGAAGCCGATCACGCCGCCGTCATCGACACTGATAAAGCGCAAATTGGCGAATTGTTGCAGGGCCGGACTGCCGCGCCTGATCCGATTGAGAGCCGCGACATAGGGCTTGATGTTCCCCGGCTGCTCCCAGTTGCGAACCCTGATCTCGTACTTCTCGGAGTTGAGATATTCCTCGCGGCCGGGGACCGGCGTGTGCTCGAGCAATTCGAAGCCGCTGTAGATGCCATAGCTGCTTGAAAGCGTCGCGGCCAGCGCGAGACGCGACTTGAACATCCAGGATTCGCCGCTTTGCAGGTGGAAGGGCAGGATGTCCGGTGTGTTGACGAAGAAATTCGGCCGAAAGAAGTCACGCTCGGGATAGGAGGTCAACTCGCCGAGATATTGTTCGAGCTCGAAGCGCTGCGTCCGCCAGGTGAAATAGCTGTAGGATTGCGTGAAGCCGAGCTTGGCGAGGCCCTTCATCAGTTTCGGGCGCGCGAAGGCTTCCGCAAGGAACAGCACGTCCGCGTCGCGGTCCCGCACCTCGCGGATCAGCCATTCCCAGAACGCCAGCGGCTTGGTGTGCGGATTGTCGACCCGGAAGATCCTGACGCCCTGCTCGACCCAGAACAGCACGACGTCGCGCAGCGCGCGCCACAAGGCGCCGGCGTCTTCGGACCCGAAATCCGGATTGACGACATCATCCCAGCGCTGCGGTGGATGCTCGGCCGTGCGCATCGATCCGTCCGGGCGCCGCTTGAACCAGTCTGGATGCTCGTTCAGCCAGGGATGATCGGGGGAGCACTGCACGGCGAAATCGAGCGCGACCTCGAGGCCATGCGCCTGGCATGCCGCCACGAAGGCGCGGAAGTCGTCGAGCGTGCCGAGTTCCGGATGCACGGCGTCGTGGCCGCCCTCGGCTGCGCCGATCGCGTAAGGGCTGCCGGGATCGCCCGCCTGTGCGATCGCGGCATTGCTGCGGCCCTTGCGGGGCTGCCGGCCGATCGGGTGGATCGGCGCGAGGAGGACGACGTCAAAGCCCATCGCGGCGATGTCGGGAAGCCGCGCGATGCAGTCGTTGAAGGTTGCATGCATGCCCGGTGTCTTGCCCTGGCTGCGCGGAAACATCTGGTACCATGCGCCGCTGCGCGCCCGCGGGCGGTCCGCGGTGAGGGGGTAGAGTTGCGATCGCATCAGATCGCGGCGAAACTGGCTGCCGGCCATCGCCTCCCGCAATTCGGGCGCGAGCAGCGCGCCTGGTTCGCCGGTCTGCAGAAAGATTTCGCACTGCCTGATGATGACGGCGGCCGCCGGGCTGCCGGCCTGCGCCTGGGTCAGCATGCCCGCGCCTTCGAGCGCGTCCTGCGTGTGGTCGCTACCATCGCGCGCCTTCTGCTCGAAGCGATGCCGCCAGCTGGCGAATTCATCGGTCCAGGCCTCGATCGCGAACGCGTAGCGGCCGGGCCTGTCGGGCACGAAGGCGCCGCCCCAGCGGTCGTCGCTGTGCGGCGTCATCGGCGCGACCTGCCATTCGCCGTCGCCCTCGCGCCGCCACACCAATGCCGCCGATATCACGTCATGTCCGGCACGGTAGATGTCGGCCCACACCTCGACAGGTTCGCCCACAATGCGCTTGACCGGAAAGCGGCCGCCATCAACCGACGGATAGACATCGGTGATATGAAAAGTGCCATGGGCACTCTCGACAGGCCGGAGGGTTTTGTTCACGGTGATGCCGCCATTAAAAATGCAAATGACGTCCCGGCGCCGGGAAGGAGGCGCGCCAGACCCATATAGAAAGCCGCTCGCCGGGCAATGGTTCCCGGCGGGAACGCCGGATAGGGTAGAGCGTTGAACATCAACTATCCCTTTCCCGTATCTGTACAATTTAGCAACGACACACCTACCGTTGCGAGCAGGCAGCGTGCCGAATGGACCTTTACGCCAAAGCCCAGACCCTGGGAATCCAGACCGAGTATATCGATGGCAGCGGTCACCGCCGTGTGACAACCCCCGAGGCGCTCACGGCGATCCTCGACGCGCTGCCGCCGCAGGCGCCCCGTCGGATCATCGCCGATCCCGTGGTGATCAGAGGCGGCCAGGCCGCGCAAACGCAACTCTCGGAGGCTGCCCGGCTTCCGGTGCAATGGAAGCTTGCGAATGGCACCGGGGTGCTCGCGCAGGGCGAGGCGCGTGAGCGCAGTGTGACGTGGCCGTCCGGTCTGCCCGAAGGCGTGCATCGGCTGCAACTGTCGGACGCATCTGGCAGCGAGGAGCTGCCGTTGCTGGTGGCGCCGCACGGCGCCTTCGGCGGCGAGTTCGACCGCTGCTGGGTGATCGCGGTGCAGCTCTACGGCGTGCGGTCCGCGCGCAACTGGGGCATCGGCGACTTCACCGACCTGCAGCACCTGCTCGAATTCGCCCACCGGCTCGGCGCCGACGGCGTCGGGCTCAATCCGCTGCATGCGCTGTTCGACGATCGGCCCGGCGATTGCAGCCCGTACTCGCCGAACAGCCGGCTGTTCCTCAATGGGCTCTACATCGACGTCGAGCAGATTCCCGAATTCCGCGTCGATGCCGAGACCAAGGCCGCGCTGGCACAGCTCCGCAGCCACGACATGGTCGACTATGTCGGCGTCGCGGCGCGGAAATGGCCCGCGCTGCGCGCGGCGTTCGCGGCCTTCAAGGCCAATCCCGGCCTCGGCCGTTGGCAGGATTTCGAGGCCTATCGCAACGAGCAGGGCACACTGCTGTCGCGCTTCGCCTGCTTCGAGGTGATGCGGCACAAATTCAACACGCCGTGGTGGGAATGGCCGGACGAATGGCGGCAGCCGAGCGATACAGCTTGCGCCAAATTGCGCCGTGCGCGCGACTCCGCCGCCGAGGTCGAGTTCGTCGAATTCGTGCAATGGACCGCGGACCGTCAACTCGGCGCCTGCCAGGCGCTTGCGCACAGGCTCGGCATGCGGGTCGGGCTTTATCTCGACGTTGCCGTCGGCGTGCAGTCGGACGGTTTCGACGCCTGGAATGAGCAGACCGCGATCTCGCGCCATCTCGGCGTCGGCGCGCCGCCGGACCCGCTCAACACGGCGGGCCAGGACTGGGGGCTTGCCGGCTTCAATGCCGCGGGCCTTGAACAGCGCTCGTTCGAGCCGTTCAGGCAGATGCTGCGCGCCTCGATGCACCATGCCGGCGCAATCAGGCTCGACCACGCGTTCGGGCTGAAGCGGCTCTATCTGGTGCCGCGCGGCTTCGGCCCGGCCAATGGCGCCTATGTGCTGATGCCGTTCGAGGCGCTGCTGGCGGCGACCGCGCAGGAGAGCGTGGCGAGCCGCTGCGTCGTGATCGGCGAGGACCTCGGCACCGTACCTCCGGGGTTCCGCGAGCAGATGAACGGCTGGGGCATCTGGTCCTATCTCGTGATGATGTTCGAGACCGACGACCAGGGCGTCTTCCGCAATGCCGACTACTATTTGCCGGATGCGTTGGTGACCTTCAACACCCACGACCTTTCGACCTATGCGGGCTGGCGCTCGTTCAGCGACCTCAAGACCAAGCGCGCGCTCGGGATCGATCCGGGCGAGAGCGACCAGGGGCGCTGGGATGCACTCGGCCATCTCGACGACGTGCTGCGCCGGCACGACATCCACGCCAACGATTTCTATTCGGTGGCGAGCTTCCTGGCACGGACGCGGTCGCGGATGATGGCGGTGTCGATGGAGGACCTGCTCGGCATTGTCGAGCAGCCGAACATCCCCGGCACCGTCTACGAGCATCCGAACTGGAAGCGGCGGCTCCCGGTCTCGATCGAGCATCTCGCGTCGGCGATCGACGTCGACGCGCTCAAGCGCGCGACCCGCGAGCGCTCGCACACCGGGTAACGCGGAGCGCAGCGCGTGGCCTCTCGTATCGAAGACTATGGCCTGATCGGAGATTGCGAGACCGCAGCCCTGGTCGGCCGCGACGGCTCGATCGACTGGCTGTGTTGGCCCGCGTTCGATTCCGACCCCTGCTTCGCGGCGCTGCTTGGCACGTCGAGGAATGGCCGCTGGCTGCTGGCGCCCGCCGGAGAGATCAGGCAGACCGCGCGGCGCTACTGGGACGATACGCTGATCCTGGAGACCCGGTTCGAGGCGGAAGGCGGCGCGGTCGCGCTGATCGACTTCATGCCGCCGCGCGGCAACGCCTCCGATGTGGTCCGCCTCGTTCGCGGCGTCAGCGGCCGCGTCAAGATGCGCATGGAGTTGGTGATCCGCTTCGGCTTCGGGGTCGATGTTCCCTGGGTGCGGAAGAATCCGGATGGCGACGGGCTTCTGGCGATCAGCGGGCAGGACATGACCGTGCTGCGCACGCCGGTCGAAACCCGCGGCAAGGATCTGACCACGTTCGCCGATTTCGAGGTCGGCGAAGGCGACACCGTGCCGTTCGTCCTGACCTATGGACCGTCCTATCACCCGGTGCCGGAGGCGATCGACCCTGAGGCCGCGCTGAAGGACACCGAGGAATATTGGCGGGAATGGTGCAGCCGTTCGACCTATGACGGCAGCTATCAACGCGCGCTCGTGATGCGCTCGCTGATCACGCTGAAGGCGCTGACCTACAGGCCGACCGGCGGCATCGTCGCGGCACCCACCACGTCGTTGCCGGAAAAGCTCGGCGGCGCGCGCAATTGGGACTACCGGTTTTGCTGGCTGCGCGACGCCACCTTTACGCTGCTGGCCCTGATGAATTCGGGCTACACCGAGGAAGCGGCGGCCTGGCACAACTGGCTGCTGCGGGCCGCAGCCGGCGCGCCGGCCAACATGCAGATCATGTACGGCATCCTGGGCCAGCGGCGCCTCCTGGAATGGGAGGCCGGGTGGCTGTCCGGCTATGAAGGGGCGCAGCCGGTCCGCGCCGGCAACGCCGCGCATGCGCAGCTTCAGCTCGACGTCTATGGCGAGTTGATCGACGCCTTCCACCAGTCTCGCATGGCCAGGCTGAAGCTCGACGAAGAGAACTGGTCGCTGGAATGTACTGTCGTCACCCATCTCGCCGATGTCTGGGATCAGCCGGATCACGGCATCTGGGAGCGCCGCGGCCCCCCCAGACACTACGTGTTCTCCAAGGTGATGTGCTGGGTCGCCTTCGACCGCGCCATCAAGAGCGCGGAGCGGTTCGGCTTCAAGGGGCCGCTGGTCAAATGGCGGGTGCTGCGCGAGGCCATTCATCGCGACGTCTGCCAACGCGGCTTCGACCCTGGCCTCAACAGTTTCGTCGAGAGCTATGGCTCAAAGCTGCTCGACGCCAGCCTGCTGCTGCTGCCGTCGGTCGGCTTCCTGCCGCCGGGCGATCCGCGCATCCGCGGCACGATCGACGCGGTCGAGCGGCACATGATGCGCGACGGCTTCGTGCTGCGGCACGATCCGCGCGAGGTGTCCGATGAGGTCCAGCCGATCGAGGGCGCATTCCTGGCCTGCAGCCTGTGGTTTGCCGACGCTCATGTGCTGGCGGGAGATGTCGACAAGGCGCAGACCATGTTCGACCGCGTGGTCGCGGTCGCCAATGATCTCGGACTGTTGGCCGAAGAGTTCGATTCCGGCACCGGCCGGCTGACCGGCAATTTCCCGCAGGCGCTGACCCATATCGCGCTGATCAATACCGCGCATAATCTCAGCGCCGCCAGGGCCGATGCCGAGAAGCCCGCGGTGCAGCGGTCGACTTGAAGCGTGAAGTTAAGTTGAACCCGCGACCGCGGCGATGCTGCCCTCCGTCTTCCGCTTGCGGGACCGCCGCAGGTGCGCGCTGCCAAAATATCGAAAACAACCCCATGCAAAGGAGCCGGCAGCTGCCGGCATTCGACCAGGCAACTTGACATGTCGGGCAAATCAGGAGTATATTTCCAATATTCAGAAATCGTGCGAGCGGCGATCACGCTGCGGCCCGCGCTCGATCACGGGTGGGGCGATCGTCCGCACGCCTCAGCGAAGCTGCAATACCGTGTCCATCGCGCGTGCGAAACCGTCGTGCTCGTTGGTTTCGGTGACATGCGTGGCGCGCGCCTTGACGTCATCGCTGGCATTGCCCATCGCGAAGGAGACGCCGCTCCTGGCGAACATCGGCAGATCGTTCTGCATGTCGCCGATCGTGGCGACATTCTCCAGCGGCACGCCAAGGCGCTTCGCGATGCCCTCGACGAAGGTGCCCTTGTCGTGGCCCGGCGGGGTGACGTCGAGATAGTAGGTCTGCGAGCGGACCGCGGTGGCATCGCGGCCGACCATCAGCTGCATCTCCGCCTCGCAGCGTTGCAGCAGGGCTGCATCCGAGCTCGCGCCGACGATCTTGCAGGCCTGGTCGAGATAGGGCGTGAAATCGCCGACGATGGTCGGATCATGCTTGATCGTGTGCTGCTCGTGGGCGGTGTACTCGCCGTCAGGGTTGCGCGTCAGCCAGCGATCGTTGGTAAACAGCCAGATATCGACGCCGCGCTCGTGCAGCATATCGATGCAGCGTTTTGCGACCGCTGCCGGGATCAAATGCTGCTCGAGGGGCTTGAGCTGCGGATCGACGATCGAGGAGCCGTTGAAGGCACCGATTGGCTGTGTGATCGCAAGCGGAGCAATCAGGAAACCCATCCCGATTGTCGGCCGGCTGGAGACGATGGTGAAGCCGATGCCGGCCTCATGCAGCCTGCGCACCGCCGCCCTGGCGCCGTCGGTCAGGGTCTTGTCCTTGGTGAGCAGCGTGCCGTCGACATCGGATACGACAAGGGCGATGCGGGTCATGGGCGGTCCAGCTTCAGTTGAGTGACGATGTCTTCGACGATGATTTCGACCGGACGGTCGATCGCAACCGTGATCGGACGTTCCTCCGGTGTCGGCGGCTCCAGCGTCTTGAACTGGCTGGCGAGCAGCCCCGGCGGCATGAAATGGCCCTTGCGCGCGCCGAGCCGCGTGGCGATCAGCTCCTGCGAGCCGTCGAGGAAGACGATGCGGATATCGTCGCGGCCATGCACCAGGATGTCGCGATAGGCGCGCTTCAGCGCGGAGCAGGCGATGACGGCGCGTTCGCGGACGCCGCAGGTACGGTCGATCTCGTCGGCGATCGCGCGCAGCCAGGGCCAGCGATCCTCGTCGGTGAGCGGTTGTCCCGAATGCATTTTGGCGACATTGCTTGGCGGATGAAAACTGTCGCCGTCCTCGAAGCGCCAGCCGATCCTGATCGCAAGGCGGTCGGCGATGGTGCTCTTGCCCGAGCCGGAGACGCCCATCACGACCAGTGCGCAGGGGGTTTGTCCGTCACCCACGAAAGTCCTCCGGCAGCGCGGCCTGATCGATCAGCCAGACGGTCTCGCCCTGCGATCGCGCGCGGTTTGCCGGCAGGTTCTCGCCTGCGAACAGGCGCGTCAAGATCGCGCGCTTGTTCTCGCCCGCCACCTCGAACAGCATCTCGCGGCACGAGGCGAGCGCGGGCAGGGTCAACGACACGCGCGGCACGAACGGCTCGACATTGGCCTTGGGCACGCCGACCACCCAGCGCTGCGTTTCCTCGACCGCGGGATAACCCGGAAACAGCGAAGCGGTGTGGCCGTCGGGGCCGATGCCCATCAGCACCAGGTCGAACAGCGGCCGCTTCGGATCGAGCTGTTCGGCGCCGTAGAATGCCATCAGCTCGTTCTCGTACAGCGCCGCGCTGACGTCGGGATCCCTGAGATCGGCGGTGTCGGTCGCGATCGGATGGACATTCGCGGCCGGCGCACAGCGGTCGAGGAAGGCCTGGCGCGCCATGCTCATGTTGTGCAGCTTGTCCTTGCGCGGCACCAGTCGCTCATCGCCGATGAACCAGTCGATACGGTCCCACGGAATCCTCTGGCGATAGTCCGGCGTCGCCAGCAGCTGGTAGAGCGCCTTGGGGCTGGAGCCGCCGGTGAGGCACACGGCGATCCGGCCGCTGTTCTGGTCGATCCTGGCGATCATCCGCTCGGCGGCCGCCTGCGCCAGTGCCGCCGGATCGGCGACCGTGATGATCTGGCGCTCGCGGCTCGCGGTCATGTCAGCCCAGCTTCCGCCAGCTGCGGCCGTCGCGGGTGAGCAGCGCGTTGGCGGCCTCCGGGCCTTCGGTGCCGGCCTTGTAGGGCTGCAGGCCGCGGCTGCCGGCGCTCTTCCAGGCGTCGAGGAAAGGCTGCACCGCCTGCCACCCGGCCTCGACGCTGTCGGCACGCTGAAACAGGATGTTGTCGCCGATCATGCAGTCATAGATCAGCGTCTCGTAGCCGGTCGACGGCTCGGCCTTGAAGTAGTCCTTGTAGCGGAACTTCATCTCGACGCCGTCGATGTTGATGGTCGGGCCGGGTACCTTGGTGTTGAACTGCAGCTCGATGCCCTCGGTCGGCTCGGTGGAGATGACCAGGTAGTTCTGCGAGAGGCGGTCGACCGCGGTGTCGCGGAACATCGCGAACGGCGCCTGCTTGAACTTGATCGCGATCTCGGTGCGCTTGGTGGTGAGCGCCTTGCCGGTGCGCAGGTAGAACGGCACGCCGGCCCAGCGCCAATTGTCGATGGTCAGCTTCAGCGCGGCGTAGGTCTCGGTCGAGCTGTCGGGCCTGACGTCGGGCGTCTTGAGAAAGTCCTCGATCTCGGTGTCGCCGATCCGGCCGGCGCGATACTGGCCGCGCACCGAATTGTGCAGCGCTTCCTGTTCGCTCTGGGTCTGGATCGCGCTCAGCACCTCGGCTTTTTCGGAGCGCACCGCATGGGCGTCGAAGCGCGCCGGCGGCTCCATCGTCACCAGCGATAGCAGCTGGAACAGATGGTTCGGCACCATGTCGCGCAGCGCGCCGGTGGCGTCATAGAAGCTGCCGCGATGACCGACGCCGAGCTTCTCGTCCACGGTGATCTGGATATGGTCGATGTGGTTGCGGTTCCAGATCGGCTCGAACATGCCGTTGGCGAAGCGCAGTACCAGGATGTTCTGGACGGTTTCCTTGCCGAGATAGTGATCGATCCGGTAGATCTGGTGCTCGTCCATCAGCTTCAGCAGCGCTGAATTCAGCGCCTTGGCCGATGCCAGATCGGTGCCGAACGGCTTCTCCACGATCAGCCGGCGCCAGGCGCCGTTCTCCTCCAGCATGCCGGTGCGCCCGAGCTGCTGGCTGATCGGCAGGAACGCTCGCGGCGGGGTCGCGAGATAGAACAGCCGGTTGCCTCCGGTGCCGCGCGCCGTCTCGAGCTTGTCGAGCCGTTCGTTCATGGCATCGAAGGAGGGCGGATCGCTCGGATCGGCCTCGATCGAGGTGACGCATTCGAACAGCCGCGTGACGACCGCCTCATCGAGCGGCCGGGTCGCGAATTTGCGCAGCCCTTGCATCAGGCTGTCCTTCATCTGGTCGCTCGACATGCCCTTGCGGGCGATACCGACGACGCAGAATTTGTCCGGCAGCAGATTGCCGGCGGCGAGATTGTAGAGCGCCGGGATGACCAGCCGGTGCGTCAGATCACCGGTGGCGCCGAAGATGATGAAGGAGCAAGGATCGGGTTTCTTCTGCACGTGACCTTCCGCGGTTATCTCGAGAGCTCCGTTCCGATTGTATCGGAACGGAGCTCTCGATTCTTGTTTTGACGCGTTTTCTTCACGCGAACCGGTGCCCACTTCGCTTGAAAACGCTTTTTAAGTTTTTTTCGGCGGCTCCTTGTGGCCGCCGAAACCTGCGCGCATCGCCGAGAGGATCTTCTCCGCGAAGGTGTGATCCTTGCGCGAGCGGAAGCGCGTGTAGAGCGCGGCCGTCAGCACCTCGGCCGGCACGGCCTCGTCGACCGCGGCATTGACGGTCCAGCGGCCTTCGCCGGAATCCTCGACAAAGCCGGAATAGTTGTCGAGCGTGTGGTTCTGCGCCAGCGCCGATGCGGTGAGGTCGAGCAGCCAGGACGGGATCACGCTGCCGCGCCGCCAGACTTCCGCGATGTCGGCGATGTCGAGGTCGAAGCGATGCTCCGGCGGCAGCGCCTCGATATTGGCGTTCTTCAGGATGTCGAAGCCTTCGGCATAGGCCTGCATCAGGCCGTATTCGATGCCGTTATGGATCATCTTGACGAAATGCCCGGCGCCGATTGGACCGGCGTGGATGTAGCCTTGCTCGATGCGCGGATCGCGGCCCTCGCGACCGGAGGTGCGCGGGATGTCGCCGATCCCGGGCGCCAGCGTCTTGAAAATCGGGTCGAGCCGGTCGACCACCTTCTTGTCGCCGCCGATCATCATGCAGTAGCCGCGTTCGATGCCCCAGATGCCGCCGCTGGTGCCGACATCGACGTAATGCAGCCCGCGCTCCCTGAGCGCCTTGCCGCGGCGGACGTCGTCCTGCCAGAAGGTGTTGCCGCCGTCGATGATGACGTCGCCGGGCTGCATCAGCTTCGACAGCGCCTCGATGGTGGCTTCGGTGATCTTGCCGGCCGGCAGCATCACCCAGGCGGTGCGCGGCGCCTCCAGCTTGAGGACGAAATCCTCCAGCGACGAGGACCCGGTGGCATTGTCGGCGACGAGCGCCGCGACGGCCTTCGGATCCTTGTCGTAGACCACGGTGGTGTGGCCCTGGGTCATCAGGCGGCGGACGATGTTGCCGCCCATCCGCCCGAGGCCGATCATGCCGAGTTGCATCCCTCGCCTCCGTCAGTTCAGTGCAGCCGAGATCGCGGCATCGAGCGCCGCGAGCCCGGAGGTGAGATCGCCCTTGAGATGCACGCGCAGCGCCCGCCGGCCGCGCTCGGTGAGCACGTCGAAATCGCCGCGCGCCTGCGCCGCCTTGATCACGCCGAAGCTCGCCTTCTGGCCGGGTACCGGCAGGTCCTCCGTATCGTCGGTCGTGACCTGCAGGAACACGCCGCTGTCGGGTCCGCCCTTGTAGGCCTGCCCGGTCGAATGCAGGAAGCGCGGACCGAACTCGGCGCAGGTCGCAAGGTGCTTTGCGTCGCGTAGCTTCAGCCGCATCGCCTGCATGGCGTCGATGGTGTCGCCGTCGCGCTCGATATAGGCGAGCAGGGCGACATAGTCGCCGCGGCCGGACCGCGAGAGGTGCGCCTTGATCCAGGAGTTGAGATCGCCGTTCGCACCGGCCTTGCGCAGCTCCTCGGCGTTCTGCGCGTCGGTGTAGAGATCGACCCCGTCCGCCGATACCACCGGCTGTTCGGCCGGCAGCGATCCGGTCTTCTCGAACGCGGCCGTCAGTTCGCGGGTCTTGATCTTGGCGGCTTCGACGTCGGGCTGGTTGAACGGGTTGATGCCGAGGATCGAGCCGGCCACCGCGGTCGCGATCTCGAAGCGGAAGAACTCCTGGCCGATATGGTCGATCGACTTCATCACGATCCGAACCACGGGATGGCCTGCGGCCTCGAGCGCCGCGAGTTTGGCCTCATGCGCGGCGTCGTGCTCGCTATCGGTACGCAGGTCGATGAAGAAGCGGTCGTTGCCGTAGACTGCCGCCTCGCCAATCGTCTCGCCCTCGATCGGGATCAGGCCTTTGCCGTCCTTGCCGGTCGATTCCGCGATCAACTGCTCGGCCCAGGCGCCGAAATCGGCAACGTCCGGCGAGGCGAAGATCGTCACCTTGTCGCGGCCTTCGAGGCCCGCGATCC
Organism: Bradyrhizobium sp. UFLA06-06; assembly: GCF_054820065.1. Taxonomy (NCBI): domain Bacteria; kingdom Pseudomonadati; phylum Pseudomonadota; class Alphaproteobacteria; order Hyphomicrobiales; family Nitrobacteraceae; genus Bradyrhizobium; species Bradyrhizobium sp. UFLA06-06. Next base: position 63,806 of record NZ_JADFUD010000039.1, read on the forward strand.
CCATCGCGAGCCCGAGCTGCACGCCCGGGTTCTCCTGCGGCGGCACGTCGGCACCGCAGGAGCGCACCATCGCGAGCGTATGGCCGAGCAGGCTGCGGACGTCGATGCCGGCGGCGGCCGCCGGCACCAGACCGAACGGCGACAGCACGGAATAGCGGCCGCCGATCGCAGGGTCGCCGTAGAAGATGCGGGCAAAGCCCTGCTTGATCGCGACCTTTTGCAGCGACGAGCCCGGATCGGTCACCGCGATAAAGCGGTGGCCGGCCTTGTCCTTGCCGATCGCCTTCGCCACCCGATCGAAGAAATAGTCCTTCATCACGTTCGGCTCGGTGGTGCCGCCGGATTTGGAGGAGACGATGAACAGCGTCCTTGCGATGTCGACATACTCCTCCATCGCGCGCACCTGCGCCGGATCGGTGGAGTCGAGCACGTGCAGCCGCGGGAAACCGGACCGGTGCGGGAAGGTCTGGGCCAAGACCTCAGGCCCGAGGCTCGACCCGCCCATGCCGAGCACGACGGCATCGGTGAAGTTCTGCCCCTTCACGCGCTGGGCGAAGTCCTCGTAGTCGGCGACGTTCGCGGTGGCCGCGCTGGTGAGCCAGCCCAGCCATTTGTCCTCGTCGTCGCCGGTCCAGACCGATTTGTCCTTGTGCCAGAGCCGACGGATCCTGGCCGCGGCGCGCCATTCCTCGGTGCTCTTCTCGACCGCCTTCTCGATGGCGGCGCCGAGCGCGAGCTTCTGGCGGTCGATGCCGCCGCCCAGCGAGGTGGCGCGCTTGTGGGCGACCGCGCCGTACAGCTTGTCGGCCGCGTCGGCGAACAGCTTGACGCCGTCCTTGACCAGCTCCTCGGTGATCGCATCGAGCGAGATGCCGGACTTCTCCAGCTCCTCCAGCACATGACGGGCGTCCTCGACATTCTCCTCGAGGCTGTCGCGGACCTTGCCGTGGTCGCGGAAGGCATCGAGCGTTGCCGGCGGCACGGTGTTGACGGTGTCGGGGCCGATCAGCTCCTCGACATAGAGCACGTCGCTATAGTCCTTGTTCTTGGTGCCGGTCGAGGCCCAGAGCAGCCGCTGCGGCCTGGCGCCCTTGGCCGTGAGCTTGTCCCAGCGCGCGCCGGAAAACAGCCGCTTGTAGTCCCGATAGGCGAGTTTTGCGTTGGCGATCGCGACCTTGCCCTTTAAGGCCGCGAGCCGCTCCTTTTCGTGCGGATCGTTGGCCTTCGCGATCTTCTCGTCGAGCTGCTTGTCGACCGCGCTGTCGATCCGGCTGACGAAGAAGCTCGCGACGCTCGCGACATGGGAGGGATCGCCGCCCTTGCCGACGTATTTCTCCAGGCCCTTGAGATAGGCCTCGGCGACCTGGCGATAGACCTTCTGCGAGAACAGCAGCGTGATGTTGATGCTGATGCCTTCGCCGATCAGGTACTCGATCGCCGGCAGGCCCTCGGGCGTCCCCGGCACCTTGACCATCAGGTTCTTGCGGTGGACGTCCTTCCAGAGCCGTTCGGCTTCCGCGATCGTGCCCTTGGTGTCCATCGCGAGATAGGGCGACACCTCGAGGCTGACGAAGCCGTCGCCGCCGTGGCTCTGGTCGTAGACCGGGCGCAGCACGTCGGCGGCGTGCTGGATGTCCTCGACCGCGAGGTGCTCGAACAGGTCGGCTACCGAGCGGTCGCCGTTCTTGAGGGCCTTGCCGATCGCCCCGTCATATTCGTCGGAGCTGCCGATCGCCTTCTCGAAGATCGAGGGGTTGGACGTCACGCCTTTGACGCCGTCGGTCTCGATCAGCCGCTTCAGGTCGCCGTTGGCGACGAAGCCGCGGGCGAGGAAGTCCAGCCAGACGGCCTGGCGGTGATTTTCGAGTGCTTTGACGGGGTTCATGGGTGCCTGTTCTCGTTCGATCGAGGGTCGATTTTTGGGTTCCCGGGCAGCTTTCGGGGGCGGAGGGGGATTGTCAACATGGCTGGGGCCCCGGGCGGAATATCAGCATTTCCAAGGGATAACGCCATTCACAACAGTTCGATCCCCTCGGATGCGGTCCGAGCAGACCCTGATCTCGGCACATTTTTATGACGCGCTGCGGCGCAGGACCGCGCATCAGGGCCGCAGGTAGAGGTAACCCTGGGATTACAGCTCGGCGAGGCGGACCACCCCGCCGCGCTCGGCGGCGACGAAGCCGGGGAGCAAGTCGGCGAGGCCGATGTTCTGCGATTTCATGGTGTTGCCGCAGGCGGCGAACTCGATCCCATCCCTGGTGAATTGCCTGACATGTTTTGACAGGTCGGGATTGGCGGCGGCTGAATGAAACGCCTTCAGCGCCTGGCCGTGCGCCACCACCGCAATCGTGACATTGCCGGGGCCGCCGACGCCGTCGAGATGGTTCTGGATGTTGCCGATCACGAAATTGACCTTGTTGAGGTCATCGAGGTGATAGACCACCTTCAGCTTTTGCGGCGGCGCTTCGGTGGCGGCGTCGGCTCGTGACGCTGCGAAGACGGCGCCGATCGCCGACACGGTGCCCCACAGGATGCCGCGTCGGTGCATGGCGTCCCTCGCGCAACTATTGTTGACCCAGTGTTGCCCCTTTTGGGCAAACCTATCATTTGTGCCGGAGCGCGGCGAGTTCCTTGCGGTCGGTCACAAGTTCGGCGCATTCGCCTAAGTCCACGCGATCGACGCGAAAGATCTTGTCGTCGGCGCCGGCAAACAGCGCTTCGCCCGCATCGTCGTCGGGCTTGTTGCGATTCCACACCATGATGCGGCCAAGGCGCGCAATGGCGGATTTATTGTCCCTGGATAACGCCGCCGCCGCCCTCGCAATCCACGCTGCATTCGAAGCGTATTTCGTGTCCGGATTCGGTCGCGATGGCGTGATTGCAGTAGTCGCTGGAGTCGAAATTGCCGGAGCGGTGGCGGTATGTGACGCCGAGCCGGAATGAATGGTTGGTGGCCTTGTCCTCCGGCGCGTCTTCCGCTGCCACCAGAAGCTTCATCGCGCTGACCTTCTGCTTTGGATGCTGCGCCAGATGATTTGCATCGTACCGCCGCACAAAGCAGGCATAGGCTTTCGCGCCGGGCGGGCCGGCGAACATCCTGTTGTCGAAAGCCGCCGCCGCGGCCTTGTCGACGCCTTCCTGCGCCTGGGCGGTTAACGGCGCGCCGGTACAGGCGGCGGCTGCGAGTGCGACAACAAGGAACGCCTGCTTCATGGCCGGCTCGGGAATAGCCGGCGCCTCCAAGGTGTCATCTTTAAAGCGCGGCAATGGTGCCGCGCGGAACTGCGCGGGCTCGTTGCCTTAGTCGCGGCGACAAGGAGGCACGTTCAACGGCGGCTGAACGTTTGTTCATGCGAGTCTGTGACGCGCGCATCTTGACGCCACGGCTGAACGGTCACACTTTTTCAGGGAAGCCCAACGTCCATCGCCGGACGGGAAGTTGCCCGCTCGGATGTCCGCTTCGGAGGCCTGGGCCCCGGTAAACCACGGATGTGGCGAGGGGGTTACAGCCACCAAAAACAAGGGGATATTGATGAACCATTAAGCTTCCTGCCTGTTGATAAGGCAGAGGCTGCACGCGCCGTGCATTGCCGAACTGAGTCGGTCGAGTGTCCAATAGACCCAGCGTGCCGACGCTGATTCGATCCTAGGACGCTCTTGTTACGACTCGTGTCAGTCGTGCGGCGATACATATCGTGGAGAGAGGGATCATGTACAACGATTCTTTGTTCAACGCCTTCGCAAGGTCGTTTGAAGCGCGAAGCCAGACCGACATGTCGATGGCCGAGTATTTGGAGTCGTGTCGAAGTGATCCGATGCGATATGCAAATGCGGCCGAGCGGTTATTGGCGGCAATCGGTGAGCCCCAGATGATCGACACGGCCAAGGACCCACGCCTTGGCCGTATCTTTTTGAACCGTACCATCAGGTCGTATCCGGCCTTCGCCGGCTTCTACGGCATGGAGGACACGATCGAGCGCCTCGTCGGCTTCTTCCGTCACGCCGCGCAGGGCCTCGAAGAGCGCAAGCAGATCCTCTATCTGCTCGGGCCGGTCGGCGGCGGCAAGTCGTCGCTCGCCGAGCGCATCAAGGCGCTGATGGAGATTCATCCGATCTACGTGCTGAAGGCGGGCGACGAGCTGTCGCCGGTGTTCGAGAGCCCGCTTGGGCTGTTTGATCCCGAGACGCTTGGCCCGATGATCGAGGAGAAGTACGGCATTCCGCGCCGCCGGCTGAGCGGGCTGATGTCGCCCTGGGCCTACAAGCGGCTCGAAGCCTTCGGTGGCGACATCTCGCAATTCCGCGTCGCGCGCATCCAGCCTTCAAGGCTGCGCCAGATCGCGGTTGCCAAGACCGAGCCCGGTGACGAGAACAACCAGGACATCTCCTCGCTGGTCGGCAAGGTCGACATCCGCAAGCTCGAGACCTACGCCCAGAACGATCCCGACGCCTACAGCTATTCCGGCGGCCTCAACCGCGCCAACCAGGGCGTGCTCGAGTTCGTCGAAATGTTCAAGGCACCGATCAAGATGCTGCACCCGCTGCTGACCGCGACGCAGGAGGGCAACTACATCGGCACCGAGAATATCGGCGCGATTCCGTTCACCGGCATCATCCTCGCGCACTCCAACGAGGCGGAGTGGCAGAGCTTCAAGACCAACAAGAACAACGAGGCCTTCATCGACCGCATCTGCGTCATCAAGGTCCCGTACGTCCTGCGGGTCACCGAGGAGCAGAAGATCTACGAGAAGCTGATCCAGGGCTCCGAGCTTGCCGCAGCACCTTGCGCTCCGGCGACGCTGGAGACGATGGCGCGCTTCTCGGTGATGTCGCGGCTGCGCAAGCACGAGAACTCGACGCTGTTCGGCAAGATGCGGGTCTATGACGGCGAGAGCCTCAAGGAATCCGACCCGAAGGCACGCAGCGTCCAGGAGTACAAGGACGCGGCCGGCGTCGACGAGGGCATGGACGGCGTATCCACCCGCTTTGCCTTCAAGGTGCTTGCCTCGACCTTCAACCATGACACCACCGAAGTCGGCGCCGATGCGGTGCACCTGATGTATGTGCTGGAGCAGGCGATCCGCCGCGAGCAGCTGCCTGACGAGACCGAGAAGCGCTATCTCGAATTCATCAAGGCCGACCTCGCGCCGCGCTATGCCGAGTTCATCGGCAACGAGATCCAGAAGGCCTATCTGGAATCCTACGCCGACTACGGCCAGAACCTGTTCGACCGCTATGTCGACTACGCCGACGCCTGGATCGAGGATCAGGACTTCAAGGATCCCGACACCGGCCAGCTGATGAACCGCGAGCTCCTGAACCAGGAGCTGACCAAGATCGAGAAGCCGGCCGGCATCGCCAACCCGAAGGACTTCCGCAACGAGGTCGTCAAGTTCTCGCTGCGTTCGCGGGCGCACAACAATGGCAAGAACCCGAGCTGGACCTCCTACGAAAAGGTTCGCGACGTGATCGAGAAGCGGATATTCTCGCAGGTCGAGGATCTGCTTCCGGTGATCTCGTTCGGTTCCAAGAAGGACGGCGAGACCGAGAAGAAGCACGGCGAGTTCGTCGAGCGGATGGTGGAGCGCGGTTATACCGAGCGCCAGGTCCGCCGGCTCGTCGAGTGGTACATGCGGGTGAAGCAGGCCGGCTAATGCGCGATCCGGAAAGCCGGCACCGGCTTTCCGTTTCGTCCCGTCTCGTCCCGTCCCGTCGAAGAAAAATGCGATGCGACTTTCATGATCGCATCCGGTGAGGCAGATGCAACGTGGTCATGCATATCGTCGATCGGCGGTTGAATCCGGGTAGCAAGAGCCTGGAGAACCGGCAGCGCTTCCTGCGGCGCGCCAAGGCGCTGGTGCAGGGAGCTGTCAAGAAGTCGTCGCAGGACCGGGACATCAAGGATGTCCTGGAGGGCGGCGAGGTGACGATCCCGCTGGACGGCATGGACGAGCCGCGGTTCCGGCGCGAGGGCGGCACGCGCGACATGGTGCTGCCCGGCAACAAGAAGTTCGTCGAGGGCGACTGGCTGCAGCGCCCGAACCAGAGCGGTGCCAAGGGCTCCGGCGCTGGCGAGGGCGACAGCGAGGACGCCTTCCGCTTCGTGCTCAGCCGCGAGGAGTTCGTCGACCTTTTCCTCGACGACCTCGAATTGCCCGACCTTGAAAAGCGCAAGCTCGCGGAAACCGAGAGCGAGGGCCTCCGGCGCGCGGGTTATGCGACATCGGGCTCGCCCGCTAACATCTCGATCAGCCGCACGGTGAGCCGGGCGCTGGCGCGGCGTGTGGCGCTGCGCCGGCCGCGCAAGGACGAGATCGAGACGCTCGAGGCCGAGCTTGCGGAATGCGAGGACGATACGCGCCGCCGCGAACTGCTCACGCTGCTCGAAGCGCTGAAGGCCAAGGCCAAGCGGATCCCGTTTATCGATCCGATCGACATCCGCTATCGCCGCTTCGAGACGGTGCCGAAGCCGGTGGCGCAGGCCGTGATGTTCTGCCTGATGGACGTCTCTGGCTCGATGTCCGAGCACATGAAGGATCTGGCAAAGCGGTTCTACATGCTGCTCTACGTGTTCCTGAAGCGGCGCTACAAGCACGTCGAGATCGTGTTCATCCGCCACACCGACCGCGCCGAAGAGGTCGACGAGGACACGTTCTTCCATGGACCGGCGTCGGGCGGCACGCTGGTGTCGAGCGCACTGGTCGCGATGCACGATATCGTCCGCACCCGCTTCCGTCCGGCCGACTGGAACATCTACGCCGCTCAGGCCTCGGACGGCGACAACATGACTTCCGATAGCGCGCTGACCGGCCATCTCCTGACCGAAAAGATCCTGCCGGTTTGCCAGTTCTTCGCCTATCTCGAGGTCGGCGAAGCCGCCAACTACACCTTCGACATGCCGGATTCCTCACTCTGGACCCTCTATGAGCGCCTGCGCAACGAGGGCGAGCCGCTGTCGATGCGCAAGGTGAGCGAGCGCGGCGAGATCTTCCCGGTGTTCCAGGACCTGTTCAAGCGCCGCAGCAAGCAGGAAAGGGTGTAGCGTGATGGGTTCTTCCGGGGAACGGCTGTTCGAGGGCGCCGATTGGGATTTCCAGACCTTGCAGCGGGTCCACGACGCCTGCGAGAAAATCGCGCGCACCGAGCTCGGACTCGACGTCTATCCCAACCAGATCGAGGTGATCACCGCCGAGCAGATGCTCGACGCCTATTCCTCGGTTGGCATGCCGCTGTTCTACAAGCACTGGTCGTTCGGCAAGCAGTTCGCGTTCCAGGAAGCGTCCTATCGCAAGGGCCTGATGGGCCTCGCCTATGAGATCGTGATCAATTCCTCGCCGTGCATTTCCTATCTCATGGAGGAGAACACGGCGACGATGCAAACGCTGGTGATCGCGCACGCGGCGTTTGGGCACAATCACTTCTTCAAGAACAACTATCTGTTCAAGCAGTGGACCGACGCCGACGGCATTCTCGACTATCTGGAATTCGCCAAGGGCTACATCTCGGTCTGCGAGGACCGCCATGGCCGCGAGACGGTGGAGCGAACGCTCGATGCCGCGCATGCGCTGATGTCGCATGGCGTCGACCGCTATCCCGGAAAGAAGACGCTCGATTTGCGTGCCGAGGAGAAGCGGGCCGGCGAGCGCCGGCAGCACGAGGAAAGCGTGTTCAACGATTTGTGGCGAACGGTGCCGAACACCAAGGCCAAGAGCAAGGCTACGCTCACGGCCGAGCGCCGCCGCGCGCTGCTCGGCTTGCCGCAGGAGAACATCCTCTATTTCCTCGAGAAGACCGCGCCGCGCCTTGCACCCTGGCAGCGCGAGCTCATCCGCATCGTGCGCCACATCGCGCAGTATTTCTACCCGCAGGGCCAGACCAAGGTGATGAACGAGGGCACCGCGACCTACGTCCATTACCGCATCATGAACCGGCTGCATCAGCAGGGCCGGATCACCGACGGCAATTTCCTCGAATTTCTGCAGTCGCACACCAATGTGGTGTTCCAGCCCGAATTCGACGACCGCCGCTATTCCGGCTTCAATCCCTACGCGCTCGGCTTCGCCATGATGCAGGACATCGAGCGGATCGTGAAAAATCCGGAGGACGAGGACCGCGAGTGGTTCCCCGACATCGCCGGCAAGGGTGACGTCGAGGGCGTGCTGCGCGAGATCTGGAGCAACTACCGCGACGAGAGCTTCATCAACCAGTTCCTCAGCCCGGCGCTGATCCGGCGCTTCCGCATGTTCCATTTGCACGACGACCCCGCGGAAAGCCAGGGGATCAAGGTCGACGCGATCCACGACGAGCGCGGCTACCGCCGGGTCCGCCGCGAGCTGGCGCGGCAATACGACGTCGGCTTCGTCGACGCCAATATCGAGGTCGTGGATGTCGATCTCGACGGCGATCGCCGCCTGATGCTGCGTCACACCACCGTGAAGGGCGCGCAGCTCAACGAGACCGATGCCCGGCGCGTGCTGCAGCATCTGGCCGATCTGTGGTCCTACGACGTGGCGCTGACCGAAATCGACGGCACCGACAAGGTGCTGAAGGAATATGTCGTCAGCCCGCGCGCGGCGGCGGTCGCGGCTTAAGGATCATGTTCTCGCTGACATGAGCGCGGCGCAGGCCGCCGCGCGGAATGCGAGTCTTGCTCGGTGAACCTTCGTGACTATCGAAGGCTCACATCATGAACATCCCGGCAACAATCCGGATCTTGAAAGCGCATGATGCTCGGCGAGCGAATGTGATTGCCGGCATGCGGAAATCTCATTGCAGTCTTCTTCGCGATTGCCTGCGCGGGCGCGATTGATAAGGTGCGCCGCGTCAAGAAAACCAAGAAAAGGATATGCCCTTGTCAACTCGCTCCCGCCTGGCGGGCTTTCTCGCCTTCACCGCGCTCACGGCCTCGTTGATCTCGCCGTCCGTGGCAGCCGATTCCGTAATCAAGATCGGGAACACCGCACCCTATAGCGGTCCGGCGTCGGCCTACGGCACGATCGCGCGTGCCGAAGCCGCGTATTTCCAGATGCTCAACGATCAGGGCGGCATCAACGGCCGCAAGATCGACTTCGAGAGTCTCGACGACGCCTATTCGCCGTCGAAGACGGTCGAGCAGACCCGCAAGCTCGTCGAGCAGGACGAGGTGGTTGCGATCTTCAGCGCGGTCGGCACCGCGCCGAACATCTCGGTGCAGAAGTACCTCAACATCAAGCACGTGCCGCAGCTGTTCGTGTCCTCCGGCGCGACGCGCTGGAACGATCCGAAGCAATTCCCGTGGACGGTCGGTTTCAATCCGACCTACGAGCTCGAAGGCCGGCTCTACGCAAAATACATCCTGAAGACCAAGCCGGATGCGAAGATCGCCGTCATCACGCCGAACGAGGATGCCGGCAAAGACTATCTCAGGGGTTTCAAGGACGGGCTCGGCGAGCATGTCGGCCAGATCGTCGCGGAGACCACGTATCTCACGACCGATCCCACCATCGATTCCCAGATGGTGACGATGCGCGAGTCCGGCGCGGACGTCTTCTTCGCCGAGGCGACGCCGAAATTCGCGGCCCAGGCGCTGCGCAAGGCGGCGAGCATGGGCTGGAAGCCGCTGACCATCCTGCCGACCGTCTCCAACTCCGTATCCGCGGTGCTCGAGCCGGCCGGCCTCGAGAACGTGATCGGCGTCGTGACCGGCCTCTATCTGAAGGATCCGACCGACCCGCGCTGGATCGACGATCCCGCGCAGAAGGAGTTTGCGGCCTGGATGAAGAAGTACCAGCCGAATGCGAGCCCGGGCGACCTCTTCAACGTGCAGGGCTACACGGTGGCGCAGGTCATGACGGTGGTGCTGAAGAACTGCAACGGCGATTACAGCCGCGACAACATCATCAAGCAGGCGACCAATCTGAAGGCGCTCGAACTGCCGATGCTGCTGCCCGGCATCAAGGTGCAGACCGAGCCCGACAATGTGACGCCGATCCGGCAAATCCAGATGGCGCGGTTCGACGGCAAGTCCTGGGCGCTGTTCGGTGACGTCTTGAGCGACAAGTAGCCGTCACCAACTCCGCTGTCGTCCCTGCCTAGTGCGCAATTGCGCACGGGAGCAGG